>JBCDFY010000042.1:0-35938 GCA_039176995.1 Bacteroidota bacterium
AATTTCACATCTTTGTAGCTTTGAGTTTGTTGTTTCTTTCCGTAGAAACAATTCTGAAATTGACTTATTTAAGTAACACGTGTCAATTAATTCGGTAATTTATAACCCATCTTTTTACGCTATTTTTCCTTTAAAAATTCTTCAATAGCTACGGCTATTCAAAAATTTTGAAAGAAAAACTATCAAAAAAATCTTGGCTGAAAATTTTACCTAATTAATCACCACGTATTACTTAGCAAATTTACGCAGATCATTAACAGCCAAAATACATACTCATGATGAAACAACTTTTCGGCTTCGTCCTTGCAGGCATTATTGGTGGATTAATCGTTCTTGGAGGATTATATTTCTTACAAACACCTGCTGCTGAGCCTACTTCAACCGCACAACTGACCAGTGCATTCGACATAACGCCCAAAATAGGAAAAGAATTTCCTTTTGACTTTAAAGAAGCTGCAAAAATTGCGACGCCAGCGGTGGTACACATTGAAGGAAGGCAAACTTCTGCTGAAAGAAGGCAACAGCAATCAGAAAGCAGTAATCCGTTTGATAATTTCTTCTCTAATCCTTTCGAGGAATATTTCGGACCAAAACAGGGCACAGGCTCTGGGGTGGTCTACTCTTCTGATGGCTATATCATTACCAATAACCATGTCATTGATTTTGCAGATGAAATCACTGTGACGCTGAATGATAACCGCCAATTCAAAGCGACCGTAGTGGGTACTTATCCAGAAGCAGATTTGGCAGTATTAGATATAGAAGCAGAAGGCTTACCGACTTTGGAACTGGCCAATTCGGATTTAGCAGAAATTGGAGAATGGGCTTTAGCCGTTGGAAACCCGTTCAACTTGACTTCTACAGTCACCGCTGGGATCATCAGTGCAAAAGGACGCTCCATAGATGCCATTCGTTCTCGGCAAGCCAATGGAATTGAGTCGTTCATTCAGACAGATGCCGCCGTTAATCCTGGTAACAGTGGAGGAGCATTAGTAGATTCAGAAGGAAAATTACTAGGTATCAATACAGCTATTGCGACACGTACAGGAAGTTTTGCGGGCTATTCTTTTGCCATTCCAATCAATTTAGTGAAGCGCATCGTGGATGATTTGATTGAAAATGGAGAATTTAAGCGTGTGATGCTTGGCGTGGGGGTTTTTGAGGTGGACAATGAATATGCCGAGGAAGTTGGACTGACTTTCACGCAAGGTTTGGTCGTCAACGAATTGGTAGATGGGGGTGCTGCGCAATATTCGGGTGTTCGAGAGAAGGATATTATTGTTGCTGTAAACGATCGAGAGGTCACAACTTTTCCAGAATTGCAAGAAGTAATTAGCACCATGCGAAATGGTGATGTAGTAGAATTAAAAATTTATCGTGATGGCTTTTTTCAAGATATTGAAGTGCGATTAAAGGCAGGATAAATTCAAAAAAATTGCTCTATATCTGGCTCTAAGTGCATTTTATGACATAGTTAGAGCCAGATATAGTTCTATAATTGGCTTTAACTCTCTTTTCTCACACACATATTTTTAATTCTAAACTGTTAAATTTTCTCCAAATATAATTTACCTTAATGCCCGTTATGGCAAACGAAAGGTACATCAAAAACTACATCAATGGTACGCTGATGCCTGCCATCTCTGGTAATTATTTGGACAATATCAATCCTGCAACGGGTAAGGTATTCTCGCATTTTCCTGATAGTGGTACGGAAGATTTGGAGCAGGCGATCACTTTTGCTGAAAAAGCACTTCCAGAATGGCAAGCCTTTGATTCGGAGCGACGGTTTCGCATTTTGATGCGTGTGGCGGACATCATTGAGCAAAATGCAGGTGAATATGCCCGTGCTGAATCCGTGGATACAGGCAAACCGATCACCATGTCCATTAGTCAGGACATTCCTGGCGCGCAAGCTTATTTTCGTTACTACGCAGGTCTGTTGCTCAATCTGAATAATGCAGCTCATCAACAAGAAGGCAATTTGATGCACTACACCATTCGCCAACCGATTGGAATTGTTGGAGGCATTGCTTCCTGTCATATGCCGCTTTACGGACTGTGCAAAAAAATTGCGCCAGCCTTAGCAATGGGCAACTGTGTGATTGTCAAGGTATCTCAGTTCACGCCCTTGACCGCTTACCTCTTAGCGAAAGATTTAGAACGAACGGGCTTGCCAAAAGGGGTTTTGAATATCATTCAGGGAAAGAATAATCCGTTAATCAATCAAATAGTAGAGCATCCTAAGATCAAGGCTATTTCTTTTACAGGAGATCCTGAATTAGGCAAAAAAATTATTCAAAATGCAGCTAGTCAAAACAAAAAATTAGCGATCAATATTGGCGGTAATAACCCAAATATCATCTTCGAAGATTGTGATTTCGATCAAATGATGCTTGGTACGTTGCGTTCCTCTTTTTCTAATAATGGACAACGTAAACATCATGCTTCTCGAATCCTAGTGCAACGTAGTATTCATGAAAGATTCAAAGAAGAATTAGTCAAGCGTGCACAATTTATCAAGATTGGTGATCCTTTTGCTCGCTTAACAGATTTGGGCGCACTGCTTTCCCAAACGCATTTGGAGAATATGGAAAGCGTTGTAAAGTTAGTAGAATTAGAAGGAGGGAATATACTCTGTGGCGGAGAAAAAGTAGTGCTAGAAGGTGAATTGGAAGAAGGATTTTTCATGCGTCCTACAGTTGTAGAAGGTTTGAACAATGACTCTTTTTTAAATCAAGAAGAAATTTTTGGACCACTCGTTACGCTACAAATTTTTGATACGGAAGAGGAAGCCTTACAACTCGCCAATGCTACTAAATATGGGACTTCTGCCGCAGTTTGGACACAAGACATCAGTAAGGCTAATCGTTTTGCTACACAATTAAATGCGAATACTATTTGGATTAATTCTTGGCTGACCGATAATAAAGATTTGCAAAGCGGTGGTATTTTCTATTCAGGTCTTCGTGGACAAGGGGGCGCGACTGCACTTGACTTTTTCTCGGAAAGCAAGGAAGTTTGTTTGAAGTACTAGTATCTTTTATTCTTTTCCAAGCAATTTATCTACCTGGTACAGTGCTTGTTGCTCTTGCACATAACTGCTAGAGTACACTTGTTTGGTGTTCAACTGGTTCAGAGCAGTTGCGGGTGTAGGGTAGGCTACTAATTGATTCCGTTCAACACAAAGTACGAATTTGCCATCGCTAGAAAAAATAGTAGGCACTTTAGCATTTTCTTCTAAACTAAAAGAGGTGAGTAAGCGACCTTGCGTATCCCATAAAAGTGCTCGCGCTGCATCGGTAGTCATTAAAATGTATTGACCATCGGTTGAAACTTCTATGGCAACCAATCGGGCATTAGTGGCAATTTCTAGTTCCTTTTTTTCATTAGAAAGGGTGTTCCAAAGCAAAACTTTTCCATCTTCTGAGGCAAAGTAAATGTATTTTTTCGAGGCATCCTGCCCACTACTACTGATCAAAGATTCGGCTTGATGAAGGCTTTTTCCATATTGCTTTTCTAAGTTCCAAAGTTTGATTTGTTTATCTATACCATAGGATACAAATTGGTGATCATCAATGAAAAATAAGTCTTGAATATTTCCTTTGTGAGCGGTAGTAATTCCTTGGTTGTCGTTCAATAAATTGATAAACAGCAGTTCACCTTTGATGGAAGCAGCAATAATCTGTTCACCTTCAGGAGAGAATATGGCTTTGCTTATGTGAAGTTCTTCGTCGGGAATTATTTCTCTTATCAACACTCCTTTTTTATTCCATATTCTTAGTAGTCCATCAGCAGCAGTTGTCAAAATCTGATCACCATTTTCTGCAATTTCACCATAGTAAACGGCATTCTTTTTGTGATCTAAAGACTTGCTCTTATCCGTACTAGTATCCCAGAATATGGCTGAACCTGATCTAGAGCAGGCAAGTATTTCACTATTGTTTTCAGAAAAATCGAGATGACAGAGATATGATTGTTGTTGGGAAAGATGCTGCTCTGATTGCGATATGTTATTACAATAAGTTAAGCCATTTTTTAAATCGTTTAATAGAAAAGCATCTTTATTGTTAGTGAAAAACTGAGTAGCATTTCCTATTGCTTTTATTTTAGGTGCTCCATTTCCCGATTCGAGTTGAAACAAATAGATATTGTTGTTGGCTAATTGTACTAAGAATTTCTGCCCTGCTACGGCTTGTACCGCTATAATTTCCGCTTCAAAATTATGCGGGAATTGCTGTCTAAAGCTAGAATGCGCAGCTTTTGCGAAGTTGACTTGCATTTGGGTGGTGGGCGTTCGTTTGGTTAAAATCAAAGACTGCCAAGCCAAAAATAAGGCTTCTTGGAAGTTTTTTTGCTCGTATTGATAATTAGAAATTAGTGAGAGTTCATTGGCTTTTGCTTCAACCGCTAATGCTTCAAATTTTGATCTCTCCATCTCGGCAATACCTCTCATGCTGTCTGCTACGAATTTCTGCCGCTTCAAGGCAATGGTATAAATATTAATCACTGAATCCAATAGCTTTTCTCCAAGCTGTCGTTCACTTGCTTTGATATCGTCACATTTGAGTGCTGCTTCAAACTGAAATTTTGCTTCTTCAAATTGGTCATTTTTGAAATAGGTATCGCCTAAATTGAAGAATCTTTTAAAGCAACTATTGTTATCACCAAGAGCATTTTTTTGAATGGATAACGAAGTTAGGAGTAGTAAGAATCTTAGTAGCATGGGCTTATTTTTTAATACTACAATATTGTTTGTAAGCTTTTTTTCTATTGCTGTAATTAGCAAGATTGAAAGTTAAAACCAAAGCATCTGCTGCGAGGAATCCCAAACCAAAAGTATTCAGCGTATTGTAGCGTTCTTGTTGTCTAACGGCTTCACTTAATTTGTCACTCAGAATGCTACTGTCATTTTCCAGTAGCCAAGAATTTCTATAATCTTCATATTGTTCATTGTACTTTGGTCTTTGTATCAAAGCAGCTGTTGTTAACAATCCAAACCCTACACCTGCTAAACTAATGGCAATAATCTTATCTCTCTTCTTTCTGAAAAATGGAGGCGAATCATCACAACTGATCTCTTTTCCGTATAGTTGATATTGTATTTTTAGATAATGGGTTTGTTGATACATTAAGCTACTGGAGAGCACATCCTGCCAAATAATTTGCTGTTCAGGCAAGACAATTTCATTGAGTTGTCCCTCTATTTGCTCACGATTGGGGGAGATTGGATATTTTGATAAGTTCTCTAGTTCAAGCTGCACTTGATAATAAAAGTCATTGCGCGGAGGGGATAGAAAGTAATTAAGTCTTAAATTTCCACGTTCTAGTTTCAGGTGAGTGGGTTGCAAAAGGGAGATCAACTTATCTTTGTTGTCAATCGCAGCAGAATCGTATTGAAGATACAGCTGGTCAGCTTGTTCTGTGAGAACAAACGGAATACTAACCGTATCTGTTCTAACAAGGCTTACTTCCTGAGCTAACGAACACAGCGGCAATAATAAAATTAGAACAGTTGTAAAATTATGCGTCATCGGGCTTGTATTTATTGTGCAGCAGTATACTCCCAAATGTAAGAATTCATGACTCGCCTGACTTGTGTGCCGCTAAGTTCATTTATCAATCCTCCAACCAAATAACCTTTCCCATTTAAGGAAAAGCCAGCGGCACCTCTAATTGGAAGAGAGGGCAAAGGTGTTCTTTGTTGAAAGCGTTTTTCAGGAGGAGCAGTCGGGTCAAATTCCCAAATGTCGTTATAGAGCGTTCCATTAGCGAAGTCTCCTGTGCTAATGTATGCCTTATCCCTAATGACAAAAGCAGCAGCGGAAGAGCGCAAATAAGCACCTGGGAATTCCCCAAAATAGGTCCAGCTACCTCCTGCACTAGAAGGGGTGAACTCCCAAATAGCAGATTGTAAAGCATCAAATTGACCTCTTCCAGTCATTACGTAACCTTTTCCATTTAGTGCAAAACCCACTGCATCCACTGCACCAGTAAAACTAGAGTCGGGCGTACTGATAGATTTGATTCTTTCGGAGGAATCAGGATCAAATTCATAAAAAGTATTGAGGTAATTGTCTGCTCCATCTCGACCAAACCCAAAGTATCCTTTGCCTCCAATGGAAAAAGCAATGCCCTCTTCTATATTTGGATCTGGAACTTCATCTACTTGTTCCCATTGCTCTGCATCTGAATTAAGACTTCTCAATCTTCTATCAGGAAAGCATTTTCCAAAACTTTCTTTTCCATCAGGATCAACAAATCTATTACAGCCCGTACCTGCATAGAGCGTATTATCAATGGCAAAGGCAACTCCATCTTTCAGACCTGTTCCAAAAAGATGAGTAAAAGTATTGCTTAGATAATCTGGGGCAGGCAAAAACTGATAAAACTTCTCGAATAAAGCTGATTCAATACAATCGCCTTCGCAGCCTAATCCAAAATAAGCTACTTCTTCCAATCCTACTGCTATACCATTCGTGAACGACTCTGGAATTGCGCCTCCCAAGCTATCCACCAGTGTCCAACCATCAGTCATAGGAATATTAATCATTTCACTATAATAAGCACTATCGCAAACGATGGCATAAGCTCTCGCTTTGTAGTTAGTATTGAAGGACAATGCACCAATATTCGTTGAAAATGAACTAGCACCATCTGCATCCAAACTAGCAATTTGGCGTTGCACCTCAGGGTTTTCGTAGTGTATTAAATCGGTAGTACTAGAATACAGAAAACCTTGTTCGCTAATGTCTGAACGGTCATTCCCCTGAATAAACGCTCTAACAAAAACAAAATCATTAGTTCGGTCAGATTCTTTAAAATCTTCTACCAAAAGAAAAGTATTCCGAACAAAAGGAATTTTTTCTCCTACTTCTACACGAGTCCCAACTCCATCAACAAAGGTTTCTACAAACGCTTGTACGCTATACCTTTTATTTACTTCTATATTGGCTATGGTTGCCTCGAAGGAGGTAGCACAGTCCACTAAAATCAGATTTTGTTCTATACTGTCTATGGAAATGTAGAAACCACATTGCATATTATCTGTCACCGTTCCTTTAATGGTTGCACCAAGGAATAGTTTATTGAGTCTCATCAATTGAACCTCTTTAGTCTCTACTTCAACCAAGGGTAATTCTGCCAAGTCATCATTGCAACTTATAGTCGAAATCAAAATTAACAAAAAGTAGAATGGATATCGTGTTGAGTGAATATTCAATTTTTAGTATTTGTTAAAATAAAACCGCTGCTCTAACCTAATAAAATGTTGTATTTCTCCCCCAAATCTTCTTGGGAGTCGCCAAGTGCGGCGAGTATACACGAAAAAAGTAGGGTAGGGTATAAAGATTCCTAGCCGTCTAATGACTGGAAGAAAAAGACCATGATGAACATTCAGTAAAGCCTTTCTCTTCCAATTCTGCTTGCATTAACGAGCGATGATAATTTTCTTCGTCAGCGCAACTTCTCCTAGCTGTAGATTCAAGAAATAAACACCGCTCTGATATTCAGAAAAGTCTAATGCTGCATCATCTTCTGTGAATATGAAATTTGATTTTGTCCACACTACCTGCCCTAACTGATTTCTTAAGGTCAAATTTATCTTACCTTCCACGTTCGTATTCAAGTTGAACCATCCATCACTAGGATTTGGATAGATTTCAAGGCTTGCAATCTTTGCTATTTGAACAGGTACATCTAGGCCAGGACGATCAGGTTTGAAAGAAAGTATGGCAATGGTCACAGATTTTATTTTACAACCTGTAGCGTCTCTGACTTCCAAGTAGTAATTACCTTCTGGAATGTCATAGAGATCTTCTTTCGAGCTAAAATAAAAATCATTTCTAAACCAAGAATAACGATAAGGCATAGTTCCACCGTTAACCGTTACTTCAATAAACCCTAGTTCATTATCTCCAGAAATATGGTCAATATCGTCAATTTCTATAACCAAATCACTACTGCTTTCTACTACAGCACTTGATATGATTGAGCAATCATTTTGGTCGGTGATGCTAACCAAATATTCGCCACTAGCCAAGTTTTCAATATCTTCAGTCGTCTCGCCATCTTCCCACAAGAATTGATAAGGTGGTGTTCCTCCCAAAACGCTCATATCAATTGCACCATCTTCTTCCTGACAACTCGCATCCACAATTAGATAAGAAGTAGCAATTTCATCTGCTTCTTCCACTACAATGCTTGTTTCTGTTACACAACCTAACTTATTAGAAATGAACAGATCGTAAGTACCAGCTTCTAAATTGTTGAGCTGCTGTGTAGTATCTCCTGTAGTCCACAAATAGTCGTACGTTTCAGCATTTTCTATGATGATACCTGTACTGCCTGTATTTTCTCCGTAGCACAGCACATCTGTTTTGACAAGATCGAATTCAATATCCCCAGTGGCAGCTATCTGTATTGTATCGTATTGCGTACATCCATTACTGTCTTGTATAAAAACGGTGTACTCGCCTGGCAGTAGATTTTCTGATGTGTTTGTGGTGGAACCTGTTGACCATTCAAATTGATAAGGTGGTAGTCCTCCTTCTACTACAATGTTCGCTGTAGCACCTTCGGGGGCACAGGAGTTACCTTCCACGATTGCATCTACATATAATCCATCTTCTTCAGTGATGGTGTAATCAAAATTGCTGATACAACCATTTTCGCCAACTACGAGCACCCCATAGTCTCCCAAAGGCACATCATTTATATACTGAGTATTTGCTCCATTTGTCCAAAAATATTCATAATCCATTGGATTTTGCAGCAACAGCTCAATGCTTCCCAAAGTATCGCTAGAGCATTTTACAATGCGTGCTTCCACATCTATATCACCAGTTGGAAAAACTCTTATTTCGTGTGTCTTACTGCAACCGTTTTGATCGCTTACTAATACTTCATAGTTGCCAGCCCCAACTCCTGAAATAAAACTATCGTCGCTTTCATCTTCCCACTGGTAGGTGTATCCGCCAGCCCCACCTTCTACTTCAAGTTGAATATTAGCTCCTCTGTCGGAACAAGAACTTCCAGTGACCACTTCTTTTACTATCAAGCTAGGCGGTTCTGATACCTCGAAGGTTTCTACATACTCACATTTATTTCCATCAGTTATGGTTAATGTATATTTCCCCGCTGTCAGATTTCGAATAGTACGAGCAGTAGATCTGTTCGACCATTTGTAACTATAATCACCATCGCCACCTCTTGGGTTCACAGAAATTCGACCTTCTGCAAAACCATTGCAACTATTATTTTGAATAGTCGCACGCGCTTCCAATGGTTCATTACCTCCGACGGTGACTGTAGATAAATCAGTGCAACCATCCGAATTGCGGACTTCTAAAGTATAAGTGCCAGGAGCATCCACATAAGGACGAAGCGTATTTCTACCACTCACAATATTACCTCCATTTCTTGCTGTCCAACTATAAGTTAGATCGTTTCGCTCAGGACTGACTCGACCATTCAGGCGAATCTGTGTGCCTGGGCAAGAGATATTTTGAGGCACTCCTGCATTGGCAGTAAGATTCAGTCGGGTACAAATACCATCTTGTTCTATTCGGAAGATTGCAGTTTCTCCCTCTGGTCCTACGGCATAAACGAAACCCTGACGTTTTTCTAATTGCTCACTTTCTTTTACTTCAATTTTGATAGTTTTAGATTGAATACCTGTCCTATATTCAGATGGAACATCTATCCAAGAAGAACTAGCCCTGATTGTCCAAGGGTCATTTGCATATAATTGAACTTCAAAATCCTGACCTTGTTGAAAAGCAGTCTTAAACTTATCCCCAAAGTAAAAATTAGTAGGTTTAGTATTGATGTCTCGTTCGAAGTAAGTTACCTGACTCACTTCGCCCCCTACGAAATAAGATTTACCTTCGTATCTTCCAAAAGCTAAAATGCTTTCTGACCCACCACCTCTTTTTCTAATACGTATTCTTGTTGTGAAATAATCCCTAGAATTTGCATCTCCTTCTTCTTCAGGAGCGTATCCACAAACAAGGTCATCTGTAGTATCGTCTTGGGGTAGATTAAATCTTGTATTTCCACCCTGAAATTGTAGACTTCTGACCGGTCTACGAGACCCCTTGGCGTAGAAGGCAATTTCATCTTGGCTGTTTAAGCGTTGCCCGTTTAAGGTGATGTTTCGCCCTAAATTGACCTGATGATTCATATCTTCCATAGCAGGACAGAAACGTTCACTAGCCACAGTGAGAAAAGCCACATTATCACTTTCAACGTATCCCTCTCCATTAACGACCCCTCTCAGCGTAAAGTCAGTATCGCCCTCGCCGATCTCTTTATCCACAATGAGGAAATAGTCTCCTGGCTCGAGAAATAGACTATCTAGTAATGCCAATCCATTAGCGTCAGCATCCACAGAAGCAATACAGCTTTCGCCACAAGAAAAACTGTATAAGAACAAGCCAAAATCTTCAGTTGCAGTCAGCTCTAAATTGATTGAAACGACCGTATCTGTAGAGAATCGGTAAGTTTTATCTGAACCTTGGTACGTGCGGTCACCATCGTAACACTCGCTATACGCATTAACGTTATTGGAAACTCGATCAAAATCGTTGGATTCGTTTGATAAATCTGTACTCACTCCAATCGTTATATCAGTTATGAATTCATTGTCAATATCACAAGCCCCTACTGGAAAAAGGGTGATTTCATATTCATCCCCAACATCACCTACCACGATGATATAATGGAAGCCATCTACATTGTCTTCATCGTCTATTTCAAAGAAATTTTCTGCGGTATTGCCTAGGCAGCGTGGATTACAAAGTCCTGATTCATCGTTTTCGCTCCTAAAGACAAAAGCACTTACATTTGCATCGTCAAACTCATTTAGACTTACACTGAAGTTGCCAATGCTGGAATCATGATAGTAAGAGTAAACATCTACACGGGCATCCGTGGGAATTTCTCGATCGTAAAAGTCATTTATACAATCTACTAGAATGAGATTGGTGAGTTCTAAATCATCATCGTGAATGGTTTCAGGAATAGTGATACCATTATCTATCAAACGAGTGGCTACATCACAGGAATTGGGCATCACTCCACATTCTAAATTGAGGGAGAAAGAAGAAGAAACATTAGCTTCTTTGGCATCTACCATTAAGTAGTACGTTCCCAAAGCATTGAGAATGTTGATTTCTTCTCTTGCTGTTCCGTCGTTGGTACTACTATTTGTACAGAAGTTGACGGAATTTCCACTGAAATTAGCATCATTGAATCCTCCACAGCGGTCAAATAGGAATAAATCCAAGTCTGCGTCCAAATCCTCCATTCTGATTCGCAAATTACTAAGTTTATCCACGGTAATGACAAAAAAGAGGTCGTTCCCTTCATAATCGTCCTCAGAGCCACCGTTGTCTGATAAACAATTTTGGTAATCTTCTCGACAGAAATTATTGCCTGTATCGGAATTGTTGAAAAATCTAGTTGTACCGCAACTCAATTCATCGGCATCATTGCAATTTGGTCCTTCCACTCGGATGCAGCAAATACGGTAACATCCGCAAGAAGGATCGTAGAAATGTACACTGTAGTCGGCGGTCTCTCCAAATTTTGGAACATCAACGCTGATATTATTTGTGCTAGTAGCAATGGTTGAGCCATTGGAATCGTCAATCCATCTCAGAACATTAGAACTGCTAATTCCTCCAATTCTTAGCGTATATTTTCCACCGTTTTTAGTTTTAGTAATTGCATCACAATCGAAAGGATCTTCAATTCTTATGGTACGGCAACAAGCAATCGGACATCCTTCTGAATCAGTATAAGTATAGCAAATTTTATACGTGCCAGCGAAGCTAAAATTGTACGTTTCATTTCTACTATTTCCCAGGTTGATAGTGCTGCTAGAACCTACTCTTCTTGCTGTCCAAGAGCCTAGTGGTGTGGTATTAGGAACGCGGAAATTGTATCTTAGGCTGGAATTTGATCCAGTGTAATTGTAGCTAATCAGATTGCAATTATCATCGGTCTCCGTTTCGCAGCAGTTCCAATCTACGGTTAAATCAAAATGCCCTTCGTCGCCATCCCAGCCTTCTACGAGTACGTAATATCTTCCTGCAGAAAGACTACGGGTGATGCGTTCTGTTAAACCAGTACCATTCGTACTGGCAGCTATCGCAGAGTATTCATCGCAATCTTTTAGCAGAATCAACTCTAAGTTGTCATTACTAGAAGTAGGATCAAGAGTAATGGTGACGTCTTTGGTTTGATCAACCTCAAAATAAAAGATTCGCTCTCCACCTGTATTTCCTCCTCTGTAAGTGCCGTTTAGCTGATAGGCACTGATATTATTGGAACTATTAACATTATTTCGGCGAATGGTTTCACCACATTCAATTTCTTCTGCGCTACTACAAGGCAGCTTCCCACAAGTTGCGGTAATCCTAAATTCATCCGAATCACTCGTTCTTGGTCCATCCACAACTGCATAGTAAGTACCTGATCGAATTGGCGGATCTGCATCTACTATGAATTCTCGAGTTCTTCCACCTGAAACAGAATTAACACTTCTAGCTAGACAGTTTACTGTTTCTCCGCACTCATCCAACAAGAAAAGGTCAAGGTCTTGGCTGCCTTCGCTGAATAAACTAATTGATAATCTACCACTATTGCTTGTCTTATTTATCCTAAAGACCCTATCAGGAGCGTTGAACGAGTTACTTGAACTATGGCAATCATAATCTCCAATTTCAAACTTGCTACTTTCGCCACGAGTCGTACTATTTCTGGTTTCTCCACAACTTAGGCTGCTTGCATCATCACAGAACCTTTCTTTATTACAATCTATATTAAGCCTAAAATTAGATTTGCTAGTCGTCTTTTCCGCATCAACAATCAAATAATAAGTACCTGTGGATAGTTCAACATCTATTTCTTCGCTTGAATTTAGTGGTAAACCAGTATTGAAGGGCAATATACTTCTTGCAATACAATCTCCTGTACTACCTCCTGCTTCTGCAAAAAATACAACATCATATTGAGGATCAGAGCGGCAAGCATTAAAAAGGAATAAATCTAAATCCTGTTCTGATGCTAAACCTGTCATACGAATGGTTACTCTACTTTCTTCGGTAATGCTGAATCTGAAAGCTAAGTCATTGCCATTAAAATCACCTGTATTGTAGCCTTGCATGCAGCTTTCGTAATTGTAGAAATTGTAGTTATTTCCTGTGTTGAAGTTACTCCTATTGTAAGTTCGACCACATTGTATGAACTCTGCGTCTATACAGGAGATAGGTGGATCGTCTTCTTCGCAGGTTGCCCTAATTAGAAAGTCACTGTTTTGAGCAGAGTTATATCCGTCTACTAGAATGTAGTAGGTGCCAGAAGCATTTTCAACGATAACTTTTTCATTGTTATTATTGGGGTTTAGGCTGGGTGTGGCAGCACAAGAACCAAGCGAATTTCCACTACAGCCTTCGAATATAAACAAGTCTAGGTCAGCAGATAAATTCCACATATCTACAGTTAACTTAGAATTGGAAGGAACGCTTATTTTATAAAGGCGATCTCTTCCATTAAAAGAAGATTGTTGATTGTAACAACTGTTATTAGAGCGAGTAAAATTATTATTATGAGTCCTATTGGTACTACTGTAAGTTTGATTACAAACCATCGTAGGGGCATTGCTACAGGTCGTATTTGTTCCACCATTTCCCCCTCCATCGCCTCCTCCATCAGTTTCATTACAGCCATTAGAAGTGACCCGTAGGTTGAAGTTAGACCTTTGGCTAGAGTTGTATCCATCTACCAATACATAAATCGTAGTGTTAGGATTAGTGGTACTAAAGGAAATGCTTTCGCTTAGATTATTGTTCCTAGTAGATTTTAGACGACATTCTAAGCGATTATTGCTACAGACAAGTACGAATAGATCCAAATCAGCAGATAAACTGGTCAGTTCAACCTTAGATAAAGTAGAAGGATTAGAAATAGTGAATTCGTACAATATGTCGTTGCCATCGTATTGAGCGGGTGTATTGTGACAACTACCTGTCAGTCCTTTATCATAATTGTTGCCTGAGGAAAAATTACTTGAATTAATATTGGCATCACAAGTAATTTCGACCGCTCCATTACAACTTTGACTAAATAAATAGTTTCCAGAAATGAAGAATAGAAAGGGCACTAGAAAGGTGGATGTTTTCATAAGTTTTGAGAATTATACCAAGGTATGCATTTGGCTCATTGATGGATATTTTGAGGATTTAACTATACTTATGCTGGATACAAAATAACGGTAAGTTTTTCAGCAAGAACGTTGGGTTGCAATAAATGACAACTCAAATATGTGCTTATAAAGATGGACAACTTAGTTTATTAAGCAGCAAAAAACAATCGGTCTTTGACATTTGGCAGTTGAATATTCTTGAATGTTTTCAATTGCCCAAAGCTAAATCGCATAGCAATGGCATGGTAATTTAATTATAGTACGCAACGAAATTAGCATTTTTGTGGAAAGTAAAAAAAATGTCATATGTTAATTTTTTGTTAAATAATTATTTTTAGGCAACATCTGTGTATAAACTAAGGCAAAATTAAGTTTTAAAACTTACCAAATAATCAGATTTTTATACCTTGTGATTTTAGTCATGCAAAATCTGCCTCAAAGCGATGTCTTTTATCAAGCTAGCAAATCAAGTCAAAACATCAATTAGTCTCAATCAGACTGAAGAAGCCCTCGTACTCCTTCGCGATCATATCAATCATCAAGAATTTGGTAATACGCTATTGCTGAGGATCGCTCAGCAGTATGGTCTAAATCAAGAATTGCTGAAAGGAACGATTGATTGGCAAACCGCTAATGTAGCGCGAAACAATATTCATGCTGCTCTGCTCGAAATCGTAGATCAACTTTCCAAACAAGAAATAAAAGATACGACGGTCTTCATTAGTTACAATCGAGAATCTTTTAGCTTACAATTGGCTAAACATCTTCACGATCATATAGAGTCGGAAGGTTTCAATGCTTTCATGGACGCAGAAGATATACCGCTAGGCGCGGATTGGGTATATACCATATTTGATGCTTTGAAATCTTCTAAATACATGATTTTGCTGCTTTCCGAAGCCGCTAATCACAGCGAAATGGTAATCAAAGAGGTGGAAGAAGCTCATCGATTAAAAAAGCAGACAGGGCATCCTATCATTTTACCAGTGCGGGTAAATTTCCCGATGGAAATGGGATTGAATGCTAAGCTGCACAGTATGCTTCATCGGATACAACAACTAGAATGGAATGATAATTCGGATACTGCAGCTATTGTAGAGCAAATTATGGACATTTTGTATCTGCGCAAAGAATTACTATCAGAAATGCCTTCCAATGAAGCTATAAAAGTTTTCAAGGAGAGAGATAGCTTTCCTCCTACACCTGTTGCTCCTTTAGAGGTTCCAAGAGGTGCGGTAAGGACAGATTCTAAATACTACGTAAAGCGGCTCTATGAGCAAGAGTTCATCAAAAGTGTAGAGTTTCCAGGTGCGCTGCTGCGCATTCGTGGCCCAAGACAATATGGAAAGACTTCTATGCTGACTAGAGTGGTAGGGCAGGCGGCAGAATTGGATTATACCATCATTGCGTTCGATTTTCAGGAGATAGATGAAGAAACCATAAGTGACTTGGATACTCTGCTCTGGGAGTTTTGTAATTTCTTCGCAGAGGAATTGGATTTAGAGGAGGAATTGGACAAGCGTTGGAAAAAGCCTAGAGCCAAAAAACAAATTGCTACTTCTTTTATCGAAAAAGAGATTTTGCGTAAACACGATAAACCCATATTATTGGCGATGGATGAAGCGGATCGTTTGTTCACGCACCATTCTGTATCCAATGAATTTTTTCAATTACTACGCTCTTGGCACGAAAAGAGCAAAGTGCCTAATAAAAGAGAATGGGAAAAATTTAGAATCTGCCTTTCTTATTCCACCGAAGCAAAATTAGCCATTCAAGATTTAAATGCTTCTCCATTCAACGTTGGACAAGAAGCAAAACTCGCACCTTTTACCAAAGCACAAGTCAAAGATTTGGTACAACGACATGGATTGAGTTGGACAGCAGATCAATTAGACACCATAATGCGATTACTTGGGGGACAGCCTTATTTGGTGAGAAGAGCATTGTACATTTTGGCAAAAGAAGAACTCCAGTTTGACGAGTTTTTAGAAAAAGCAGATAAACACAACGGTCCATTTAGTGATCATTTGAGGCATCATTTGGTGAACATTAAGCAATTTCAAGATTGTGCAAATGCCATGATTACGATTATTGAGAAAAATAAGTGCAACGATCCTATGCTAGTTACTAGGTTAGAGGCTACTGGATTGATTGTCGGAAGTCCTCCTGATATTTATCCTTCCAATGAATTGTATTCTGCTTATTTCAGAGGAAAATTGTAATAACAGCTAAAATAACCATAGAGGAAAACGCTTATGAACGACGGTGTCCAAATACATAGAAGATATTTTCAAGCAGGTGGCAGTTTGCCGACCAATCTTCCTTCCTACATAGAAAGGCGAGCAGATAAAACCCTATATAAAAACCTAAAAGCTGGAGAATTTTGCTTTGTACTGACTGCCAGACAAATGGGTAAATCTAGCCTCAAGGTGAAAATTATGGAACGCCTAGAGTCTGAAGGCTGGTCAAATGCAAGTATTGATTTGACTGCTTTTGGAACAACAGATTTCAGTACAGAGCAGTGGTATTATAGCTTTCTATTTGAAATCGCGGATGCGTTGAATTTAGAAGATGTTTTTGATGAGTGGTGGAGTACTAAATCTATGCTGACTCCTGTGGCTCGCATGACGCTGTTTTGGGAAGAAGTACTGCTCCGAAGAAGTGCTGCCCCAATTGCAATCTACATAGACGAAGTGGACACTATGCTGAGTCTGGATAAAGAGAAATTCAGCACCGATGATTTTTTCGCAGGTATTCGTGCAGCTTATAATCTGAGAGGAAGTAAGCCCCAATTCAAGCGACTCAATTTCTGCATCTTTGGAGTGGCTGCGCCCAAAGACTTAATGAACGACCCTGATCGAACACCTTTTAATATTGGAGTAGATATTCCATTGAACTACTTTTCCTCCTCAGAATCGGCTATTCTGAAAGAAGGAATTCCTACCTCAAAAAATGTAGCAGATGCCATTTTAAAACGTGTAATTTATTGGACAGAAGGACAACCCTATTTGACACAGAAAATTTTTCAAGTATTAGTCGATCAAGAGAATAATCCAACAACACTCTTAAAACCACTTGAGCAAATCCAGTTAGAAGATGTGGATGCTATGGTAGATCGTTTGGTGGAGGCGTTATTTTTTAAAGGTAATACGGTTTCCAATGATACTCATTTCAGCAATATCAATGTGAGAATTATTAGAAACGACCGATACAACTTATTAATGCTAGAATTGTATCGTCAACTGCTTAACAAACAAACCGTCGTTGCCAATAATAAATCGCCAGAGCAACTCTATTTGAAGTTAGCAGGAATTACTAGAGAACAAGATGGACAACTACTTATCAATAATCCGATTTATCGCAATATATTCGATCAAGAATGGCTAGAAGGGGCTTATAACACGATTGATCGACCATTGGCAACTGATCTTCAACGCTGGCTAAATAACAATCGAACCCAAGATGCACTATTGAATGGGCAAATCTTGAAGAATGCAGAGAATTGGGCAAAAGATCGTTCGGATTTGACAGCGCAGGAAAGGGATTTTTTGGAAGCCAGTCGCATACAAGCCATCGAAAAAAGAGAGGAAAAACTTAGACAGCAAGAGAAGGAGCGTCAGCAGAAGCTATTGAAGCGCGCATTGGTAGCTGCCGTTTTAGCGGCCATCATTGCGATAGCTCTAGCCATTGTTGCATTTCAAAAAAATAGCTTGGCAACAGAAGCGGCTGAAAAAGAGCGATTGGCAGCAGAAACTGCACAAAAAAACAAAATTGCTTTAGAGCAAGAAGTAGAAAATAATGCTATTGGGCGTTACAATCGCTACTTGATTCAGGGAAGAGCTTACCAAGATCGAGGTGCTTACGAGCAAGCCTTGCAGAAATACGAAGAAGCCATTGCTACGGTCGAAAACTTTAATCACGCTACGAGATCGGACTTTTTGATGCAGGTTGCTCAAGGCAAACTAGCAGATAGTTTAAAAACGGCACTCGCTGCGAGCGTTGACGAAGAAATACGATTTGACCAGTTTTTGAAAGAAGGGGATCTGTTAAAAAAACAAGGTAAATACTTCTACGTGGATGCTCAAAATCAATATCAAAATGCTCTGAGCTTGGAGGTCAACGCACTCAATAAATCCATAGCACAAGGAAGGCTGAACGAGATGAAAGGCTTGCTAGATGCAGTATACGAAGATTTTATTAGAGCAGGCGATACTTTTCTCAGAGCAAAAGGATATAAAGAGGCATTAAGAGCTTACAAAGCGGCAAAGAGAATAGTCAATACTGACGCGATTCAGCAAAAAATTGATGTGTGTACAGCAGAGATTGATAAACAATAAATGGATATATTCGTAAAAAAAGCAATTTGATAGACTCAAATTGGATAGCAACAGCAAGGCACTTCTTGTAAAAAGTATGACTTAAATATATCAACTTTCTCCACAGAAAAGCGACCTTTGTCCCAATCATTTAAGCAAACTCATGAAACAAACAATTATCCGAATTTGCCAAAAACTTGGCTTGCTTCCCGATCGGACATTACAAGTACATCGCTTCGATAATTACTCTCCACAGTTGGGGCGCAACATCGTCGTAGAAGTCTATTTGCCTAGTGATTTCTACAAGCGACCTTACGCTAAATACGATATCTTGTATATGAATGACGGTCAAGATATGAGAGCAGTGCAGCTCCAATCTACCGTAGAGCGGCTTTGGAGAGCGCGAAGAATTCGACGATTAATTGTAGTAGCGTGCTATGCTAATGAACGGCGTTTGCGCGAATACGGAACGGCGAATCGCTTGGATTACAAGGGTAGGGGAGACCTAGCGGATGATTACACACGCTTCATTACTCAGGAGTTGAGGTACTTTATGCGCGATCATTATAAATTGAGCAATCGAATCAATCAGCGCGTTTTTGCAGGTTTTTCCTTAGGTGGTTTGTCTGCCTTCGATATTGTTTGGCGCAATGCTGATTTATTCCAAAAAGTAGGTGTTTTTTCGGGTTCTTTTTGGTGGCGATCCAAGCCTATGGAAGCTGATCCTGATCCGGATGCAAATCGGATTATGCAAGATATAGTTGCCAATAGTGAAAAACGAGAGGGCTTGAAATTTTGGTTTCAGACAGGGACAGAAGATGAGCAAGAAGATCGCAACAACAACGGAATCATTGATGCGATTGATGATACCGTAGATTTGATGAATGAATTGAGGACGCTGGGCTACGGAAATGGCGATTTGCAATATGTGGAAGTGGAAGGCGGACAGCACAACCAGCGAACTTGGGGAAAGGTGCTGCCTGATTTTTTGGTTTGGGCATTTGGGTGATAAAAATTGTTGCACGCAGAGAGTGCAGAGCACGCAGAGTTTTTTATTGAGTGATATGATTAAGTTTCTGCTCAATCATATCACTCAATATTACAGATTCATTACTTCACAACCACCTTATACAACTTACTCTTCTCCTGGTCAATTAACCTCAAATAATACAAACCTTTCGGCTGCGTCACTAAGGAAATTTGACCGACAAAAGTCCCATTGTATTTTCCTATTTTTCTATTCTGTAAGATTCTGCCTTGCGCATCAATGAGTTCGATATGCAGCATGGGCGTTTGGATTTGGTCGCTTTCGATTTGAACATTGAAAAATCCATCGTTAGGATTTGGGCTAATCAAAACGCTAAGGTCGGCTTCCACAATTTTACCTATCGAAGTGATGACATTGATAGTCACTTCTTCTTCGTAAGCACAGTCTTGGTTTTCGCCGATGATGACAACGACTTTGTAATCGTCAGGTGCTAAGCCTTCAAAAGTGTTGGAACTTTGGAAAGTCGCTCCCCCGTCAATGCTGTATTGATAATCATTGTCTGCGCTGCCACTTGCTTCAACAATGATAGTACCATTGTCTGTACCATCAGAATCAGAGATATTCACAGTGGCATTGACGTTGCAAAATTTACTTGGACAAAAAACTCTGAGTTCGCTTGCTCCAAATTGTCCATCGCTCGCCACCATGACTATGCCTTCTTCATCGAGAATCTCGTAGTTTCCATCCCCATAATCTCCGCAGCAAATACCATCACCGAAGGCATCACGAATGATGAAGGTGTAACATTCTTGTGGGTCTAAACAAAAAGATTCAACAATCACACTTCCTCCTAATTCTGGATCGTAGGATCCCCCAATGGCTATTTCTACACCTTTGCTATCAAGCAAAGACCAAGAGGTTTCTTCTGGAAAGAAATCAGATTGCAATCGGAAAGTCACGGTTTCAAATTGGTCGTCGTAATTCACCTCTAGCGCAGAAAGGTTATCTTCTGCCACGGCATCTGGATTGCCATTCAACCCCACTACTTTCACTGCAATTTGACTTGTTCCTTGTGTTTCTAAAGCAAATTCTGTATCGAAAGTAGCTGATTCACCATTTGGTAGCTGTCCTTCCCACACTCTTGTCCCTGTAGATTGCTCATTCACAAAAAGCTCAAAAACAATCTCCTCTAATAATTGATTTCCTTTGTTTTCAAATTCAATGGCTAACGGATTCCCTTCTGCGGAACAGGCAGTTGCACTGGAACTAGCTGCTATTCCAATATCATAGTTAAAGAGACTACGTACAATCGTTCTCGCTTGATTATTTCCTACCTTCAAATCTTCAGGATGGCTCGTGAAGACTTCCACTTCGTACGCTCCTTTTTTCAAGAAGTCTAATCCTTCAAAAGTATGAGCACGCAAGGAATCTACTGGAAGCGTTTCAGGAATCGTTCTTTCCTCAATCAATTCGCCATTAACACGAATACCAATTTGATAATTGGAAAGTGGCGACAGACCTGTATTACCAATTAAGAAAGTAAGGCTTTCATTATCGGTCAAGGAATCCAATGGAGGTGCTTGTAAAGAGGCAATTGCTACATCTAATTCTGCTTTATCCAATTCAAAAGCAGCAATTCTAGTCTTTACTCCAGTTTCTCCTCCACCTGCATATTCTCCTGTAAACCAAAAAGTTGTATTATCTACAGGATCAACACTCATCTGCGAATAATCCCCAAATCGTCCGCCTGAAAATATAGTAGTCACCCCTTCTGCCAGCACAAATTCTTTAACGGTCATTACCCCTAGCGAATCATCCGCATAGCGTCCAGTGAATCTTACATCTGCGAAAGAGCGACTGCTAGAAGTGTTGTATGCCAAACCAATATTCCCTAAAGAATCTATGGCGATGGAAGGCATAAAACGATTCAAATTATCATCGGGTGCATAAGTACCTTCTTGATAGATTGTCCAATCGGTCTCCGCAGTTTTGCGCAATTCCATCCAGCGAATACCGGCTAGATCATCGCCATTAGTCACGTCAGTAGTGAAAGACAAAACGATAGATTCGTGTGTACCAAAGTTTCTATATTTAGGAACATTCATAATGACTTCTGGAATTCCATCTAAACCAAGTCCACCTGCTTGAGGAATGCAAGCAAAACTAAATCCATCGCTGGCTGCGCAAGGAAATCCGTCATAAGGTTGGGTCACTAAACTCTTGTTGATGACTTTGGTAGAATCTGCATTGTCCCAATCAATGACAAACTCATATAACTCCAACTGATCCTGATCCACTGCGCCCCAAGAAGCATCATTCAAGACCATCGTAATTGGATTTTTATTGCTAGGATCTTGCTTTCCATCAATATCAATAGGTGTGGTGATAAAAAAGCCTGCTTCCGTATTCAAGTTCCCAACTACTTCTACTCGTTGCATCGTAACTTGCTCATCTCCTCTCAACAAAGCCAAGCGATCAATGAAATATTGATGCAAAACGCCCGAACCACCTTCGTTGGAAGTGACAACCAAGGCTTCTGGCCATAGTCCATATTTTGGATAATCAGGAAACTCAGGCGTAGCGAAAGTATAAGTATGATATTCGCCGAAGGGATCAGAAGTCACAGAAACAGCGATCAATAAATTAGCGGGAGCGGTAAACTCTGTTAGAAACCAACGTTCGGCGCGTTCATCGTACAAGACGATAGGATCACCTTCAGAGGTTGCACCTATACTTTCCCAAAGTCGCTCGGCATCAAAAACTTGTACTTGCCCACCAAATTTACTGTAAATCGCAATTCGAGTGCCATTAATCATTTGAATGTAGTAATCTTTACCGATATCGCCGCTCGGGTCAGAAGGAGAACCGCCGAAATCTTCCCCAAGGATATTTACCTTAGGAGCAATCAAAACTGCTCCGTCTTCTGTTTGTCGAATGCTATCAATGCCTTGATGCTCTAAATCGGGACGAATGACTTTTGAAAAACCTCTTCTACTTTTAAAGTTTGCTGGCTTTTTACGAGCCTCTTTAAATTTTGCTTTTTTACTTTTATGCTCCTCCAGTGGGCTTGGCAAATCTCTGACGGCCCTGGTTTTGCCTAAGTAAATCGCTTTGGTTTCGGATACTTGATATGGAGGAATACTTTGTTGTCCAAATGAAATATAGACGCAGCAAAGCGCTATGATCGTTATAATAATTCGATTCATGATGTATTGTATATTTTGTGATATTTTGATGAAATAGTTCTAGTCTCTTCCTCCCAACTTAGAAGTTCCTTTCTTGCTGTTGGTTGAATCGCTCGATTGATTCGAGTTGTCGTCTCCCATTTTGAGCGATAGAATTCGTTTATCGGTTTTCATGCTTTCCATTGCTTTTTGCATTAATGCTTCAGTCTTGAAATTGACTTTAGCAGACCAAGTATTTTTGGATTTGCTAATTCGTTTCAGGTCGTTTAATCCATAATCTGTATACTTCTCGACGATGTCCTGCGGATTAATACCCTCTTTCAAATCCATGATCATGGTGTACGTTTGAGGTGCTTCTTCTGCTTTCTGCGTGACACTGCAAGCTGTCAAAACTACTAGAAATGCACAAGCTAAAATTAAATGTAGTTTCATAGTTGTTTCTATTTTTGTTTTTTAATTAGTCGTGTGCGAAGCATTAGGAATTAAGTATTAGGACTACAAGTTTTGTGATAAAACCTGAATTTTGGAACTATTGACTCACTAAAAATACTAGATTCTATGTCTTGATAGCTAGATTTTGCTTATCTAGTACCTTATACTTAATACTTCGTACAACCCTATATTTTAATGTCTGAACTCATTTGGAATAAACTGCACACTTCCCTCATCTTCCAATAAATTTACTCTATTATTAGTTACGAAATGTTTTAATCCAACTGCTTCTACTCCTTGTTTCAGAATGGTTGCGTGATTTGGATGATGATACGGATTAAAGTTCGCTGTGGGCACTCAACAACTCATAGGAAGAGTTTATCTAACTACCCATTTTGAATGTCCATTTCTGAATCACCAGGTACGAAAGACCATCTTAGCGATAGTAATTCCTACCAATAGAGAACCTGAAATTAAGTGTAGGTATAATTTAAGTGACGAGTATCATCAATGATTTCATGGGAGCATTTTGCTGATAGATTTTGTGAATGTAGAGTTTTTTGTCTTCAAAATTTTCTACCTAGAATGATAGAAATCTGTGTGGTGCTCGGTCGTGAACGGATGGTTGGTTCTGCACTCCAGTTCTGCAACCAGTTGCTATGACCTATGTTTCCACCTATATAGAAATTGTTGGTTAAGGTGTAATTTAATTGAACTTGAGCGGAAACTCCCAGACCAAAACGCTTTTTATAAATTTGATTTTCACGATCATAGGTTGCTATTTCAGAGTCAACCCATGTCTTCCCTTTAGAGAAGGAACGAACAGAGAATACCCCACCAAGATTACCGCTCAATGCTAATCTTTTATAATTCCATTCATATCCCAAATGAACTGGAATACTCAGCAATTGATGTTGATTGTAATGTTGTACGCTTCTTTTTTGAGTTACATCTACCGATCTATCTTGACGAATAAAGGTAGAGTCTCCTGAAATCGAATTAATCGCAATTCCTACTAGAGCATCGCGCTCTTCTACTTGTTCGGTTTTTATATTTTCATAGTTGAAGCGATGATTCAATTGTTGGAATGCCAAACCTGTGGAAGCATACCAGTTTGGATTAAAATAATACTTCAAATTGGCAGCCAACTGATACCCTGTAAGTTCAGTTTCATTTACTGAGCGTATATTTTGTTCCGTTGAAACTTCGTCGTAGTTGGTGTTCCAGTTATTCATTCCTCCACTTAGCTCAAGGGCGTAGTGCGGTTTAAAGGTGATTACTTCTATTTTAGGGTTGGCGGTTGGAAATACAATTGCTTTCTTTTGTGATTCAATTGGATGAATAATAGAATTTAATGTTGCAAAAGCGGCGTTTTGAGAAACAAGTTTGTTCGTTGGAATTGGGTACTTGATTGTTGGGTAAAGCGGAGAGTTGTTGGTTACTGTTCTTTGCTCTGAAACATCGTAGAGCATGACTTCTTCATCGTACGATCTCTCAATAAAATTATTTAAGAAACGTAAAGAAGTAGAGGTGTTTTTATTTATAAGTAATTGATTTTCAGTAGATTTTGGGGTGGTTATTTTATTTGTTAGGTTCTTGTTAGGACTCTCAGTGTTAGTTTTAGATTCAAGAATTGATTCTTCTGATTTGGGATCGTGGCTAGATAGTGGTTGCTCTACTGCAACAGGAAAAGCACCCAACTCTTCTTTCTCTTGAACCAAATGGATCAAATAAGCCATTATGCTAAAGTTCAAAATCAGCAAAGAAACAACCAATAATTTTTTCCAGTTGAAGAAAAAGAATGCACCACGACGATCTTGCTCAGCAGTTGCCATTTGCTCAAGAATTCCTTCCTGCATTTGTTCCCATCCCAACTCATTGGGCAATGGGAGTTCTTCCCTCAATTTCTTTCTTAATTCATTATGCTCCATAACCAATCAACTTCAATAACCCTGACTGAATATTCGCGTTTCGCCTAATCCACTTAATCGCTCTAGCCAGTTGAGAGCGAGAGGTTTGTACTTTTATTTTTAGTAGCTGGCTAATTTCTTCATGCGTGTAACCATCAATAATATTGAGCAAAAAAACCGTTCGATAGCCTTCGGGCATACTCGTTAACAACTCTTCCAAATCCGCTCGATTCAACTGCTCTAGTAATGCTAAGGATTCTCGCGGCTCTTCTACCACTTCTTCCATTGAAAACACTACTCTTAAGTGATTTCGGCTTCGCAAATGAACTGCACAGCGATTGGCAGTAATCTTGGCAACCCAAGGTTTGAAATTTCCTTTTTTTGCGTCAAAGCGATGAATGGACAAAAATATTTGCGCGAATACTTCCTGGAGCATATCTTTTCGTTCTTCTTGCTCCGACAAGTAGTTTTTGATGATCGCATAAACGTAGGGAGCACAAGTTTGGTAGATCACCTTGTATGCCGCTTCGTCTTTTTGCTTACACCGCGCTATTATGTCTTTTGTTATATTCAAGCTCTATTTTTTCCCAATACTCAAAAGTACATCTTCCAAAGATAATTTCCTTTCAAAAAAGAAAAATGCAAACAGTAACTTTCCATAACTTCAAGCTCCTGCTTGGCATTTTTCCGACTCTATCAGTATTACCCGTCAGATTTTATGGTCATTGGCATTTTAACTCTAAATCCAAGAGTTGACACAAATTGAAAATATGGTATATTGTTTTCAACATTCGCAAAAAGACTTTTTACAAAGGCAAAAAGGCTTTTCTCCCTCAAACTCCCCTCGGAGCAATCAAAAAATCTCCAGATAGCTATCGGAATTAAAGATTTTTTGATTGCGACTACACACTCTATAAATGTGTCCACTTTTGAAACTCTAGAAACAATCTTCTAATGAGTCCATTAGTTGTGTTAGATCATTTACATTAACTTCAAGACCTCTTGGTAGATACTTAAGGGTAATTGGATATACAATTTCACTTTTTTGATAATTTCCATACAAAACATGACCTGTAAGGCGAGTGATATCATTGATTCTAACTCGCTCTTCTGTTCCTCCATCGAAAGGATACGCAATTACTTCTACTGGAAATTTAATTTTGTAGCAGGCTTCTCTTCCGAAAGGAGTTGTACCCATATAAAGTAAATAAGCCTCATCACCTCTGTAATCGTATTGCTCACACTCCCAAAGCTCCACTTCAAAATGATACTCAGAGTCTACCCTTAATTCATTTCCGTCTTCATCCAATAGGTTGAATGGATAAATAAAACTTACCATTTCTCCCTCTAGCATCAAGTCACAAAGTGCTTCGTGTCCATTTACCTCTACCTTCGAGCCGTCCCATAATAAAACTTTTAATGGGTACTGAATATCATAACACCATATTTCTAAACCCTCGTCATCTATAGTCAATCCATCGCCATCAAAGCCATTACATCCTACCAACAAGTCCAGCAATTCGCTCACATCTTCTGCGGTAAAGATTTCATTGGTTTCGCTCTTTAGATTCAAAGGGAAATCGAAAAATAATAGCGCATTTTCTTCTGCTAACAGCGCATTAAAGGTCTGCTGATCTTCTACAGTTTTCGTTGTATTATCCAATTGTTTGAGTTGAATGGGAAATTCTAACTCATAGCAAGAATTTTCGGTATTAATGGCATAAGCTGGAAACGCATCATACGTCCAACCGCCAGTTGGAACGCAGCTTGCAAACGCAGTACCTAAATCCGCACCACCATTAATATCTTTAGTTTCCCCATCCTTATATTTAATGGTAATGGGATAGACAAAATCTAAAATTTCGTAATTGGCATTGCCAAACAAGGTGTTGAAATCCTCTTTGGTGTTGACAGTATGCTGCTCCTCATTTTTATCAACTACTGAAAATGGTGCTTGAATAGAAAAGCAACCTAAATGTACTGCGTTTCCTTCTGGCGCAATACTCATTTGATCGGTCAAACTATTGATGTAGGTAATCTCTGGTACGATCTCCTCTTTGACGGTTTCCACTACATCGAAATTCTCTCTGCTGCACGCCAACAGTAGGGCTGTGATAAGTAGCACTGTGCCAACTTTCTGAATAAAATCAACGATATTTTGTCGTTTTTTTATCATTGTTTTTTATCAAAGTAGAATATAAAATTGGGCTATTTACCTACTTATTATACGAAAGAGGAATTTGCGCTGCATGGGAAGTGAAGTTTTTTAATTAAGTGCTAATTTGAAGGTGTTATAAAGACCAATCTGTGTGTGAAAAATAAAGTAAATGGATTGTAAATTTAGAGTTATACCATTTTCTAGTAAAACATAAATAAGAAGTATCACAACCCATACTGATCAATCAAATAAACTAAGCTCGTCATCGCTGCCACACCCATTTCCAACTCTCGTTTATTCACCGTTTCTATGTTATCAATACCTGTATGATGATAGTCAAAATAGCGTTGCGAATCGGGTTTGAAGCCGAAAAGCATTCCTTTTTGAGGTTTTAGTCTGGAAATATCTGCGCCCGAGCCACCTTTTTCGAATTGTAATCCATAAGGTTCTAGCAATGGTAACCACTTTGCGAGTTTCTTGAATTTTTGCTCAAAAATACTCGCATCTCCATCGCAAGTAAATCCTCTCGGTGTAAAACCGCCACGATCGGACTCAATAGCGGCGAGGTGAAATTCTTTGGCATTCATAGAACTATCTCGGTAGGCGATTGCGCCCGCTTGTCCGTTTTCTTCGTTCATAAAGAGTACACAACGAATCGTGCGCTTTGGTTTGTAATTTAGTCTTTTCAATAACTGAATGACATCCATTGCTTGTACGCAGCCTGCGCCATCATCGTGTGCGCCTTGCCCAATGTCCCAAGAATCCAAATGTCCGCCCACTAAGATAATTTCATCTGGAAATTCACTGCCTTTGATTTCTCCAATCACATTATAAGAGGGCTTGGGTGATGACATCCGAGAAGTGTTGCGCATATAGACTTGAATATTCTCTTTTTGCAGCAAACGACTTAATAACTCTGCATCATTTGTACTGATAGAAAGTGCTGGCACAGTTGGTTCTCCATCAATCAAAACGATTGTTCCCGTATGTGGAACATCATCCAAACGCGTGGTCATAGAACGCACAATGACGCCGATCGCTCCATACTTAGCTGCTCTATTTGGTCCATAAGCTCTTTGCCCAACTGCACCACCATAAGCCGCAAACGTATTGATTTGTTTACTATCCATTGGGCGATTGAAAAAGACAATTTTACCTTTTACACCTACTTCGCCGAGTTCATCTACTTCGTCTAAACTTTTTACCTCAACTACCTCTGCCGTAATCCCAAATTCGCCCGTACCTGTACTATTTCCCAATGCTACTGTTTTCAAATCCATACTGCCTACTGCTCCAGAATTGATAATACGCAACTGTTCTTTTTCACCGCGCTCCCAGTGTGGAACAATACAAGGCTGCAAATAAACACGATCCATTCCCATCGTATCTAGCATTTGACGGGTGTATTCTACTGCTGCTGCTGCTTGTGGCGAACCACTTAGGCGGCCGCCAATACGCGTGGTCAAATAAGTTAACCACTCATAGCTTTGTCCTTCGGTGAGGGCTTTGTCGTAGATGCTTCGGACGAAGAAGGCGTCGTCTTGGGCATTCGTGCCAAGAACCGAAAGAACAAAGAATAGAGAGATAAAATAGCGCATAGCATCATTATTTGAAGTCGTAAACTTACAGACTTGCTTTGAAAACAAGGAAGGAAATATCGTCTTTTCAGCTCTTTGCTAATCATCTTCAAATCCTATGTTAATGCTGGCAAAGTACTTCTCTTATTTCATTGCAACTACTTCTTTTACTTGAAATTACTGGAAGATAAAATCGCCTGAAGAAATGAAAATTCGACTTACTTTCGCTCTAATAACTTTACTTTTTTTTGCTTGCCAACCAACTTCAATAGAAAAAGAACGGCGAATCGAATACAGCTATTGGGTAAGTGATATTGCATTCGATGCCAGAACTGATAAAAGCAATTTTCAGCTCTGCGATTCTACTCAGGTGATTCATAGACGCAGTGCCCTATCCTATGAAGGAGGAAAGCAAATGGTCAAAAAAAACGCTTTGGAACAGTTTGAATTTCAGTCTGAATTTGAAACGGCAAAGGCTAGATTTCAAGGACAAGATAGCGGCTACACTAGAAATGTTTGGGGAATCAATACAAGCCTCACTGAAGTAGAAAAAGTGCTGGGGAATTTAAAGTAAATGCTATTGTAATAAATAAGTTTGATTTTATAACTTCCAGACTCAACTGAAAAACAAAAAGAATGATTATTCATTTAATAACTTAATTAGATCGAAGAAATAAACAATCAGATAACAATGGTAAACGTATTGTTTTATACAGGAATCACACTTGCGACCATCGCGACGATGGAATTTGTTGCTTGGTTTGCGCATAAATACATCATGCACGGCTGGCTATGGAATTGGCACGAAGATCATCACAAGCCACACTTCGAAAAAGAAGGCTTTTTTGAGAAAAATGACTTGTTTTTCCTCGTTTTTGCTGTTCCAAGTGCCACTGCTTACATCGTCGGTTCTTCTACACCACATTTCTGGTTATTTTTTGTTGGCATCGGAATTTCGATTTATGGCTTAATCTATTTTTTGATTCACGATGTCTACATTCACCAAAGATTCAAGTGGTTTCAACAATTGGATAACAAATACTCACGCGGCATCCTTCGTGCACACGGCGCACATCACTCGAAGCACACGAAGGAAGATTGTGAGTCTTTTGGGTTGTTGGTTGTGGACAAGAAGTATTTCAAAAAGCGAAAGTGGAGAAAAGGAAAAGCAGAAGCAGTATAACTCACTGCTTCATAAATCTCAATAGTTGTCTCTCTCGCTTTTGCCAGATTTCTAGAAAATAGATTCCCACGTCTAATTCTGTAATGGACAAGCGGTTTTTTGGTAGTGAAATGGTTTTAATCACTCTGCCATTCAAGTCTAAAATACGCAGCGTCTGAATTTCTTCTTTGCTTATAATTTGAAGCACATCTCTTGCGAGCGATGGGAAAATTTCAACATTATATTTGGTCTTTTCTATTTTTATCACGATGCTCTCGCTGTACTCAAAAGCACCATTGAAATCTACCTGCTTCAAACGATAATAATAGACTTGATCGTCCACTATTTTATCTTCAAATTGATACACTACTCGACTCAGGCTATTGCCTTTTCCCTTCATTTTTCCGATTGGGGCAAACTGCTTAGCATCCAAACTTCGCTCTATTAAGAAGTAATCATTATTGAGTTCTGATGCCGTTTCCCAATGTAGATAGATCCTATTATTTGCTATTTTTCCTTCAAAACTCAGCAATTCGACAGGCACATTAGCACAGGGAATTTCGTCTACTTGGATTACATCTAGCACGTCCACGCAGTAATCTTTAGTATCCAAATTACCATCATCGGTTTCTTTCAATTCAATGATGACCCTTTCTGTAGAATAAGGTCCAAGCACTAATTCGCTTTCTCCATCGTAGGTAGTGGTCTCTATGATTCCATTCGCAACCACCGTAAAGTCAGGAGTTGCAGAGGTCGCAGTTAAATTATTCGGATCATAATTGGTGTTTAGATAAATGTAATATTCGCCTGCATTGGCTGGATCTCCATTGCTATCGAAGCAGGAAGAAATTGCCGTTCCCTCCAAAGGGTCAGGACAAAAAATATTCACTTCGCTACAACTTGTTCCATCATTGCTACTATTACTTGAGGTGGTAGCTAAATAGGAAGCAACTCCAGTTTCAGGATCAACTTGATAGTAATTGCCCGTACTGTTATAAAAAGCAATAATAGTTCCATCTCGTATTCCAAAAATAGAACCAACAGTACTCCCCATATCATCCATATTGATTCCAGTAATAGTTGAACTTGCCACAATACCTGTACTTGTATTTATTTCATACAATTGGTCACCTCTAATTGCAATGAGTTGATCATTTTCTGCATCATAAGCAATATCTGCAAGTGTTGGAACTGCACCTCCATTAAGTTTTAGCTGAATACAATCTTCAGCAATGTTAGTCATCACATTTAAGCGATACAGAATATCTCTACTATTATCCAGTACAAGTGCATCACCTAAGTTATCAAATGTAGCACTAAAAGTATTTGGAAAACTATTAACATCTGCACAGGGGGCAGCATCTGGGACATTCAATACAGGTTTACCTCTGATTTCTGCTACACAATTAGAGCCTATGACTGCTAACTCTTCATCTCTAGTCAATCCATATAATAAATTATCCGCCTCATTGAATCCAAGAGAATTATAATTGGTTAGATCAATAGGATTTCCATCTGTATCTTGATAGTCTTTACAGATCGTTGTTCCGATAAATTCACAATTATCATTAAAATTATATTCGATTAATTCTCCAGCAACCACTTGGTAGAGATTTCCTGTCGTGCAAGCATCATCGAATGGTTCAATTACTAACTGTCCATAAAAAGATGGTAAAAATAGGCCTGAAAAGACCACTAGTGTTGCTAAGCTTTTCATAATAACATGCTGAATTTAAATGCTAAGAAATGTTAGAAGTGAGTTGTAGACAGAAGATTTTCTGTTTAGGAAGCAGTACGAGTAATCTTTTGTAAACGCAAATATAGATATTTTTTATATAAATTTTATTCTTTCCACAAAAAAGGAAATAGAATTAAGGAAAATGCTAAGAGAATCAAATCGATTGCGCCGAGAACGGCGATGCTATTGGTAGATTCGATGACATCTCCTCTCTCGAAAGCACGTTCAGATAATTTAATCACGGTCAATAAGATGGGAACAATGACGGGAAAGCCTAAAATAGCCATCAAGGTTGCACTATTATTGGCTTTGGACGCAATGGCAGAAATAAAAGTAAGTGCAATCGAAAAACCAGTGCTGCCTAAGAAAATGGCGAGTAAGAATTTAGGTAATTGTACAATTGGATTGTTGATAAAGAGGACAAACGCACCGTAGGCTAGAATACCTAAGAGCAAGAGTAACAGTACATTATAAATGATTTTAGAAAGCAGAACCGCAATTGGATTGAGTAAGGTGTAATAGTAAATCGCTCGATTGCTGTTTTCTTGTGTAAAGCTCTTTACTACTGCATTCACAGAAGCAAAAAGAACAACTATCCAAAAAAGGCTATTCCAAGTTTGAGGTGTAACTTCCTGTGAGGCAAGAAAAACAATAAAAACCGTCGCAAAAACATACAGCAAGATTCCTCCAATCGCGTACTTCTGCCGCCATTCGAGTAAGAACTCTTTTTGAATCAAGAAGAGTATGGATTTAAGCATTAAAAATGTATATATTTTTGAGCGATTCTATTGAGTTGCAAATAATACAATTCTGACTTCTGACAGAAAAATACCATTTTTCGATCTGGTCTCTGACTTCTCTACACTATCTTCCCACATGAACCAACAAAACCGAAATATCAGAAGGCGAAACGCCACTGATTCTGCTGGCTTGCCCGATCGTGCGTGGTTTCAATTGAGATAATTTTTCTCTTGCTTCAGAAGAAAGCGAAACCAATTGATGATAGTCAAAATTTTCGTGCAAGCGTACCGCTTCCAAGCGATTCATCTTGTCCACCATGTCTTGCTCCTTCTTGATATAGCCTTCGTACTTCATATTGATCTCCGCTAAACTCACATATTCTTTACGATATTGATCGGTAAATTCCTTGACGAAAGGCAACACTTTTTCCAAATTGGATAGTGTAATTCTAGGACGCAATAAAATGCTGTGCAACTTCATTTTTTGCTTGATTGGTGCAGAACCAATGCTCTCCAAATAGCCATTGATTTGATCGGGCGCGATGCTCGTTTTTCGGAAAAAGCGTTCTACCATTTTGCTTGCTTCTCGCTTTTTCTCAACGCGTTCCATGCGATCTTCTGCTCCTCGAATCCCTATTTTCTGTGCAATTGGCGTCAAGCGCAGATCGGCATTATCCTGTCGCAACAAAATGCGATATTCTGCACGTGAGGTAAACATTCGATAAGGTTCTTGCGTGCCTTTGTTGACCAAATCATCAATTAAAACGCCAATGTATCCTTCCGAACGCTTGATGATGAGTGGTTCTTCCTCTTGTACTGCTTGATGTGCATTAATACCTGCCATCATACCTTGAGAAGCTGCTTCTTCGTAGCCCGTTGTCCCATTGATTTGTCCAGCAAAAAATAGATTTTTTACCAAGCGCGTTTCCAAAGAAGGTTTCAACTGTGTCGGTGGAAAAAAATCATATTCAATGGCGTAGCCTGGACGAAACATTTTCGCATTTTCAAAGCCACGAATCTTGCGCATCGCTTTGTACTGTACGTCTTCAGGCAAGGAAGAAGAGAAACCATTTACATATATCTCGCAAGTATCCCAACCTTCTGGTTCAACAAATAATTGATGCCGATCTTTATCTGCGAAGCGATCAATTTTATCTTCAATTGAAGGACAATAGCGCGGACCAAGTCCTCGAATGCGACCATTGAACATCGGTGAACGGTCGAAACCTGTGCGTAGAATGTCGTGCACTTCTTTGCTCGTATACGCAATGTGGCAAGGAATTTGTTTCTCTAGTTTAGGTGTATCGGTATAAGAAAATTTGCTAGGATTTTCATCGCCAGGTTGCGTCTCCATGGCATCCCAATCTAGGCTACGCCCATCCACACGTGGCGGCGTTCCTGTTTTCATTCTGCCCGATTCAAAACCTAATTCTTGCAGTTGTGCCGTAATTCCAGTTGCTGCTCTTTCTCCTGCTCTTCCGCCACCAAAATTCTTTTCACCAATATGAATCAAGCCGTTCAAAAAAGTCCCATTCGTCAACACTACACTTTGGCTTTCTATCTCCCATCCTAAGCCTGTATGCACTCCTTTCACAACGCCATCTTTTACTATAATACCCGTCACCATTTCTTGCCAAAAATCAATATTGGGATGCTCTTCTAGCATTTTTCGCCACTTCGCAGCAAATAGCATTCGATCACTTTGCGCTCTCGGACTCCACATGGCTGGACCTTTCGACATATTTAGCATCCGAAATTGAACCATGGTATTATCGGTCACGATACCTGAATAGCCGCCCATCGCATCTATTTCGCGTACAATTTGCCCTTTCGCCACACCACCCATCGCTGGATTGCAAGACATTTGCGCAATCGTATTCATATTCATGGTTGCTAATAGCACCTTTGAACCCAAGTTCGCCGCAGCTACCGCTGCTTCGCAACCTGCATGACCCGCGCCCACTACTATTAGATCGTATTTTGGAAACATTTTTACTTAGTTTAATATGGTTTGATGGCTTTGTTGTTTGAAGGAGTTTGGAAATGGTTTGAGATTGTTCGATAGTTATTTAAAATAGTTAACTCACTATGGTACAAAACATAATTTGCAAAGATACAGTTCCTTTTTTGTTTGAACCACTACGGCACTAAGAAAAGTAAGTCATATATTGGCAACAAATCTTTTTATTTTGATCCATCCTATTTTTTCATTGGTTCGCTACAAATACAGTAAACTTAGGCATTCGATATTCCTTGTTCGATATTCGATATTCTACTTCCTTTTCCTCGGTTGCAACTCAACGGTACAAACGCACTACTGCACTTCCGAAGACATCACTCAACTGCCTAATTCTGAAAACGAAATAGAAATCAGAAGTAAGTTTAGAAAGTATGCTGCTGCTTGTCGAGATGCTTTGGCTTATGCGCCTGATACGAGCCATCTAGAGCATCGTCCTATGCGCTACATTCGAGTGAATGTGCACTTTGTGAATAGTGCGGATAGTTCTAAAAATTTTGTGGGACAAGCAGCGATTGATTACGCCAAAAATATCATTAACAATGTCAATCAAGATTTGAGTAAGAATGCTAAAATGTTTCTTCCAATTGACAATGAAACGCCCGTTTTACCAACGCAATATCGTTTGAGATTGACTCGAAAAATGGATGACCAACATGACAGAGGTGTTTATTGTCACTTTGATGATAACTTATGCTATTATGTTCACAAAGGCAAAAATCGAAACTTACATAAGCGCGAAGTCATCAAAAAATATGGCGTGCAATTGGGTAGCGTTTTGAATGTATTCGTCATGCCGCATCATCCAGATAGCATTCGCTCTAAGACTTATGCGGGCGGTGGCGTTGGAGTCGCTTTAGGTACAAATGTTAAGATGGCGGGTATGTTTGAAAGCAAGAAACCTTTTTGGCAGTATCGGCAGATTTTGAGCCATGAAGTGGGACACGTTTTTGGCTTGCAGCACAGTTGGTTGAATGATGGTTGCGACGATACGCCCAGGCATCCCAATTGTTGGAACAGAAGCAAAAATGGCAGTGCTTGCGATTCTTTGGTTTCTAATAATTTGATGGATTACAACGCTTGGCAAGTGGCACTGACGCCTTGCCAAATTGGACGCGTACATCGCATGATGTCTCAATTAAATAGCCGCCCAAGGAAACTGCTTGTGCCGACTTGGTGCGAGTATAAAGCAGAAAAAAGTATCACGATTCAAGATTCGATTACTTGGAAAGGCGCATTGGATTTGGAAGGAGATTTGACCATCGCAGCAGGCGCAACTTTACAAGTGAATTGTCGCTTGTCTTTACCCGAAGGAGCAAAAATTACGATTGCGCCAGGTGGAAAACTCATCCTCAAAAATGCACATTTACACAACGCTTGTGGCGATCAATGGAAGGGTATTGAAATACAAGAAACCAAAAGAGGAAAAGGAGAAGTTGTAATTATTGGGGAAGTGAAATTGGGAGATATGAAAGAAAAAATTAATATTTAGTAGCCTCTTTGTGA
>JBCDFY010000043.1:0-35903 GCA_039176995.1 Bacteroidota bacterium
AAATCTGCCTCCTCAAAAGTTTGCATCCGAAACTTGGTACGGTCTAATCTAAAAATATTCTTCTCCAACATATTTTACGATTTAGTAAGAGTGTCAGTTTTCCCTATAACTTTTGATAGACCTTGATGATCTATGTTTAATTTAATTTGATTTCGGCACAAAAGTAGGTAAATATTGTGCACGAAAACAGTAGTAAGTGATATTTAGGTGCAAGCACTTTTTGTAAGCTCTAAAGTTTAATTTTATTTGCCTAGCACAGCTAAGTAATCATGTTTTTTGGCTACTTTTGAATTGCTCAATCATGAGCATTTTTAAAAGAAACTTTACCAGTAAAACATCAAACTATGACATTCAAAAAAATCGCTTGGAAACTTGTAAGCTCTTTATTGATTCTTTGTCTTCATACAAATTGTCTTTGTCAAGTTAACTACATTGAAAGTACGTTAACAATGAATAATGGTAATACTATTCAATGTGAAGTGGGAGTTGATTATTTATAAATAAATATGCAAAAACTAGCATTGAAGGAAGTTACTACAATTACAATGAAGAGGCGATCTTTGAAGTAAGTATTGGACTAGGGTTTTGGATACAATAATAATTATTTCGCAAAGTCACTTGGAAAAGCCCCTAAGTCAAATCCCCAAAACAAGGGCAACAAAAAGTAAACCATCATTGTCAGCAAAACAATAGAAATTACATTCATCCAAACACCCGTTTTCACCATATCCGAGATGCGCAAATAGCCAGAACCGAAGACGACTGCATTGGGCGGTGTAGCAACGGGCAACATAAAGGCACAAGAAGCGGCCAAAGTCGCGGAAACCATCAAAGTGAACGGATGAATATTTAAGGACAAGGCGATTGGAGCTAAAATGGGTAACAACATCGCGGTGGTCGCTAAATTGGAAGTAATTTCCGTCAAGAAGTTGACGGCAGCGATGAGGAAAATGATGAGCAAGAAGATGTTCAAGCCTTGCAGCAGAGTCATCTGCGTGCCAATCCATTCTGCCAGACCACTACTTTTGAAGCCTTCTGCCAGTGCCATGCCTCCACCAAAAAGCAGAATAACACCCCAAGGCATCTTGACGGCTTCTTCCCAAGTGATGATTTTTCGTTTGGCTTTTTTGGTAGGTAACAAAAACAACAAAATACCCGAAAACATCGCGATGACGGTATCGTCCAAAGCAGGAATGAATTTTTGCAAAAAAGAACGCGATATCCAAAGCACTGCAGTGAAGACAAAAACTGCCAAAACGATTTTTTCTTCAAAGCTAATCTTACCCAACTCATTTAACAATCGTTTGACTTCGGCGCGCCCTCCTGGAAATTCCTTCTGCTTGAATTTAAAGGCTCTTTTGGTCAAATATTGCCAGCAAATGAAAAGTAGTATCGTTGAAATTGGTAAACCAAATTTGAACCATTGGGCGAAAGAAAGATCAACATCATAGAGTTCTTGAACGATGCCTGCCAGCACTAAGTTCGGCGGTGTTCCAATAAGCGTTGCGACACCACCAATGGAAGCGGAATAAGCAATGGCGAGCATCAACGCCTTTCCAAATACTTCGGTCTCGTTTTCTATGGTTGCTGGATTATCTTTCAGTTGCGCAATAATTGCCATACCAATCGGAAGCATCATTACCGAAGTCGCGGTATTGGAAATCCACATGGACATAAATGCCGTGGCGAGCATGAAGCCCAGAATAATTTTGGAGATGTCCGTTCCGATAAGATTGATGATATTTAGGGCAATACGTTTATGCAAATTCCACTTTTCAATAGCAATAGCGATGATGAAACCACCCATGTAGAGAAAGATGTATTTATGTCCAAAAGCCGCAGTCGTACTTTTAATGTCCAGCGCACCTGCCAGAGGAAATAGCACAATTGGAAGCAATGCTGTTGCACTAATTGGAATGGCTTCGGTAATCCACCAAGTCGCAATCCAAAGGGTGGACGCTAGAACAGCATTCGCTTCTTGACTCATTCCTTCGGGATGAAAGAAAAAGAGGGTGGCGAAGAAGAGCAGCGGACCAAGCAACAAACCAATTTTAGCAGAGCGTTTATCTGTATTCATGTTCTCAACAATAAATCAATAACAAATAAAATAGGAATAGACAAGGGTATTCCTATGGCTGGCATTAGGGAGGCTAGTTTTGGATTGAGTCCCATTTGAGCAGCTAAAATAGAGACTGCATTCATAGAGCCAATAGCCGCTCCTAATAAACAAACTTTAGCCACCGTATCCTGCAATCCAACGATATGCCATAATAACACATGTATCAGTAAAGGTGCGACAATCAATTTAAAAAATTGCCCAATCAGTAGGTTTTTCAGAAATTGACGATCAATCGAAAAATTGATTTGCATTCCAATTGCAATCAAAGCCAGCACCGAAAATGGAGCAGTGAGTTGGGCTAAAATTAATTGAATATTCTCTGAATAAGTGATGTCCAACAAGTTGACTGTCAGTGCAATTAAAAAAGCAATCAGCGGCGGAAAAGTAAAAATACGCTTTAAAAATTGCCTGAAATCTTTCTGTTCACTAGCATAAGAAATACCTGTGATGATCCCTAAAGTATTGAAAACCAAAAAAGTACCTGCCAAACTCAAAACAATTCCATAAGACAATCCTTCTACACCATAAAGCATTTCAAAAATAGGAAATCCTACGAAAGAAATACTTCCAATGCCCGAACACATAATTAGTGCACCTTCGGTATTTCTATCCATAGGACTGACTTTGCTAACAAAACGCATGAAAAAAAAGCTACTCGCGTATATGATGAATGGAGTCACACTCAGCCAAATTAAACTAGCCTGAAATTCGATTTTTGGAATGTGATACAGTGTTAGGACTGGGATGAAAAAATAAATGATCAGATTGTTCAATACCATTGGACTATCTGCATCGAACCATTTTGTTCGCCTTAACAAAAAGCCAGATAGAATACAAAGTAGGAGTAGGACAATCTTGATCATTTGCTGCGGTAAAAGTTAGGGACTGTATCAAAAGTCTTGATTTGCAAAATTTTGAGAATTTTGTAAATCTACTAGCTGTGATTTTAAATTTACTAAATTCAGAAAATTTAGCAAATTGTTCTTCTCAACAAACTTTTGATACCGTCCCTTTTTAGTAATAGGACAAAAAAGAGAAGGTTAATGAAGGCATAAGTCCTTAGTAACCAAAAAAATAAATCCTTACTTTCCTTCGTACTACATACTTGTAAAAGTTTGCAAAAAAACAAAGTTTTTGTCTTGAACAACACGTAATACATTGAAAATTAAACACATAGTCACATAGTTGCACATAGATTTTTTCTGCGAAAAAATAACTTTTCTATGTGTCTCTACTGTGCCTATGTGTTTCCATAAAATGTGTTCTATTTTGCAGCTTGCTGCCATGCGTCTTAGTAGTTTAAATAAGTCTTGGTAATTTCCTAAAAATTAATCGTACCAGTCAAGTACAAATAGCGTCCATTGAATCCAAATTGATTGGAATTTCTGGAATATGGAATCTGTCCAGCAGCATAAGAACTCGCTGAACCTTTGAAACCATTTCTCGTCGTATTGTACTTATCTGGATAGACGTCGAAAATGTTGTTGCTCCCTAAAGTGATGGTAAAATCATCATTGAAATCATAAGATAAAGACAAATCGGTGACCACTTTTGGCTCGAAGGTTTGCACACATCTGCTGCCTGATTCATTACAAGTGACATTCTCATCTTCGCCAGATAATCCTCTACTAAAGGCTTGCACATTGCCAAAGCGTGTTGCTCTAGCACTAATGCCCCATCTTCCAAAACTATAGAGTGCACTCAACAACAATTTATTCCTTGGCACGGCCACTTCGATCAATTCTGTTGCTGTCAATCCTAGCAATTTCAAACCTTGATTCTCCTGTGCTGCGCCCGCTAATATTTCTTGCGGCGTATCTTTTTGCCCCGTCACTTCGGTTTCCGTAAAAGTTGCTGCTAAACTGATATTGAGTCGGCTGCTTTCGGTGAACGTCTTTTTGTAAGAGGCTACCACGTCAATTCCCTGCGTCTTCGTATCTACATGATTAGTGAAAAAACGAATTTCACGCTCATCGGGGAAAAGAGCGGCTACTGCTGGATAGCGATCGGTTCTTAGTCGTTCAGAAATTACAATTCTTTCATCAATGGTAATTTGAAAGGCATCCACCGTGACCAAAAATGCACCTTGCACGAACTTAGCGGTCAAACCCAAATTGAAGTTATCCGATATTTCTGCCTTTGGATCTTCGATGCCCAATTGCGCTAATCTTGCATCAGCAGCAGGCACTTGTCGCGTAATCACGATTTGTCCATTCTGTACAGTGGAAGTATTATTCACTGTTCCAAGCTGTGCCACCGAAGGTGCTCGAAAACCTCGATTATAAGAACCACGAACCGAGAATTGATCGGTCAATTTGTAACGCGCAGCTAGTTTTCCAGAAATGTTACCTCCGAAATCGCTATAATTTTCAAAACGAACTGCCGCAGCAATCAACAAGGCTTCGCTAATATCTGCTTCCACATCTGCGTAAACTCCAAAATTGCTTCTACTAATATCGTTTTCATCCTGAATGCCAGGTCTCGCACTTGAGCCTACATCTTTTCCTTTGGACGCTGCCAGTGGACCAACCTCAAAAGATTCAGGACTTCCCAAAAATTGCTGATAACGATCCGTTCGGTATTGTGCACCGAAAGCCAAGTTCAGTCCTGCCATGCTGCCCACTGCGCCCAAATTTTTGCTCACATCGGCATTGATGATATTTTGCTCAAACCAATACTGCCCCACATAAAAACTCGTCGGCGTCGCAGAACCCAGCGACGGATTGGTACTATTTTGATTGAATAATTCTAAATCATTGTGTCCCAAAGTGTAAGAAAGGTCAAAATTCCAGCCATTTTGCGATTTTTGTTGCAAGCCTACCGCATAGGAATAATCTTCCGATTGACCCGGCAAAACAGGTACATAACCATCAGGAAAAACCGTCAACACGGCTCTCGAAAATCGAGCTGGATTTCTGAAAAAACCATAAGCCACAATATCTTTATCAGAATAGCCGCCGAAGGCGTAAAGACTCAAACCTTTGTTGTTCAATGGATATTTCATGTTGACAAAAAGCTGCTTGGTTTCGTTTTCATTGCTGCCGTAGTTGCCCACCACAAAATCTTCTTGTGCATATACATTGCGTTCGCCTCTTGGATCGTCCGTCAAGTAAGGATAATCTTCGGTTGGAATGATGTTGCCTTCTGCATCTCTAGGCTGATCTTCGGGTACACTAGGATAAATTGTGCCGCTATAAAAGTCAGAGCGATTCGTGCCTGCAAAACTGAAATGCTCTAAAGTGAAGTTGAAAAAACTGCCTTCTTTGCCCAAACCGAAGCCATAGTTCAAGGAATTTTTGAAAGTTGCGCCATCTCGGAAGGTTCTTCCTGCACTGGCATCATCATCAGGAGAAGTACTGTGGAAACCTGCGGTCGTAGAAAAAGTGCCGCCATTGGCTTGATCTTTCAATGCAATATTAATGATCCCTGCAATGGCATCCGAACCGTATTGTGCTGCCGCTCCATCTCGAAGCACTTCCATGCGCTTCACTGCACCAGAAGGAATGCTATTCAAATCAGTTACGACATTACCAAGTCCTGGCGCGACATTCAAATTCAAAGTTGAAAATTGATGTCTGCGTTTTCCGTTGACGGTGACCAAAGACTGATCGGGTCCCATGCCGCGCAAAGAAGCAGGGTCGGCGTAGTTGGTTGTACCGTTTACGCCATATTTAGCGGAGTTGAAAGAAGGGGAGGAGAATTGTACCATTTGCCCCAAGTCGGTTTGACCAGTAGCTTGCAATTCTTTGAAATCAACCACATCAATCGGGACAGGACGCTCCACATCGGTTCGTGGCTTTCCTCTTGAGCCAATGACCGTGATTTCTTCTAAAGCAACGCCTTCTTTCAGTCGAACTTCGTAGCGATTGGCTGAACCCACTTCTACTTCTTGAGCATCATAACCTGTGTAGGAAAAAATGAGCATTGCTCCTTCTTCGACTTCTATTTCAAATGCACCCTCGAAGTCCGTAGTCGTACCAAAATCTGTACCTTTCACCACGATAGATGCACCAATCAATGGGGCACCATTGGCATCGTCGTACACAACGCCAGTTATTTTTTTTATGTTTACATTTATCTTGCGATTGGAATACGCTCCAAGCGAGGCAGAACAAAGCAAGAGTAAAAAGCTAATTGTAAAAAGTTTATTTTTCATTATTTTGATGTTTAGTTGAACACAAATGAAGTGAGTAGAAGATTTCAGGAAATTTTTATAATTAATAGAAAGGGGCTATTTACTGATTACTTTTTTACTGAAAAAATCCTTTTTACGTAAGAATTTCTTGTCCCAAAGATATATTTACGCCAAACTAAATTTCAAAATATTTTTCTGTAAAATTTTTATATAGCAAATTTTTATACTGTTTTACACTTTTTTACACCAACTTATGAACGAAAACTACTATCAAAACTTCATCAACAAACTTATTGAGCGATATGGTGCTTGGCAAAGAGAGACGGCCAGTTTTGGAAGTAGTTCGTATGGAAAGATTGCAGAAGAGTTGTGTGTTAGTAGTAGTCAATTTAGTAAGTTAATTTCCGATACAGCGACGGAAGGAATGTACATTCGCTCCATCAAGAATATTGAGCAACTGCAAAAGGCAAGCGAAGTTTTACAAGAAAAAAAGGTATTGGAACTTGCTTACGAAGAACTCCAACAAACCCAAAAGCGAGGTATTTTTACTTCCAACTCCCTGAAAATAATAGCCTTGAGTGCTTTACTGGCTATTGGATTGGGCTACTTAACCTTCCAATTTTTTCAGACTTCCTCCAAAGAGTTAACTCGAACTGGAAGTCCAACTATTATTTATGACTATCCACTCGGTAATTTCTTTGATGGTGACTCTAGGGCAGATTATGTTTCGCCCTATCTAAATGAGCAAGAAGTGCAAGAATACTGTCCTTGTAGTGGCTACGAAGGCGTTTGGAAATTGGAGTCGGAATACAAAATTCCTATTCCAGGAAGAAAACCTGGTGTTTATTATGTCGCTAAAAGTGCAGATACGCGCATTCGGTGTATGAGAACTGCGAATGGCGAACAAAAAGGGAAAGTCATGCTGGGCTTTGAGAGCTTGCACCACGAAATTTGGGTGGACAAAAAGAGGACGCCACTTTCTTCAAAATACTTTGATGCTACTACCAAAACTTACACTGCAGAGTTTGCTAATTTGAAATTTGAAGACAACCCTCAATTTGCAAAAGTAGCCAACATTTATTCCTTCTTTTTTGATGAATTCACCATCTATCCTGATCGAATCGAAAGAAAAGGAGAACCCTGTGGAAGATATTCCAACATCGTTGACCCAGATTTAGCCGATCAATACGAAATTGATTTGAAGCATATTTTGCAAAGCATCGTCGGCAATATGACTTCCACTGTTTGTGAATCTGCCATCAATGAAAACTGTAATCCCAATGATCTGCAAGAAGGCCTCAGCACCATTTCTTTCGATTGCCTCTTCACCATTAATGCAGAAAATCTAGGTATTGGCGGCGGCTATCCTTACACCAAAGGTTATCAACTGGTGAAGCAAAATTATTCCGCCAATTTGTTGTGTGCGTGTGAGTAGCTTTTCTCTCTTGAACTCTAAAAAACAAAAAAGGCTCACCGAAGCAAGCCTATCTTTTATAGCTCATTTTTTCGGTTCAGCCTAATTTCTCGCACCTAACAACATCGCATCATAATCAGGAGATAAGATAATTTCTACTCTTCTGTTCTTTGCCTTATTTCTACGATTGGTATTCGGCACACTTGGATCGTACAATCCTCTTCCCGCAGCAGTGATGCGTTCTGGCTTTACGCCATTCTTGACTAACTCTTTCACCACAGCAGTAGAGCGCTGCACACTCAAATCCCAGTTGGTATTGGCAGAACCATCAGAATCTGTATGTCCCTCCACGATGATGCCTAAATCTCTATTATTGCTGTTATTTAAGGTCTCCGCAATCCGACGCAAAGCCTGTCTTCCGCGGCTTCCAACGGTTTTGCTGCCAGAGCTAAACAGCAAATTTTCACTCAATTCCAAAAAAACTTTTCCATCTCTCCCGCTGATATTCAATTCATTAGTTCCAAAATCGCTGAAATCTGAATTGATGCTATTTTGCAAATTGCCCATGCGTGATTCTTGCTGATCGAGCAAAGCAGAAAGTTCACTAATGCGACGTTCACGATCAATGATTTCTTCTTGCATTGAACCCAAATCATCTTGCGCAAAGCCCAAACGACGCTCTCTCTGCTCCAACATATATTCCAACTCTCCCAATTCGCGCTCTTTTTGGTCGAGCATTTGCTGCTTGTCTGCCAACTCTTCCGTCAAACCCATACGCTCCATCGAAGAGGCACCAATCACACGATTGCTTTGATCTACAATTTTATTGTAGCGACGCAAAATATCTTGATAGTTACGCTGTAAATTGCGATTTGTAGCTTCTAACTGCTCTAAATCATAATAAGAATCCGACAACTGCAAATTGCTTTCTTGCACGTCTTCTTCTATGCGCAGCAATTCCTGCCGTAAAGAATCCACAGAATCGGCTTCTTGCTCCCAATACTCTTTTGCCAATCGCATTTCATCATACTTCTTCGTTGAAACACAACTGACAAAAAATAGTAAGAGTAGGAAAGAAATAAGGGATGATGATCTCATCGGTATTAAGTTTATTTTTGCACTAAACAATTTGTCTGATTTGAAACCTTATTCAAACCACTTTTCTACAACGAAAAATCAATACAAAAGTGCAAATTTCAGTACATTATTCATTGAATTACAATACAATATACAAATATAACGGCAAGAACGGTATTTTGCGCAGAATTATCCATCTCATATATGAAAAAAATATATTTTTCCCTTTTAATCGTTAGCCTCTTAGCCTGCCAGCCTCAAAGCAGTGAAAGAAAACTGTACAAACTTCCAAGTTCTACCGCAGAAGGTGTACAAGTAGTCATTGAAATTCCAGCAGGAACGAACGAAAAAATTGAGTACAATACCGAGCGAAAACGCTTTGAAGTAGATTCTATCAATGGCAGATCAAGAGTCGTCAATTTTCTTCCTTATCCTGGCAATTATGGCTTCATTCCTTCTACCTATATGAATCCAGAAGACGGTGGCGATGGCGATGCTTTGGATGTCCTCGTCATAAGTAATAGCGTCCCGACTGGTACAGTAATGAATGTACTCCCAATTGCCTCACTCCAACTACGCGACCGTGAAGAAATTGATACTAAGATTATTGCTGTTCCTGCTGATTCAACGGCACGTACCTTACAAGTCAGCAGCTTTACGGAGTTTTTAATCGAATACAATATGGCGAAGAAAATCGTGGAAGACTGGTTCATTGGCTACAAAGGAATTGGGCAAATTGAGCTAATTGGTTGGGAAGACGAAAAAGCAGCCATGCAAGAGATTAAACGCTGGGCAGTGGAATAAGTCTTTAAAGTTGCTCTACTTTCTCTGCAATCCCTTCTGTCGCATAGGTTTGCAGCTCATTATTTTTGTCGCTGTAAATAAAATAGGCTTCCACATTTTCCATTACATTTACCCAGGTCTTAGCTTTTTCTAAACCCATCACCATGCAAGCAGTTGCATAAGCATCGGCATATGCACAATCTTTAGTAATGATAGAGGCGCTAAGTAAGTTGGTGCGTTCTGGTAAACCTGTCGTTGGGTTGATGGTATGGCTGTAAGTTACGCCTGCCACAGTGTAGTAATTGCGGTAGTTACCAGAAGTAGCAATGGACTGATCGTCGAGTTGAATTGCCGCAAAGAGATCACTTGTTTTTGCACCTTCTTTGGGGGTATTGATGCCCATTCGCCAAAGATTTCCTTCTTGATTTTTTCCGCGTGTTCGCACTTCTCCACCAATCTCAATCATGTAATCAAAAACGCCTTTTTGTTCCAAAAGTCGCCCAACTTCATCAATGGCATAACCTTTTGCAGACGCACTGAAATCTAGTTGCACACCTGCTGACTTTTTGCTGATTTTTTTCTTTCCAATGCTAATTTTCTTAATCCCAACATACTGAAGCAAAGAATCAATTTTTGCGCGATCTACTGCTGTTACTGCTTCTTTTCCAGTATAGCCGAACCCCCAATAGTTGACTAAAGGCATCACAGTGGGATCAAAGGCGTGGCTTGTTTCTGTGGCAACTTGCTTTGCAATAGAAATATTCTTTAGGAAATGCCGCTGGTTGATATTTTCCATTTCAATACCATCTTTCGATTGGTTGAAACGTGAGATGGAGGCGGTAGGAACGTAGGTAGAGACTTCGTTATTAATTTCTTGGAGAAGTGAATCTACATCTGCTTTATGGTTTGCTCTACCTGCATAGGTAACATTATAAACAATTGTACCCATCGTTTGTCCTTGAATTTTTTGGTACGGAACAAATGTATCTCGCTTAGTTTCTTTGGGCTGAGGCTGGCAGGCCAATAGCAAAAACAAGCTGGCACTTACTAAAAATTTCATCATTACTCGACAGTTGATTGGAATACAAATTTAGAGATTACAGGCAGGAATGAGTAACATCTCTATGTAATTTTTGTACCGCCATGCACGCACAAAAATAATTATGATAATTTTATTTTTTGTGACACGCTTTTCTTAAATAAGAACAAAAAATTTATATCTTTGTCACAAACCTACTTGCTTACTCTTCCAATAAATATAACAGGTATTTAAGTGTTATTTGATTAACTATGAATTAATTACAAGCATTATTGCATAATGCGAAGTATGAATTCTAGTCTATTATTGTTCGGTTTTATATGTCACATAAAATTGAACAGTAAGTAGTCGGATAAATATATCTTGACAATTTATGACGGTTTCTTTTTAATTCACTCATTGTTACAAATTTAGGCTTGATGACAATAGCTATCGGAATGGCTATCATCCTAAATAAATTGAATCAAAAATTAGCTTGGTCAAAATTCAAACTTATTTTTATACGACAACTTAATAAACCATAAATAACTATATCACACGAGAACATCAATGAAGAATTTAATCGAAATCTCAAAGATTGTCACTAAGAAAAAGATTCGGAAGATTGAAATTTTTGATGATTACTACCTTCAAAATAAAAGTAGCAAGTTCAATGAGTTTTACAATGCACTCATCCAGGGGAAATTCAAAAACGATCGCGATGCCGCTTCTTTTTTGTACGAATCCACTCCCAAAGATGATAAATATCGGCAACTCAAATCGCGCTTTCGCAAACGGCTTCTGAACACTTTGTTCTTTTTGGATGTCAATCGTCCCGCAGCTTCCAATTATGACCGAGCCTATTACTCTTGCAACAAAGATTGGACGTTGGTTAAAATTCTACTGGCGAACGATGCTTATCACACTGCGGATTCTTTGGCTCGACAAATCCTGACGACTGCCCTGAAATTCAAATTCGCGGATGTAATCGTTAATTGCTCCAGAATTCTACGCTCCTACGCCGCAGTGGACAGCGACGACAAAAATTTTGAGATGTATGACCAACATATCAAGCAATACACCAATATTTTAGATGCGGAAATTCGTTCCGAAGAACTCTACCAGCGGGTTATCTTGAATTATTATAAGCCACCCTCCAAGCGTACTAATCTAGCAGAGCGTATTGATACTTATTGCGAAGCACTCGATGGTTTGACAGAGCTCTATGATTCTCCTATTATCGAGTACAATAAGTACCTTGTTTGGGCTTTCCGACATGAAATGCTCAAAGAATTTGGTAAAATGTTGAACGTTTGCAAGGATGCAGAAACTTATGTGAAAGACAATCCTATCTATTATCAATCCGACAAAATTTCTACGATTTACTTAAAGAAGGCTTCAGCCTATCTGCACCTACAAGATGAACAAGGACTAAGAGTGACGCCTTCTCAACATACAGCTTTTCCGAAAGGAAGCGACGAATGGTATGCTTTTCAAGAATATCGTTTTTTACTCGCCATGCACATTCAAGCATATCAAAAGGCTAGTGAAATTCATCAAGAAGCCACTCATTACAACGGTTTCAAAAAAGTGGAGAGTGAAATTCAGAAAAAATGGTACATTTTCGAGTTGTATTTGACTTATGCAGATTCCTTCTTATCAGAAAAGGAGCATGATGAGACTCACCGCAGTAGAAATAACTCTAAATTGAGCAAATTTCTCAATGAGGGTGCACTCTACCCCAAGTCACAGCGCATTTTCATGGTGCACCATATGATTGTACAAATTTTATTCTTACTGGAAGAAAAGCGTCTTTCACAAGCCAGAAGTCTAATTCTGCAACTGAAAGGACACATCAATCGTCAGCTCCGCAAAGAAGAATACTACCGAACCATTCAGTTCATTCGACTTTTACAACAATTGCAAAAAGCTGATTTTCAAGAAGTTCGTTTGAGTAATGTCGAAAAATATTATGCACGATTGGCAGAAGAAGAGCCGTTCTTCTATCGAGGATTGCTCTTGGAAATAGAGATTATTCCTTACAATCAATTGTGGGAGATTATTTTAGAGCGACTGAGAAGATGATAATTAATAAACTCAAATCATGCTCTTATTCGATTATCTGTTGTATGTATTTTTTCACCTGCTTTAAACAACAGAATATGTCTACAATTGAATCTTGTGTAGCAATATAAGGCTCGCTTTTTGCATATGTTTTTCCATCGAAAACAACGAAATAAAAAAGTCTTCCTACAACATATGCACCATAAAGAGGAAAGTCAAATCCTTCTTTTTGATTTTCTTGATTTACTGCCTCTAAACCAATTAGTAATTGCCCCAATGGGTCATTACTAGAAGATGGATCTGGTTTGTATTCATGTACACAGAAGAAGGGCGTTCTCGGAATCTGTCTTCCTTTGGCAATCAAAAAGTCTAGGGTGCCAGAAGCAGTTTCTCCATCTTTATGAATGGATAAACTACGTTCCATAAATGCTCGATAAATTTTTGTATCGTAATTGACCAGTGCTAAGAGCGGGCCTAAGAATTTGATTTTCAATTCTGCTTCATTCCATAAATTAACATTCTCTCTCAGCATAATTTTCAATTCTTCCAAACGTGATTTTTCTTCCTCGGAAATTTCACAATCGGCAGTCAACCAATCGCTAAGTAGTGGATGTTCTTCGACTTCTCTGATGCCGAATACTTCCTCGACTTCTTGCATTTTCCAATGTTTGAAAGACTTCATACCAAGATATTATGAAATTGAAATATTACTCTTTCTATTCTTTACAATTCTTGATCTTCATTTGTTCAAAACCGAAAGGGGAAGCACTTTGTACAAGTACTTCCCCCTTCTACTTTTTATTTGTTGAAAACCAAGAAAAACTACGCTGCCACTGCCGCAGTTGCTTTTGCTTTACGTGGAGCTTTAGCAGTTGTGCTACGCTTTTTCGCACGGCGCTTAGTGGTGTCTAAGTATGCACTTGCACCTGGCTTTTGTAGCAATTCGTACATCATTTCCTTGGCGCGGAACAATTGAGCTTTTACCGTTCCTAGAGGAATATCTAGCTCTCTAGCGATTTCGTCATAGCTCAACTCTTCGAAGTAGCGCAATTCGATCATCAAACGATACTTCTCGCTTAATTTACCCATCACCATACGCATCATTTGAACCTTTTGTTGGTTCATGTACTGCTCTTCTGGATTCAAAGTATTGGAGCGAATGTTTGCAGAGTAATCCTGATCGCCTTCTGAATCAATAGGCTCATCAATAGATAATACTTGCAATCTTTTCTTACGGATGTGGTCAATACAATTGTTAATCGCGATGCGGAACAACCAAGTGCTGAACGCATAATGTGGAGCATAGCTCGTCAACTTACGAAACGCTTTTCCAAATGCTTCAATCGTTAGATCGTTAGCATCTTCTTGATTATGTACCATTTTTAACATTGTGTGAAAAACAGAAGTACGGTAGCGGTTCATCAACTCTGAGTAAGCACGCTGATTGCCTGCAATAGCAGCTTGTACAAGGTTGTAGTCATTCTGAGCTTTTGCTGAAAGATTTGTAGAAATTGTCATGTTCATGGATTTATTATAATAATACTATACTTAATTTTACCAACGGTTTTTGGTTTCCCTTACCAGTGTGGAAGAAAAGACGATGTAGTATAATATCATCATAACATCCATCACTGGAATCCACATAAGAAGATTCCGTTCACCTAACTTACGTAGGAGTGAACGACTTACCAGCAAAATAATACTCATGCGAATCAGGAATCCCCAAACGACTAGAGATTGATAACCCTGAATTAGTGTGAATGTCCCCAAGAAATAGTGCATAAAATGGCTACCCGAAAGCAGACCTAGAAGCACTTGGTGTTTCAAACGATAGGATTTGGCTGTACTCAAGTGCCTAGTCTTCTGACGGAAATAGGATTTCCAGTCACGTTTCGGCTCGGAATACATGAACGTCTGTTCGTTTAAAACGATTGTTGTGTTGTCAAGATGAGATATTGCGTTGATGAAGAGATCATCATCACCGGAAGCAATATGCTCATGGGAATTAAATCCATCTACTTTGTAGTAGAGGGATTTCTTGTAAATGAGATTTCGTCCAACTCCCATATAGGGCTGTTTCCACAATGCAAAAGATAGGTATTGGAGAGCGGTATAAAAAGTTTCATAACGAATGAATTTGTTAAGAAGACCTTTGTAAGAATTGTAGGGGGCGTATCCTAAGCCAACCTCTACTTTTTCTCCAATAGATTGCTGCATCATGTGTAGCCAATAAGGACTATTTGGACTGCAATCTGCATCAGTTAATAAAAGAACGTTATGTTTAGCAGCTTGAATACCATTATCTAAAGCGAACTTTTTGCCAATGTCGTCTTCATATCTACTAACAGTGCGCAAGATAGAATACATTTTTTGAAATTCCAAAAGAATCTCATATGTTTCATCAGAAGAATTATCGTTGACTACTATAACTTCGAAGGAGGGGTAGTTTTGATTGAGGATGAGGGGTAAGTTTTTTTTGAGATTTTCGGCTTCATTTTTGGCACAGATAATAACGGAAACGTCCTGTGTAACTTGATTTAGCGGTGGATTTTTGTAAAAAAAAAGTTTTGGAAAAATAATGCCCCAATAAATCAGTTGAATGAGTGTAACGATAATGAACCCTAAACTTAAAAGCATATTAAAATACCTGATTGTGGGGACTATTATATAGCATAAAAATAAGGAATATTCTCTTGATGTTTTTGAGTGAAAATTTTAACACTTCTTACCTCCCATACTTTTGGAAGGTATCCTCCTGTCTTTCCCCTTTGCTTATCATCTAGAGCAAATCTATCAGGCACTCCAAATCTGTGAGCGATGAACTGGAAAACACTTTCACCTAGTTTAGAACTTTCATTTGCACCAATCATGATTAGAACATTAGTCTTTTTAAAACCAAACTATTTCCTTTGGGTAGATTAACTTATTTCCTTTTTGGGAAATTTTTTATCACACAAGAACAAACCTACCTGTCAAGAGATTTTTTTGATCTCGTGTTTTTTTTGCTCTCTACTCAAGCCGTATCTAGCTTGGAAATTAAAAACTAAAATTCAAACCTAAACTCGGCAGAATTGGCAATTGATTTACCCGCTCATAACGCACGCGATCAAAGAAAAAGATATTTTCTCGGTTATACAAATTGGTAATACTGCCAACGATCTCCAAATTACTTCGCTTACTAAATTCAATAGTTTTCTTTAGAGATACATCTAAGCGATGATAATAAGGCAAACGACCATCATTTCTTCGATCGGAAAACAGTACACCCAAATCTGCATTTTCGCTGATGAAATCTGTCTCTAGTCCTTCTGTGAAATTGTAGAGCGAATAAAATCCTTGCGTCCGAGTGAATGGAAAACCTGAACCTAGATTCCATCTTGCACTTGCTTCCCAACTTTTATCCTCGCCAAAATTGTAGCTGGCTAATAGATTAATGTTATGACGACGATCAAAAACTGTCGGGTAGACTTGCTGGCCATCGTTGCGATTGACGTAGCCATGCGAGTAAGTTGCCCAAAGATAAAGAGCAGGGGTTTCATAGCGCAGAGAGAAATCTATACCATACGCCTGACCCGTTTCCGTGGCGAAGTTGGGATCTTGTTCGCTCAGTTTAGCGCGGTTAATATTAATGAGTTGTGTGAAATCTTTAAAATAGCCTTCTATATTTAAACTCAACCCATTGTTCACGTCTATTTCAAAACCACCGATGGCATGATTGGAAGTTTGTAAGCGATTGGGAGCAGGTTCACGCGTGCCTGGCTGAAAGATTGTTTCTTCTGGTCCTGCTAGAAATCCGACGAATAAGTTGACGACATCGCGCTCATTTACAGAACTCACTAAGTTTTGAGAGTATACTCCTGCTGCCAATTTGAAGCGCAGATTGTCCGTCGCATTAAATTTGAAGCCCAAGCGAGGTTCTATGCGCGTCAGAGCTTGCGAAGCATAGACTTGGAAGCGAATACTTGGTTCTAAGATTATGCGATTCCATTTTTGTTTTATTTTTAAATAACCTGCCAATTCAGTCGTAAAATCTCTTTGCTGGATGGTATTTCCTAAAAAGTTTCTAAATATGAAATCTGTATTGATTCCATTGAATATGAATCCATACTGCGTTTCGGTAGTATTGCCAAAATTGGTAAAATTCAAACGCAGAAAATAATCGGTAATACTACTTTGACGTGGATTTCCGTCTGCTTCATTGAGTTCGATATCGTAGTTGGAAAAACCTGCCGTCCCATCAATAACGAGTTTTGAACTTGGCGGAATTAAGGTAAAGTTCGCACCACCACCTGTAGTCAGCCAACCCAATTCTGCAATCCCATCAAAGTTGACGTTATCTTGAAAATTGAAGCCAAAGAGATTCAATTTGCTGCCATTTCCACCAACGAAGGACACCTTACCGTATATATCAGTAAAATTGTAGGGTAAACCTATCGAATCAATAGGTGGATAATCATAGAAAATGGAGGCGGTGCGATCAATGTAAGAACGTTTACCTGTCAAAATAAAGGAAGAACTTCCGCTACCTGTTTCTTGCAGTTTCTTGATTGGACCTTCTATTAATACCTTGGATTGGAAAGGATTGACGGAGATATTACCGCCGTAATTTTTTTTATTGCCTTCGCGTGTTTTGATATCCACAATAGCAGAAATTCGTCCACCGTATTCTGCATTGAATCCGCCTGTGAGTACATCTACGCTCTTTATAGTTTCGGTTTCAAAAACGGAGAAGAAACCCAAGGAATGAAAAGGATTATAAATCGTCATTCCATCCAATAATATCTTGTTTTGGATCGGTGAACCACCTCGAATATAAAGTTGTCCACCTTGATCACCTGTAGAAACGATACCTGGCAATACGGGTAAGTATTGAGCAATATCTGCAACGCCACCTGTTGACGGCAAAGCTCGAATCTGGTCCGCCGTTACCGTCAATTTGGAAACTTGCACATCGGAACGAGCTTGCTCTCGACGTGCAGAGACATTAACTGTTTCGAGTTCAATACCAACATCTAAATAAACTTGCTTATAGGTAATCCCTCCTGCTTTTACGGTAATATCTATGGATACGTTCTGATAACCCGTGTAGGAAATTGCTAGTTTATAATTGCCCGCAGGTATATCAGCGATGCTAAAGAAGCCATCTAAATCAGTATTTGCACCTAAGGTAGTTCCTTCTACTAGAACGTTACCATATATAATGGGATCGCCCGTTTCTTTATCGAACACGTTTCCACGAACAGTGCCCGTTTGAGCCAACAATACAATAGAATAGAGGGTACAAAAGAGTGTCAGGAGTGATTTCATTATATTATTTATTGCGAAATTGAGCGCAAAGATAATAATATCCATTTATCCACTTCGTTTAGCTCAAACTACATTTATCAAAAATCATGAGTCATGTTTAAAACCATTATAATTTCGTCTGTAGTATTTAGTTCTCTTCTTCTCCTGGCTTCTTGTGATGACGATAGTGCTTGTGCAAATAATTTCAATTTCACAACAGAACTCGCTGCGGAATTTACCGCTCTGAATGATGCTGCATTACTCCATGCGCAAGACCCTACACCCGAGAATTGTAATGCTTACAAGGCGTCGGCAACGGCTTACTTGGATGCTGCTTCGGAGTTGAAGACTTGTGCAGAAATCGCAGGGCAAGGCATCGCTTATGCACAAGCGATTGCAGATACGCAAGCAGAAGTAGATAATTTGATGTGCAACTGATTTCGCATTAATATTCTACCCCAGCCAACTTTGTGTTTTTGAAAAGTTTCTATCAATAAAGAGCGATTTTCCTCCAATTTTATTGAAAAATTGAAAGAAAATTGCTCTCCATCCGAAAACCCAATCGAGTAAATTATCTTTGTTCTCAAAAAAGAAGTGTCCGCGACTATTGGAAAAGATATCAAATTAGCCAAGCAGCTATTAGAGAACAATCAATTAGTTGCCATTCCTACCGAAACGGTTTATGGACTAGGTGGCAGTGCGCTGAATTTAGAAGCGGTTAGTGGAATTTTTGAAGCAAAAAACCGCCCAACTTTTGATCCACTCATTATTCATCTGCCCAGTTGGGAACTAATTGATAAATATGTGAAAAGTATTCCTGAGACTGCACAGCAACTAGCACAGGAATTTGTGCCTGGTCCACTTACCTTTCTCCTACAAAAAAAAACGATTGTTCCCGATTTAGTGACTGCGGGTTCTCCCTTGGTCGCTGTGAGAATCCCAAGACATCCGCTGACACAACAGCTACTTCAATCGCTCGATTTTCCTTTAGCTGCTCCTAGCGCGAATCCTTTTGGTTATATTTCTCCAACCAAACCTGAACACGTTTTTCAACAGTTGGGCAGTAAAATTCCTTACATTTTGGACGGTGGATTTTGCCAAGTAGGTTTGGAGTCTACCATCATTGGCTTTCCTGATGGGCGAGCGACTATTTTCCGAAAAGGTGGAGTTGCAGTGGAGGAAATTGAGGAAGTCATTGGAAAAGTGGAAGTGAGAACTATTTCTACCTCCAATCCAAGTGCGCCCGGAATGCTTAAGAGTCATTATGCACCTAGAAAACCTCTTTTGGTTGAGGATATTACTAGATTATTGGAAGATAAAAAAGATAAACGTTTGGGGGTTTTGAGCTTCTATCAACGCCATCAGCATCCCGCCATTAAGCATCAAATTATTTTGTCTTCTGAAAAACAATCGCTCACTGAAGCCGCGCGCCATTTTTTTGATGCGCTACGTCAGTTAGATACTCAAAAAATAGATTTTATTTTGGCGGAATGGTTTCCAGAGGAAGGTTTGGGTAGAGCTTTGAATGATAAGTTGCGGAGAGCGAGTACACAGTAAATTACTTTCGTATACACTTCACTGCTGTTCCCGTATAGATTACATGAATTTGTCCATTATCGGTCTCGAAATCTATGCTCATACCAACAATTGCATTTGCCCCCAATTCTTCGGCTTGAGCTATTAGTTCATCTTTTGCTACTTCTTCCGCTTTGGCAACCAATCCAGGCTGTGCAGATGCTTTCATCTCTCTGAGCTTTCGGGCGTAATTGTAAGATTTACCAGAAACGACGCCCAAATAGCTGATGATCTCATGAGTTTCGAGATTGTGCGTTGTTGTTAGAATCATTGTACTTATTTTTTCTCTCTCAACATAGAGGAGAGAATCTTGGTTTTTCATTTTTGAGGAATAAAGTAAATTTTTCGATGAAGGACTTGAAATGAACTACGAAGATTTGACACAACAAATAGCAAAGGATTTTAACTATAAAGAGAGCAAAGAATAGAAATAAAATCTTTGCTCTCTTCTGTGTACCTTATGGTTTATACAATTATCAATACCTGTTGCTACTTCATTGCTTCCTCAAAAGCTGCTGTTCCGCCTACGACTGGTAAAGTCAAAGTTGTTTCATCCAAATCTACTGTCAGCATCGTACCTGGTTCTGGCCAGAGCGTGAAATCGCGGTCGCTAGAGAAAATCATCAAGCCAATTTGTTGTCCTTTGGCGATGATTTGATCGTCGGGTTGCAACTCAAAAGTGAGTTCATAAAATTGCTTGGGAACGAGTGGTTCGCTTTCCGTCAAAGAGGCATGATTTTGAGGATCTGCCCAACCTCTCGTGATAATATTATCGGTAATTTTTGTTCTTCTACTATTTTTCCAAGGCAAGGAAACTAGCCAAACCGAAAGATTAGCCGCAGGTTTGCTACTGGCTAGTTTGATGGTGATTTTAGGAACGCCCGAAATGTGCAAATCTTCTTTCAATTTAGGCGTCAAATAGAGTAGGCGATGATTGGTATATTCTGCTTGCGCTAGTGCTGCACCAGAGAAAGAGTAATTATCTACAACGGTCTCCTTTCCTTGGTCTTCAACGCTTTGCGTAGTTAATCTACCATGTTTTGGTGCACCTTTAGTCAAATGTAACTCCACATCTGCCGCCGCTGGATTTGGATATTCTTCGTACTTTGTTGGATTCTTTTGTTTGTCCTTTTCTCGCACAATCCAAGCGCGTGCATCTTTTTCTACGCCATTTTCTACGCCGTGTAAATAACGCGTAAACCAACGATTCATCATAGTCATTGGTGGTGGTCCGCCATGTCCATTTTGATGATAGTAAATTTGCGTTGGTACTTTACCTTTCAGTGCTTTGTAGATGCGATAACTATGCTCTGGCATCACATTCCAATCATTAAAACCATGCGACATCAACATCGCTGCTTTCATTGGTGCTAGTTCATTCAAATAGTCGCGTCCGTACCAAAAATCATTGTAGTCACCCGTGATCCGATCCATGCCATTTGCCATCTCCGTATCGCGCACCAAGGAATCTGCCAAGGCACGTTTGGACTCTTCGCCGCTATGAATAAAGTCGTATAATACATCAATATCTTCTCCTAAATAACCACCAGGATGGCGCACTAATCCATTCGAGCGATAATAGTGATAGTAAGAAGTATTCGGCGCAATTGGAATGATCGCTTTCAAGCCTTCTACACCTGTGGTGGCTGCAGCGAGCGGAAGCGTTCCGTTATAGGAAGTTCCAGTCATACCTACGTTTCCAGTTGACCAAGTGGCTTTCACTTCTTCCATTCCATCGCGCTCGGTGTAGCCTTTAGCTTTGCCGCACAACCATTGGACAACTGCTTTGGGTGCAAGTGATTCATTATCACCACCGACGGTTGGAAAGCCATCGGACAAACCTGTGCCAGGCGAAGAAGAATGAACGACAATATAGCCCCGTGGCACCCAAGTTTTAATGTGCGAATTGGAAATAATAGGTCGTTCTCCTCTGCGCATAACGGGCGGATGAATATGAGGTGGAGGCGTTGCACCAATTTCGTGTTTTACGTCCCAAAATACGCCTTCAGCATTGGAAGCGACACCTGCAAAATAAGGGCTCGTTACATAAACCACAGGCAACTTCAAACCTTCCGTATCCGTCTGATAAGGACGAGTGACGGAGACGTGCATTCGATCTAATTTTCCATCCAAATCAGAATCGAATTCGGTTTCCACCCAAAGATCATGTCGAATCCATTTGTCAGGTGTGTCGAAGGCATTGACGATTTGCGCTTCGCCGTCTTTGAAGATAGGAACGGTTCTTTCTTGGGCGTTTAGGGGTAGTGTGATTATGCTTAGAAAGCATAGGAGAGTGAGTGATTGGATTGTTAATTTCATTATGTTTATAGTAATGTGATGTTTTAAGTAGTGATTCCGAAGAAAATTGATTGAGTCGTTTATCTTAGTAGTTTTTGTGCAGGAAACGACAGCTCTAATGAATCAATTGTAATCTCATCCTGCGCCTGAATAATTATTCTCTGTTTGTAAATTCCATTTTCAGGATTTTGATACACTTCTATTCGTTTTTCACGTAAATTGACGATCCAACATTCCCGAATTTGTGCGTTTGCATACAGAGGAAGTTTGATATTTTGGTCATACTCTAAAGAACTATCTGCTACTTCTATTAATAGAATGACATCCTGTGGCTGTGGGTGCTTTTCATAGTAAAAATCATCGTCCCACTTAAGTAATGCAATATCAGGTTCAGGTTCAGAGTAATTAGGGATAAGGATAGGATTTTGGACATTGACGATCACTTCATCACCAACTATATTACTCAAGAAATGATTGATGCGCATTACATGACTAGCATGAAAACTTTTAATAGGACTCATTTCAATAATTTCTCCATTAATTAATTCTACTCGATCATCTTCTGATAAAATGTTAGCCTCGATCATGCGATGATAATCTTCTACCTCTAGTAATCTTTTTTTAATTTGCAGCGTCATATTTTATGATTTGCATTCACATCAAAGTTAGGTTATTTTATGTGATATGGCAAGTAGTCTGACAAACATCTCGAGCAATAAAAATCATCATGCAAGACTTTATCAAATTTATGTCGCATATCTTGAAAAGACCAGCTATGCATGGAGTATATAAAGTTGAAGATTTATCCCTAATTATCTTCGGGTATAGTTTTGGATGTATCAATTCAAATAATGGAGATTTAAACAATAAAATTGGAAGTTTATTGAAAAATATGACAGAAGAGCTGCGAAAAGAGTCTAATGATATATCAGATAATAGTAACTACAATTGGTTCGAGTTAGTAAGACAAAACAGCAAAAATGATAAAGATTCCTTGAAGAAGTTTCAAGAGATTTGGCATGAAGTACTTGAAAAAATATCCTTTTCACCCAATATGTAATGCGCTTACCAGTGCAAATGTTTTGGATTCTACAACTTCACCAACCTCAACACCCTACTTAATCCCGACTGCGCAACCACTTTCACAAAACAGACTCCTGAAGAATTAGGAGTAGGCAGATCTATATTGATAATTCTGCTTTTTATTTCAATAAACCAGCCACCAAATCACTCTCTAACAACAAAATCAGTGCAATTCCAGCCGCTGCTCCAGAAATGAACAATACCCAATCGCGCTGCTTGGCTCGAAAGACATTCATTACCAAGTAAGCAATGAACATAATGATTGCGACGATCAAAATTTGTCCTAACTCTACGCCGATATTAAACGCTAAAAGCGGCGTGATGCCACTATCTCCAGGAGCGATCATAGCACGCAATAAAGTAGAAAATCCTAAGCCATGAATTAATCCAAAACCAAGTGCCAGCGTATAATTGACTGCTGCTTTTTGCTGGTCGGGATTCATACGGAAGACGTGATAAAGTGCAGTGATTAAAATCGTTAGTGGGATTAGAAATTCAATAATTTCGCTCTTAAATTTAACTACCTCTAAAGCGGCCAATGCCAAGGTAATCGAATGTCCAATCGTAAACGCCGTCACTAAAACCAATACCTTTTTCCACTGCTCTACCCGATAAATGGCACACAAAGCGACAATGAATAAGATGTGATCGTAGCCAGCAAAATCGAGGATGTGTTCAAAACCTAATTGGAGGAAAACTTGAAATTCGGACATAATCGGATGTGAAAGTTTTAAATATAAGACGCGAGACAATTACATTAGCACAAGCAAATGTATTTGAAAATTAGTAAAAATCGCAACCATTTATCACATAGCTCGCATAGCACGTTCATAGAGGTCACATAGTTTCTAAAATCACTCAAGCACTGTATAAAAGCCTTAAATTATTATGATATTTACTTGAAAGTTTAGAGTTGAAGGGTGCAACTCAAAATTTCGCATAAGCAAAGAAAAAGTGTATTTTGAGGGAAAAAACACTCAAAATGGATAAGACGACATTTATGGCTCTATGTGAGTCTGGTTGGGTGGAAATAGCTGAATTATCAAATCGAAACAACTTGTATGATTAGGAGAAAGATTTTTCACAGATATGGCAAATCTTGGGACGTTCTGTCTTGGAACAACGAGTAGGAGAAGTTCCGAATAATACGCGTAAAAAAAGCCTAAGAATAGTGAATCCATTATTGGACAATAACTAAAATGTAAGTAAACATAGAGCCATGATACTCAAACTACTCGAAAAATCCCAAAAAGAAAAAAGCATTATTGGCATCTGGGTGTACGGAGATGATGAAGGATTCTGGTCGGGTTATGTGAAAAGTTTCACAGAAGAAATCGTTGTTCTTCAACATTTCACAAAATATGGTAAACCCGATGGACTAATCATAGAGAAAATAGAAAACATTGAATCCATTGATTTTGAGGATGATTATGTACGAGCTATGGAGTATTTGGTACAAAATTCATCCAAACTAGGTCAAGATATAACAACAAATATTACCATCAGTAGTCCTAAAACTTGGCAAAAGGATATACTAAAACAGCAACTTGGCAAAGTAGATCAAGTTGTAAAAATACAAGTGAACAGCGATAGCGTTTACACTGGCTTAGTTGAGGACTGTGACGAGGAAAATGTTGTTCTACGTATATTAGGTCAAGAAGGAGAAGATAAAGGGAAAGCACTTTTTCGGATTCAAGATATTAGTAGCATTAGGAATAATGATATGGATAGTCGCAAACGCTTGTTGCTGTATAATTGGAGAAAAAAATGATGAATGACCACCCATATCGAAAAGAGATAGTCGGAGTCATCACTTTAGGAACAATTCTGCTATTTATAGAAACTTGGAGAAGATGGAATGACCTATGGTCGTACACTTATTTTGAAGATGTTATTTTAGTTGCTCTAGGCTTTGTTGCGGCATATTACTTATGGCAGAGGACTTACACCGGACAACTTCTTTGGATTTTCACTTGTGGTTATGCGATGTGCTCCATGACAGACAGTTTTGTTTCTGCCTTAACGAGAATTAACGAAGTAGATGCTTCAGGTTTTCCAACGACACAAGTTATCGTTTTAAAAGCTGTAATGTATGGGCTAGTGATATTGATGACTAGAAGAGCCTTTATATTGATGCGAAAGTATCAATTTGAATAATGTGATGTTCTTAATAATCAATCATTGAGAGTGAGAATAACGTTGCTAGTTTATAATTTTCTAAAATCGGCCATTCTGATTTTCTTTGGAATTGTAGAATATCAAAGTTTGCAGAGTGGATTAGAGTACAGGTATCAATATATGCTTCTTCTTTACATATTATTACCAGTAGTCTTATTCTTTGGGGTAATCGAACTCATTTTGTTAAAAAAAGTACTCAAAAAACATACACTTCTCTACATTTTTCCGTTTTTGACTTCTTTATTAGTCTGGCTATCTATCATAGAATTTGGTGGTTTAGATCAAGAGCAAGTGAGCTGGAATTTAATAGCGGTTTTAGGAATTGGAGTTTTCTTAGTACTCATAAAGTGCTACCGCTTGATGAAATGGAGGGAAGATTTGATGGAATAATACCTCAAAATAGGTAACTGTTAATTAGAACCACACTTCAGATCCAGAATATAAATGAACAAGAAAATCGTCCTCATCATCGGACATCCAGATCAAAAGAGTTTCAATTTTGGCTTGGCAGCAGCCTACAAAAAAGGAGCGGAAGCATCGGGAGCAGAAGTTCGAGAAATCCGGATTCGAGATTTGGATTTCAATCCTAATCTGCAATTCGGATATCGAAAGCGAACAGAACTAGAACCTGATTTACTCAAAAGCCAAGAAACATTGAAATGGGCAGATCATCTCGTTTGGGTGTATCCTGTTTGGTGGGGTTCTGTACCTGCCATTATGAAAGGTTTCTTAGATCGAGTACTTTTGCTTGCCTATGCATTCAAGAAAAGAGAAGGTTCGCTTTGGTGGGACAAATTTTTTACAGGCAAAACGGCTAGGATCATCTGTACAATGGATCAGCCAACTTGGTTTTATCGCTTGTTCAATAAAGCTCCTAGTCATCACTCGATGAAAAAACTTACGATGAACTTAATTGGCGTAAAAAAAGTAAGAATTACTTCAATCGGACCAATTCGACTCTCCAAAGATGAGTTTCGAGCAAAATGGTTAAGAAAAATAGAGTAACTCGGAGAGCGAAACAAATAAAATCTGATTCAAGACGGTAACGAAAAATGAATTTTAAAACTTTCTTTCATTACACCAGCTATTTGCAATACCCACTCATGCTCGTAGGACTATACTTTGCGATTCAGCCATATTTTTCTGGTATGGAACAATTAAAAGACAACCCAAATGTCATTTTTGAAAGCATAAATTCCATGCTCATTTTCATGGGTTTGGGCATCAGTTTTTCTTCTTTGCAAGACACCACCAAAACTCAAAATGAACTTTCTAAAAAGATTTGGGAAAACCCTCGTAAAGGGAAAATGATGATTGTCCTAATGAGCGTTATGATTCTCTTTACCTTAGTGCTTGGTCTGGTCGGCTATTTTTTAGCAGGAGATGGGATTTTGAAAGATATCGCTATCGGAACGATTGTTTTAGGCTTGGGAATGTTTGGATTTTTGAAGGCCGCGATAGAAATGTTTGAAAATCACAGGAAGGATAAAGATTCAGCGTTTAGCAGTGCAGTGCAACAGTAATTACGAATTATCAAACGATTGAAAAATGGAGGACTGGCGTTCCAATGTTCAAGAGCTAGAGCTAGACAAAATAAAATGGTATAAGATTACGGAACAGAACAAGCCAATAAGTTTTCGGCAATTTATTGAAATCCTGAAACGTTCTTCAACATTTCGCCTATTTTTCAACAACCTATTTTCCCAAGCTGAATTCAACGCATTTTTTTGGGAAGTACGTCCCGTTATTAAAGACCAACTGGACAACGATTTTGAGTTCGTCATTATTCAAAATACAGCACTGGAGCATCGAAAATCAGACGCTTCCAATCTTGAAGATTATCTTGTATCCGATGAACTGGCCCTTGGATACGAAAATCTTCGGAAAGACACCAAATACATTATTCCCACGGAAAAAGCCGCTTCTGAAATATACAATCATCTAGCCAATTTCGTGAGGAATGTTCCGGAAGAGCAAATCAATCAATTTTGGAAAAAAGTAGCAGCCGAATATCGAAAATCTGTAAGTGAGCAGCCCGTGTGGCTGAGTACACATGGTTTGGAAGCTCGTTGGCTACACGTCCGAATTGACAGCAAGCCTAGGTATTATTCTTACAATGATTATAGACAATGAAAATCTGTATTGCACAATCTAGGTCTGCCAAAGGAAAGATCAAAGAAAATATATCTGCTCACCTGAAATTAATCAATCGTGCCACAAAACTAAACGCAGATTTAATCATCTTTCCAGAGTTATCGCTCACCGCTTACGAACCAGCATTAGCTAAGTCTCTAGCCGTCGAAACTCAATCTAAAACCTTCAACCTTAGCACTTCCTCCAATTTTAATAGTTCTGGAGCACCGTATTTAGTACAAATTATTGCTTTCATCAATTAAAATTCTAACGATAAAATTAATTACCTTGCAAAGGTCAGGAGAGCAAATAGGAAACACATTGACTTGGGTTGAGAAATGAAAGCATGACTCCAGTTAAATCAAAAGCTTAAAAGATAATACTACAATCAAAAAATAAACAACATGCCATTAGAAAAATTCATCAACATCAGCAGCCCTGCTGTTCCACTGCCCATCGAAAATGTGGACACTGACCAAATTATCCCTGCGCGTTTTTTGAAAGCAACAACACGCGAAGGTTTTGGAGAAAATTTATTTCGCGATTGGCGATACGACAGTAATAATGAACCGATTGCTGATTTTGTATTGAACAATCCAATTTACAGCGGAAAAATACTCGTCGGCGGTAAGAATTTCGGTTGTGGCTCCAGTAGAGAACACGCCGCTTGGGCAGTGCATGATTACGGTTTCAAAGTCGTGGTTTCTAGTTTTTTTGCCGATATTTTCAAGAACAATGCCCTGAACAATGGCGTACTGCCCATCACCGTCTCTGATGAGTTCTTAGCAAAGATTTTCGCTGCCATAGAAGCCAATCCAAATGCGACTTTCAGCGTCAATTTGAATGAGCAAACCTTCACCATTGATGCCAGCGATGAGCAAGTCAGTTTTGACATCAATCCTTACAAAAAACAATGCCTGCTCAATGGCTACGATGATATTGATTATCTATTGAGCCTCAGGGATAAGATTGAAGAATTTGAAGCGGCAAGAGTGTGACTTTGGGTTCTCTAAATTTTTTGTGTGGCAAACTTTGATACAATTCAGATACTTATAAATCTATCCATTGTGACCTAATTTCTTTTAGTGGAAAAAGTGCCAAAAAGGCGTTAAAAACAAAATACTGTATGAGCCAAAATCAATCTTGAATAAAGTTACAAGTTGATATAAATATTGAGTGAGAGCTTGAAAATCAATCTTTAGGGCGAGTTTATTTTGTTTAGCCTTTTTGGCACTTTTGGAGTGTTAAGAAAGAAATTTAGTCTTGACTTTTTTGGTTCTTTTTGTGTTAAGACAAAAAGAACAAGCTATTTCTTAAAGTCTCCATACACGAGAACCCAAAAATTTTAAAGAATCATTTTGTTTGTTTAGAACATGGAGTCCTAACTAAAAAACTAAGATTTTATGCTATCGCATTATTCAATAAATCTTCTAAATAATACACGCGCGTCACGAACTCTGCCAACCGCTCTGGTGGATGTTCGGCGCGCATAAAATATTCGCCAATCAAGAAGCCATCGAAACCGACTTTGCGCAATTGAACGATCACGTTTGGATCGCTAATGCCGCTCTCTGAGATTTTGACAAATTCGTCAGGAATCGCATGATACAAATCAATCGAAGTTTGAATATCGACTTCGAAGGTCTTTAAATTCCGATTATTTACCCCTACTACATCAATGCTTGGCACTAGCTTTTCTAATTGCTCGGCAGAATGCACTTCCATCAAAACTTCCATCTCTAGGCTTTGCGCACATTCTGAAAATTGCTTCACTTCTGCTGCGGTCAAACATTCTCCAATTAACAAAATGACATCTGCACCCAATGTTTTGGCTTCGTAAATTTGGTATTCATCCACAATGAAATCTTTGCGCAAAATAGGGCAATTGTTGTAGCCGCGTGCTTGCATCAAATCTTCTTGTGTCCCTTTAAAAAAAGGCGTGTCCGTCAGTATCGAAAGTGCAGAAGCACCTGCTTTCAAATAACCCGTCGTTACTTCCTTTACGCTCGCATTGGCATGAATATCGCCTTGCGAAGGAGAATGTCGTTTGAATTCTGAAATGATGCCTAGTTTATGTTCTTCCTTCAAGGCAGCTTTAAAAGAATGCGTTGCTCTCTGAAACAATGGACTACGTTCAAAATCTTTCAAGCTGTAACGTTCTTTTTGCTGCGCAACTTCTATCTTTTTTTGGGCTACTATTTTATCTAGTATAGTCATGTATTTTTTCAGATTTGAGAAGTGAGATTTTATGAGGAAACACAAAAGTCGCATTTTTAGTAGGAATCTTTAACTTTGGTATTCCTCTCTCTTCAAAATTGTTCAAATTATGACGAAGTCTTATCTAATGCTGTCTCTTTTACTTTGTACGACTTGTTCCACTCCCGAAGAAGAACAAAAGCCAATAGACTATCAATTAGATCACCTCATCTTATTCGTCCAAAATGCAGAAATTAAACAGCAATTAGATCAAATATTGACTCCTGCTGACTTGCTACAGACAGAACATTCAGAGCAGGGTACTTTAGGTAAATATTATCTTTTCTTGAATGCAAATCTAGAGTTGCTTTATCCACAGAATGATTCAATCATGGAGCAAAATGAGCCGTATTTTGGAAGTGCTTATCGAGGTCGATGGGATGAAAATGGAGCAGCGAGTATAGGAATTGGATTGAAGATGAAGCCATTTGATACGAGTACTATTGATTTCCCCTACCACTTATATCAGCATCCGAATTGGGACACTTCTAGCTATTATTTAATGTCTAAGGCAAATAAAAAGAAGGAACAAGCATTAGTATTCATCGTTACACCAGAAAGTGAACAAGAAGTATTTCAATCTTTAGCAGAAGCAAGTGACAAGGTGCGACCAGCGATAAGAGCGGATGTTCTAAATTATTTGACACATCCCACTGGAATTAAGAAGCTGACAAATGTAGAAATAGAGATTCCTCAAACAGCGAACCTTACGACTGATAATTGGGATATTCTACAACGCACCTCACTGTTAACAGTAACTCATGCAAAACACTTTGGCTTGCGTCTTACTTTCGATGAAGGCAAGCAGCAACAAAGTGTCCTACTGGATAGCATAAAAAATATTGTTATAAAGTATTGACTATCAATACTAAAACTGCTATAAATAATGCAAAAAATATTAATCTTATTATTACTTCCATTTGTTTCTTTCACACAACCTACCCCCTTTGAGGTTTTCAAAAATCAAGTCGTGGAGAAAACGCGTGAGACGCTAGTTCATTCCAATAATTTGCGGGAAGAGTACTCAAGAATTTATCTGACGGGCAACGACTTAGATTTTGAACTGGAGTATCAATATTTATTTTTTGAAGATGCAGAGGCAAGACCCAATGTGCTTGAAATAAGAAAAAGTGAGTGTATGACAGAGCTTTGTTCGGATGATTTGTACCAATATCAATGGGCAGCAGGAAAGTGGGAAAAAGTCGATTTGGAACAATTTTCTTACACCAATTTGGAGGAAAAAATAGCAACACCTGCTTATTTTCAATATTTGACTAAAATGACCAAAAGCGATTATCAAGGCTTCCAATATGAGTTCAAAAATGATACTCAATTGCTGATAAGGCACATTGAATTGTACAATGCCAAGACTGTAGAAGGACAATCCATTTGGGGCGATAAAATATATGAAGCGACGCTTACCCTGAATGCAGGAAAATGGGAAATTAGTCCTCCACAATGCACAGTGATTCCAAAAGAAAAGTGGGCGCAATTGAGGAAAAAATATGAATACATAGGCGTGATGAAAGACGAAGATGGCTACGTCAATGTGCGAGAAGCAGCTAGTGTAAAATCAAACATTCTTACGAAAGTACATGCCAATGAGGCTTTCTATTACAATTCGCAAGATGTATTCAATGGCTGGCAGAAAGTCTTTGTTCGGACGGGACAGGAAGGCTACATCCATCAATCCAGAGTAGAAAGGGTTTATTGGGATCATTGATGATATTAGAGATTATTCAGAAAAGTGTGTCACGCAGAGTTCGCAAAGTTTTGATTATCAATGAATGATTAATTTGCTGGAATTCAACTGATACAGATGATTGAACACTGCCTTCCCTTATAATTTCTCGATGCTTTTAGTAAATATTCTTTGCTTAGATTTAACAGTCAAAAAGTAAACACCTTTTGCCAAATTCGATAGGTCGTATTGTCGCTCTGCTGTACCTTTTGACCATTGACCGCTCTCTAGCTGCTGAATAACTCTACCCGAAGCATCCATAATTGAAACAGAAACCGCCTGTGTTTGCATGAGTTCCAATTCTAAATTAATGGTCTGCTCAACTGGATTTGGGTAAGCCGCTTTCAAGTAAAAGTCTTGCTCCTCCGCCTCTAAGGTAGAGATTTGAGAAACCATTTCGCAATGATCTACTACGCCAATGTAAATTTTCGGACCTTCCCCATTCCTTCCATCCGACCAAGCAGAGAAAGTTTTACAGGCGCTCCTAGCAGAGGTGAAATAATCTCCGAAAAGCGGACTAGGATTGAATTGAGTTCCCAAAGGATAATCTTTGAAATTGGTGATTTGACTAGAGAGCGAAAGTGGCGCCTCCCAATTTGTGCCGCTATCCTCAGACTGTAAAAGTGCGTAATTTCCTGCATCTTCTGTATCCAAAACATAAGCAGAAATAGAAACCTGACCATCTTGGGCAACTACGTTAGGGAAATAAATTTGATGATTGGGCAGCTTGATTAAATCGGCAATATTTTGGGCTTCTGACCAAGTTTTGCCACCATCCAGAGAGCGGCTGTAAAAGCCATTGACTTTATCATCAAAAGCATTCCAAACCAAATGCAGCTCATCATTAATGGGATCAATTGCAAAATTGATGGCTGGATTTTCGAGTTCATTCACCCGAACGGTATCTTCAAATAGCCAATTGAAATTTCCAATCACAGTTGGCTGATTAAAGATCGTACCACCATCTTCAGAAACGGTATGCTTCACCAAGAAACTGTCCAAATCACCATAGGTGATATGCACTCGACCTAGGCGATCTACGTGCACATTCCCGAATTGTGCATTGGGCGTATCCGAAACAACTACTTGATTTGGTTCAAACACATCGGAATCAGGCAACTTTTTTCTCAAAATAATGCCGCCTATTTCTGTGGAATCGTTTGAAAAGAAAAGTCCAGAACAATAAAGTACACCATCATGCGCACCACCCGTTTGATCTACTGCCAACCATTGCCGATCAAGTACGCCATTTCCTTCGTCTAACAATGCTCCCGTACCAAAATTGAATCCACCATCGGCAAGCAGCTTATTCGAACCTTCTGATACCTCCCAACTTTTTCCACCATCAGTAGAACTTGCCCAATAAGTCAAAAAACGCCCATCGAGTGTACTGAAATTGAGGGCTAGAAAAATCCAAGAAAAATAGAGCTTTCCTTCCCTATCGAATGCCAAGACAGGATCGCCGCCACCTGCCAATATCATATTTGGAATAGGGTCGGCATTGTAGATACTAGAAGCGATAAAATTAGATTTTTCCCAACTCCCTCCACCATCTTGCGAATAGTAAATCGGAAAGTCTAAGATGCCAGTTGCTGGATCAATATTCATGTAGCTCACAACGACATTATTGCTGTCTTTTGGATTGACGGCAATGAATGGTTCGCCTTCTTCTTGCGTATCAGAATCGCTCAATTTTTGATCTAAAGTATTGTTTTTCAGGAAAGGTACTTTTTGAGAGAATACAGAAGAAGATTGACCTCTTATTTTCTCTCTTAAGGCATGCTGAAACAGGCTGAGAGATTGCTGCTGACTCCATCCATTTGTTGCGCCAAACACAAATAGAGTAAGCAAAAAAATACACAATATTTTGCTCATTATTAGAAAATTAAAAATTTGATGAAAAGCCAGAATGTCAACGATGTACATTCTGGAGCGCATAAGGATGGAAAAGTAAAAAGGATTGGTCTGATTTTGACGATCATCTATTTATGGAAACGAGTAATGGCTGACAAACGTATATGTTAGCCGATATAATTTTATATCCAAATTGTGTCGGAAGTTGCTTACGAAGAATACTGCACGGTGTTGGTAGTAGCTAAGATACTTATCGTTTCAATCCAAATTTTGGTGAAAGACTTTTTCATCACTAAAATTTAGATTTATGCGAACGTTGATATTTGCAGTACATGAAGCTGGTACAAAAACTCAATATGTGATTAGATATTATTCTCAAACAAGTAATCTATCTGGAGATAATCTACTTAAGAAAAGGGTTAATGATTTAGTAGATACAATCAAAAAAGACCAGCTTCCATGAGTGCTTGCCTCTCCAAAATCAGTTCAACAGTATTCATTTGTAGTAGTTGAATAGTGCCTTTCGCACAATCCGTTTTTGCAACAATTAGTCCATTGTCTACTTGGAAATGACTTGTCCAAATCTCTTTTCTAGGATGAAATAACGCAATCAAATCGCCGTCCTCTTCTAATACCGTAGCAATATTTGTACCTTTTTTCCAGTTGCACCGAGAACAGGCGTAAGCTAAGTTATTCAAGTTATTTGAGCCCTTATGTTGGAGACTAATGATGTGCTCAATATGAAAAGGGAAATTAGAAACGATTTCAGGTTTTTGACAGTACTCACATCTATATGAAGCTCTTGATGCAACAAAGTCTCTAATTGATTTTGAAAAGTAGCGACTCATCAGTTGCGTTTTTGGGCTAATTTACTGAGAGCTCTTGCTTTAGCAAGACTCACAATATGCTCTAAGAGCATGAACTGTTCTATTTCTGTGGTTTCTTTTTGGCTTAACCCTTTGGACGATTTATTTTTTTCCAAAAGTTCTTGTAATCGCAATTGAGAAGTCTTCGAAGTACGAAAAGCAAGCACCTTATCTGGATTCATCCCAGCAAGTAGATCTGCTAATTCATCAAATACGAAATGATGTGTCATAGAGTAATTGCTTTTTTAGCCCGATAATTTCTACCGAGAGCGTTTCAATCCAAATTTTGTCGGAAATTAATAGCAAGAACTTACTCAATATGCTTTCTAATTTTTATAAGAGAGCATCAGTATACAATACAAATATAAGACCATATAGGTTTCAATCCAAATTACGTCCGATGTGGTTCATTGAAGTAAATCCATTGATTTACAGATACGTACAGAATTATATTTCAATCCAAATTTTGTCGGAAGTTATGTAATGAGAGGAAATTGGAAAGTCGAAAGTTGAAAATGTCTCCCCACAAATCTTTGAGTTTGCTTTTTCAGATTTCTCATTTTAGCCTCTCCCTCTAAATTTTGTCAGGAGTTGCTTACAAAGGTGAAGAATAGACTCGTATCAATCTATTCATTCTATTTTGCGAACAAAAGAAAAATATTTCTCTATTTTTAGCTTAGAAAAAATCAAAAAATGACAGAACAAGCAATAATCGAAGCAAAAGTACACTCTATCATCCAACACATCAGAGCGCAAAAGGTAATTATGGATAGCGACTTAGCCGAATTATATGGTGTAGAAGTCAAAAGACTGAATGAGCAAGTAAAAAGAAATCAAGATCGTTTTCCTGATGATTTTATGTTTCAACTAACATCAGAGGAGTGGGACAACTTGAAGTCGCAAAATGCGACTCCAAGTTGGGGCGGTCGAAGAACTAGACCCTATGTTTTTACTGAACAAGGAGTAGCCATGCTATCTTCTGTACTCAAAACTAAAAAAGCGATACAAGTCAACATCGCCATTATGCGAACTTTTGTCAAGATGCGCAAATGGATAGCCAATTACACGGAGCTACTGGAGAAAATTGATCAGCTAGAAACCATTGAGCGAGAACAAAATGAACACATCGAACGAATCTATCAAATCATAGATGAACTTATATACCCAATGTATGATAATAGAAAACTCATTGGGTTCAAAAGAGATTGAGCCAGCCAATGCTTCAAGTTTCGTCTACTTTATTTATTTATTTAAAGGTAATCGTTTTCAATCCAAATTTTGTCGGAAGTTGCTTACGAAGATCACAGACCTGAACACGGCCAAAATCTCTTTATTGCGTTTCAATCCAAATTTTGTCGGAAGTTGCTTACGAAGTTTTGAATTCAGTTTTAGTTGTTTTAGTTGTGGTGCTGTTTCAATCCAAATTTTGTCGGAAGTTGCTTACGAAGAGATATATTTCCTTTCACCTTACGAGGAAATCAGCAGGTTTCAATCCAAATTTTGTCGGAAGTTGCTTACGAAGAGCATTCGCGAGTTTTTCAGGGCGAAATCAATTCCGCGTTTCAATCCAAATTTTGTCGGAAGTTGCTTACGAAGAGGGAGATTTGCTCTTTTGTTAATTTCGTTACCATTTGTTTCAATCCAAATTTTGTCGGAAGTTGCTTACGAAGTTTTTTGATTCCACACAAGCACCATGCGTAACGCTGTTTCAATCCAAATTTTGTCGGAAGTTGCTTACGAAGTGATTCGCCTCTGCCCAGGGCAGTATAGCGTCTGTGGTTTCAATCCAAATTTTGTCGGAAGTTGCTTACGAAGAATGCCTACTATTTTTGCGCCACTAGGAACAATGTCGTTTCAATCCAAATTTTGTCGGAAGTTGCTTACGAAGTAAGCCATCCACCACAGATATACACTTAGTGATTCCGTTTCAATCCAAATTTTGTCGGAAGTTGCTTACGAAGCCATTCTAGTTTTATCTTTTCGCTATTCTCATCTTCGTTTCAATCCAAATTTTGTCGGAAGT
>JBCDFY010000044.1:0-35559 GCA_039176995.1 Bacteroidota bacterium
GTTCAAAAAAGAATAATTTTAGAATATAATCTGAAATTATACGTATAATTTCAGATTATATTCTAAAATAGTACATTTCAAAAGTCCAAATTGTTCAAAGGTCCTCTATGCTTAAAGTACATGAACATAAATTTAAATGTGCAAAGCCAGGAATAGAGGCTACATTTTACGATTTTAAAACCATCTGTCATTGCAATTACGTTTTACCTTGAACTGTTTCCTGCTTCACATTTTCCCTATCTTCGCGGCTCAAAATCACACGACATTTTTAAATGAAGGAAGTAAAAGTTTTCGCACCTGCTACGATTGCCAATGTAGCTTGCGGTTTCGACATCTTGGGTTTCGCCATAGACAGACCAGGCGATGAGGTTGTTGCTCGATTTACAAATCGGAAAGGTTTAGTCATTACTCAAATCACTGGAACGAAAGGGAAAAAGTTACCGTTTGAAGTAGAGAAGAATACGGCAGGTTATGCAGCTTTACAATTACTGAAGAATATAGGCGAGGAGGAAAGAGGTATCGAATTAGAAATTCACAAGAAAATGCCTTTTGGAAGTGGCTTGGGCTCAAGCGCGGCAAGTGCCGTTGGAGGAGTAATGGCAGTGAATGAATTATTAGATTGTCCTTTGAGTAAAGGAGAGATTCTTCGATTTGCAGTGGAAGGTGAGCAGATTGCAGATGGAGCATTTCATGCTGATAATGTTGCACCTTCGTTGTTTGGAGGAATTACACTGATTAGAAATAATCAAGATTTAGATGTGCATTTTTTACCTGTACCTGAAAAACTGCACGCCGTAGTTGTCCATCCAAAAATTGAAATATTGACAAAAGACGCTAGGGCAGTCTTAAGCAAAGAAGTTGAGTTAAAAAAATCCATTGAGCAATCTGGAAATTTAGGAGGCTTGATTGTTGGGCTGTATAATAACGACTTAGAATTAATTAGTCGTTCATTAAAAGATGTAATCATCGAACCACAGCGCGCCGTTCTAATTCCTGATTTTTATAGAGTAAAAGAAGCAGCCATAAACGCAGGTGCATTAGGTTGTAGTATTTCTGGGGCAGGGCCTTCTATTTTTGCACTCTGCACTAGCCAAACTACTGCTCAAAATATAGGAGCAGCTATACAAAAGGTATTTATGGACAATAATGTTAATTCAGAGTGCTTCTCCTCTCCTATTAACCAAAAAGGCGCAATTAAATTAAACTGAAGCTGTCACTGGATAACTTTCCGTTATCCAGTGACTTAATTTTTGTAATTCTAAATTGAAGCAACGAAATACAAAAGCTAAAAGCAAATGAATCTATACAGCACAAGCAATAAAGCAAATATAGTCGATCTGAAAGAAGCCGTTTTCAAGAGCTTGCCAATGGACAAAGGTTTGTATATGCCTTGCGAGATACCTACACTCCCTAAGAATGTTATCGAAGATATTAAAAATTATACTTTTCTTGAATTAGGATATGAAATCTGTAAAAATCTTTTTCAAGGTAAGATTCCAGAAAAAGATTTAAAAGAAATCGTTGAGCAAGCGATTACTTTTCCTGCACCTTTGGTTCATTTACACGATCATCAATATATTTTAGAACTCTTTCATGGACCTTCTTTGGCGTTCAAAGATTTCGGGGCGAGATTCATGGCTCAATTAATGAGCTATTTTTTGCAGGAAGAAAAAAAGCAACTCACCATTTTAGTCGCAACTTCTGGTGATACAGGCGGCGCAGTGGCAGCAGGTTTTTATCAAACTCCAGGAATTGAAGTCATTATCCTCTACCCTTCTGGAAAAGTGAGCGATTTGCAAGAAAAACAGTTGACAACGCTTGGTAAAAATATTACTGCTTTAGAAATAGATGGAAATTTTGATGATTGCCAAGCGATCGTTAAGCAGGCATTTTTGGATAATGATTTGAATAAACAATACAATCTAAGTTCTGCTAATTCAATCAATATTGCTCGTCTAATTCCACAATCGTTCTACTACTTTGAAGCCTATAAGCAATTGCAAGATCATTCTTTACCAACTGTTTTTTGCGTACCAAGTGGTAATTTCGGAAACCTAACCGCAGGTTTATTGGCAAAAAAAATGGGATTACCCATACATCAATTCATTGCTGCAACCAATTTGAATAAAGTAATTCCTGATTATTTAGCTACTGGCGAATATAAACCAAAGGCATCTTTACCTACAATTTCCAATGCAATGGACGTTGGCAAACCATCCAATTTTGCACGAATGGTAGATTTACACAAATGTTCCCCGTGGAACAATATGCAAAAAGAGATCATTGGAACTCATTGTGATGATGAAAAAACTAGAAAAATTATGAAGCAGATTTACAAAAAACACGAATACGTGATATGCCCACATACTGCTGTAGGATATTATGCAGCACAGCAATATAAGAACGAAGCAAATGTCATTACACTTGCCACAGCACATCCATCTAAATTCATAAATATAGTAGAAGAAGAAATTGAAGCTAAAGTGGATATACCAGAGCGATTAGCTATACTGAAAAACAAGAAAAAAGAAAGTGTAGAACTCAATAACCAATTTGAAGGCTTTAAGAATTGGATGCAAAAACGATAACACTAGGTGTGTTCCACACTAAAACAGGTCATTGTTCCCCGTGGAACAATGACCTGTTTTATTTAAACTTAAAATGAGCTATGACGAAATATGAATATAAAGGCATTATTAAAGTAAATACTCAAAGTATATTGGACTTATATCAGTCCGTCAATTGGACAAATTACACCAAGAATTCAATTGCACTACTGAAAGGAATAGAAAATTCACTATGCACAATTGGTGCTTTTAGAGAAGAACAACTCATTGGATTAATAAGAATTGTAGGTGATGGATACACGATTATCTACATTCAAGATATTTTGGTTCATCCAAATCACCAGCGTAATGGAGTAGGGCAGGAACTGATGAAAAGAGCTTTGAATAAGTACAGCATGGTTAGGCAGAAAGTTTTACTCGCAGATACTAGCGATGAACTCAATCACTTTTATCAAAAGATGGGCTTCACTCCTACTGTCAATCTAGACTTAATTTGTCATGTGAGACTTGATTCATAACACTTCATTAAAAGATAAACATTACTTTCCTAGCCAAATAATTGTTAATTTTGCCGCGTTTTTGGAGATGAAACAGATACGACGCTGTACTTCAAAGACGTTAAAAACGAGCAATTCAATTAAAATATTAAAGGCAAGTTATCTTGCTCATAATCAATAAATCCATGATAAAGCAAATCTCAATCCTAATTATACTGGTTTTAGGTGTTTGTGCGAGTGTATTTGCGCAGAAAAATAAGGATGATTTAACCTTGTTCACCGTCAAAAACAATCCAATCAAAGCTTCTGAATTTGAATACATCTACAACAAAACCAATGGTCAGAATGCAAATTATTCAAAAGAATCATTAGAAGAATATCTTAATCTGTATGTGAAGTTCAAACTAAAAGTACAGAAAGCAAGAGATATGAAACTAGATACGATTCCTAGTTTAATGCAAGAGTTGGACGGATATCGTAGACAGTTAGCAGATTCTTATTTAATTGATAAAGAGGTGACAGATAAGTTGGTGAAGGAAGCTTACGAGCGCAAAAAGCAAGATATAGATATTAGTCATATTATGATTGCGGTGAAAAGCGATGCTCCACCAACAGATACTTTGGCTGCTTTGAATAAAATCAGACAAGTGCAAAGTGAGTTGAATGCGGGGCAAAAATTTGAGGCCTTAGCGCAGAAATACTCAGATGATGGTTCTTCTAAAGGTAAGGGGGGAAGAGTAGGGTTCATTACTGCGGTGCTTCCAAATGGTTTTTATCCTTTTGAAAGTGCAGCTTATAATACAACAAAAGGAGAGGTTTCAAATATTGTTCGTTCGGGAGTTGGCTATCATTTAGTAAAAGTAAATGATGTTCGCTCTGCAAGAGGAGAAATGGAAGTTGCACATATTCTAATTCGCAAGGAAAAAGATGGAAGTAACAGAGATAGAGCGATGCAAAAAGCAATGTCTATTTATGAACAAATCCAAAAAAAAGGGGATTTTGAAGAAGCCGCTAGAAGCAGTTCAGATGATAAACTGACAGCAAGTAAAGGTGGTTACTTAGGCACTTTTGGTGTGAATCGTTATGAGGATGCTTTTGAAGATGCTGCATTTGCTTTGGAAAATGATGATGAAATTTCTAAACCTGTAGAAACTAAAGCTGGCTTTCATATCATCAAACGAATTAGCAAGACTGGAATACAACCTTTCAATGAAATAAAGAGTCGTTTAGAGCAGAAGATTAGTCAGGATGCTCGCGTTGAATTATCTAAAAGTAGCATGGTAAAACGCATCAAAAAAGAAAATAATTTCACACAAACCTTAGCATCATTACAGGGATTCAAAGATACTTTAAACAATGACTTTCTGACTTTTCGCTGGAGAGCAGGGGAGAAGCGACCTCAAAATATACTTTTCAATTTAGGCAATAATTATCGTGTCACCCTAGGGGACTTTATTGAGTTCACTCAAAAGTCAGCGCGTCAGAGAATCAATTTGGGTCGTAGTGGAAAAAATGTAAAACAAGTAGTAGATGCACTCTACGAAGAATTTGTGACGAGCGAAGTATTGAAGTACGAAGAAAAGCAGCTAGAGAATAAATATCCAGATTTCAAATCTTTAATGAGAGAATATGAAGAAGGTATTTTATTGTTTGAAGCAACAAAAATGTTGGTTTGGGATAAGGCATCTCAAGATACGACTGGCTTGAAAGAGTTTTTCAAAACAGTGGATGGTAAATATAAATGGGAAGAGCGTGCAGCAATTACGACTTACACAGTAACTGCAACGGGAGTACCACAGATGGAGATGATCCGAAAATATGCTGAGAATCATACGCCTCAAGAGGTCTTGTTGAAATTTAATACTGATGGACAAAACATATTAAGAGCAGAGGAAAAATTAGTAGAAAAAGGAAGAGATAAGCAATTGGACGCGTTGGATTGGAAATCAGGAAGTTTCTCTGATAATGAAGCCAACAAACAAACTCGTTCCTTGATGTTTACTAAAATCGAAGAGATCGTTCCGCCTACGAATAAAACTTTAAAAGAAGCTCGTGGTTATGTGGTGGCGGATTATCAAGATTACTTGGAAAAGCAATGGGTGGAAAAACTCAAGAAAGAATACGACGTAAAAGTGAATAAACGCGTATTTAATAAGCTAGTGAAGAAAGGATAAAAGGGTAGGGGTGATTACAAATCCAAGTATTCAGATTAATAACATGGGAAAAAATCAATTCGTTTATGTCGGTCTTCTTTTTCTAATAAGTGCTTGTAATCTCTTTTCAGGAAAAGAAGATCAGCTTTTAGCCGAAGTGTACAATGAAAAATTGTATGCTTCAGAAGTTTTACCTTTTGTACCAGAAAACTCTTCAAAGGAAGATAGTTTGTTGGTGATGAAAGATTACGTTAATCGTTGGGTGAAAGAAGCAGTTGTTTTGCACGAAGCGGAAAAGCACATTCCAGAAGACGTCAATATTGATGCATTGGTTGAAAACTATCGTTCGTCTTTGATTAGGAACTATTACGAGCAAAGTCTATTGGATGATATTCCTGATTCGACTTTGGTGACTGGAGAGCAAGTTCGTTCCTTTTATGAAAGCAATAAAGCACAATATGTTTTAGAAAAACCAATTGTGAGAGCGTATGTCATTAAGTTGGCACGCTCAGTGGATAAACCTGAAGGGTTCAATCGTTGGTGGGATAATTGCCGAAAGGATTCTGCAAGTTATAAAAAATTGCAAGCTTTTTGTAATGCTTACGCAGAAGTCGACATGCTAGAAGATAGCACTTGGTACAGCGTGAAAGATTTAGAACCAATTCTTCCAGCAGACGCAATCACGGAAAGCAATATCCGTAGCAAAAAAGATTTCACACAACGCGATGATGATTATGAATACTTCTACAAAAGTTTTGACATCATAAACAAAAGAGGAATTGCACCACTCTCTTATATTGAAGATCAAGCTAGAAGATTTATACTGCAGCAGCGCAAGCAAGAACTCTTGAAGGAAGAGCGAGAAAAAGCTTATGACAAAGGATTAAAGCGAAGAAATATTCAAGTATACCTGGATTAATTGAAGTTTGATGAGGCAAGATTATTTTTCTATGCTAATTTACTCACAAGCGATGAATACCCAAAAGCGAAGTAAAAATTCTAATGATGAAATCATTTAACATATTTTTTTTTAGCTTACTACTTACTATTTCATTACAAGCACAGCGAAAAGTAATCGACAAAGTTGTAGCGATAGTGGGAAGCGAATATGTCCAGCTTTCAGAAGTGGAGGAACAGTTTTCTTTAGTATCGCAGCAAAGAGGTGGTCTACCTCCAGAGGCACGTTGTCAAATTTTGGAACAGCAACTTTCGCAAAACTTGCTTTTGAATCAAGCACGTCTGGATAGTGTATTCGTTGCAGACGAAGAAGTGGAAGTTCAGCTTAATGCACGCATCGACCGTATCTTGAGTTATATGAATGGAGACGTAAAACAATTCGAGGAATATTACGGACAGAGCGTAAATGAAGTAAAAGATGAATTTCGTCAAGACTTGAAGAATCAATTGCTGACGGAGAGAATGCGTGGAACGATTATTAGTAATGTTAACGTAACGCCTTCTGAGGTGAAAGATTTTTTTGATCAGATTCCATCGGATAGTTTGCCGTATTTCAATTCAGAAGTAGAAGTAGGAGAGATCGTAATGGTGCCAGAAGTAAATGAAGAGCAACGAAACATTGCAATCACGAAACTAGAAAATCTGCGCCAGCAAATTGTGGATGGTGCAGACTTTGCAGAATTGGCACAAAAGAATTCGGATGATCCAGGTTCGGGTAGAATTGGTGGAGATTTGGGTTGGACGAGTCGAGGAAAATTCGTTCCTGAATTTGAAGCAGCGGCTTATGGTCTGGAAGAAAATGAATTATCCGAAATCGTAGAATCACAATTTGGTTTCCACTTAATTCAATTGTTGGAACGTCGAGGAAATCGAATTCATACGCGCCACATTTTAATTCGTCCACTTATTACCGAAGCAGACTTAGCACTGACTCGTTCCAAGTTAGATACCGTTCGTCAATTAATTCAAACGGATAGCATCACTTTTTCTCAAGCTGTAAAACGCTATTCCAACGAAGACACTCAAAGTTTCAATAACGATGGTCGAATGGTGAACTCCATCACAGGGAACACGTTCTTCGAGGTAGGTGATCTTGATCCTGATATCTACTTCACCGTTGATACCATGAAACTCAACGATCTTTCTGCACCCTTCGAATTCCAATCTCCTTCTGGAGAAACTTCTTATCGCATTGTTCAACTGCAATCGCGCACGGATCCGCACGTTGCGAGTTTGAAACAAGATTATTCTAAGATTCGCCAAGCGGCTATTGATTCTAAGAAAAATGAGTACATCAGTAAGTGGCTGGAGAACAAAGTAGAAGCAACTTATATCCAAATTGATGCAATGTATCGAACTTGTCCGAACTTAGACGTTTGGCGTAAGGATGAAATTCGACCTTAGCAAAAAAAGAACACCCTCCGAATAATTGCTGTTCCTTATAGAAAGGGAACAACAATTATTCAAAATGAAAACCTTCACTATTGGCTTCGGAATCTTTTGCATCATTTCCACAATCATGCCTTTTATCAAATCGGGGCATTGGTGGGTTCGAATGTTTGATTTTCCTCATGTGCAAGTGACTGCCATGACTGCAATTGCGATAGCACTGGTCTTGATGTTTTTGAATTGGGGAACTCAAGGAAAAATAGTACTTCTTTGCTTATTGGTCATTGTCTTCATTTATCAACTTTATATTCTTTTCCCTTACACTCCTTTATCTCCCAAGCAGGTAGTGCTCACCCAGAATCCTAATCCAGAGAATGTTATCAGTTTACTATGCTCCAACGTGCTTATCGAAAATCGTGACACAAAAAAGTTAGAAGCAGAAATTAAGAGGAAGAATCCAGATATTATTCTCTTACTTGAAACGGATGATTGGTGGATGGAGCAAGTTCAATATCTAAAAAGGGACTATTCATATTTTAAGGAAAAGCCTTTGGATAATGGATATGGTATTTTATTGTATTCAAAAAAAGAATTGATTAATCCAACCCTTCAATATTTATTGAGAGATAGCATACCTTCTATTATTACTAAAGTGCGTTTGGATTCTGGAAAGCAAGTTGATTTATTCTGTTTGCATCCCGAACCACCTGCACCACAAGAAGCAGACAAGTCTGACCAAAGAGATGCAGAATTACTGACAGTGAGTAAAAAGCTAATTGATAAAAATCAACCTACCATCGTCATCGGTGATTTGAATGATGTGGCTTGGTCAAAAACAACGCGCCTATTTCAAAAAACCAGTGGCTTACTTGATCCAAGAATAGGAAGAGGTACATTTAATACTTTCCACGCGGATTATTTCTTTTTCCGTTGGCCACTCGACCACGTTTTTCACTCCAATCATTTTCAATTAGTCGAAATAGCACGGCTGCCGCATATTGGTTCTGATCATTTTCCAATCTATGCTTCTTTGGAATATCATAAAGTTGCCAAGGAAATTCAAGAGCGTCCCAAAGCTAATTCGGAGGAAAAAAAGGAGGCAGAAAGGATAATTCAAAAAGGGCACGCAACTAAATAATAGGCATAACAAACTTCTTCCTATTCAAATAATCTGTAACTTTCCTTGAAAAAAGCAAATGTGGCAAAGCATTACTGATAAGATTAATACTTGGGAAGAGGCTGATAATCAAATAATTGCTTGGAAAAATAAAGGCCAAAAGATCGTTTTCACCAATGGTTGTTTTGACTTAGTTCACTACGGACACCTCCATTATTTAGCAGCAGCTAGAGCCTTGGGAGATAAATTGGTTATTGGTCTTAATTCTACTGCTTCGGTCAAGCGCCTCAAAGGAATGCACCGCCCAATTAATGACGATTTGACTCGCCAATATTTATTAGCTAGTTTACAATGTGTAGATTTAGTTGTTGTTTTTGAAGAAGACACACCTTTAAAATTGATTCAATTGTTATCTCCTGCTATCTTGGTGAAAGGCGGTGATTGGAAGATGGAACAAATCGTCGGCTCGGATTGGGTCTTATCAAATGGAGGCAGTGTGCAGAGCTTACCTTTTATGAATGGCTATTCTACGACAAATATAGAAGCGAAAATTCTTAGTAATAGATGATATGAGTGAAGTTTATTTATTTTAAATCAGTGATTTTGTGATGATAGCGTTCATCTGTTTTTCTTGTTGATTGATAGACTGGAAGAGGTGCATTTGATTAGTTGCGCGCACTAAATTATGGTTTGGATATTTGATTGGATAATAAATATCATTTGCTAAATAATCAGTCAAAAAACGTAGACATTGTTCTAAAATAATCCACTTTGCGCCTTCCAGTAAATTCTCTTTTTCCACTGCAATTAGCATATTTTTCACTTCTGATAAATAGCCTTTACACATCGCTTCAAAAATTTCTATTCTTGATTCAACGCTTTGATAATCAGTACTATCTTCTACTTCGCTATTCGTAAAAGTACGAACCATATCTCCGAAATCTACTAAAATGGTATCGGGCATCACTGTATCTAAATCTATAACGCAATAACCTTTTCCCGTTTCTTTATTCATCAACACATTATCTATCTTAGTATCATTGTGAACTACTCTTTTTGGTAAGGAAAGTGCTTGGATCACATCGAATATTTTAGCATTTTTTTCTAGGAAAGTCAGTATGGCATGGGCTTCATCTAAGCGTGTTTGATCTGCTTCTGTTAATACTTGCTTATAGCTATCATATCGTTTCAAGCTATTGTGAAAATCAGAAATTGTTGAGATTAGGTTTTCGCTTGGAAAATCAGACAATGCGTTCGCAAATTGACCAAAGGCGTTGGCAGTATGGAAGGCTTGCCGAGGAGAAATCGCTCCACTGTATGTTATCGTATTTTCAAAATAAGGAAAGAGTCGCCAATATTTATCCCCGGCGGTGTGAAAACATAGTTTGCCTTTGTAAGTTTTAATCGGAGATAAAATAGCAAGTGAATAATCTTTTTTCTGGGTTAGATGATTCACTACCTTATCCAAGTTTTGCATCAAAGTAAAAGGATTCGTAAAAATCTGATTATTAATCTGTTGCAAAACATATTGCTGACTATCTTGAGCAGTTTGTACTTTGACTAAATAAGTTTGGTGAATATGTCCATTTCCTAATTTATTTGTGGAAATAAATTGATCGAACTCTAAGAATTGAGATAGAATATTAGCAGCAGAATCTTCAAATTTCATGTCTACTCTTATAACTCTTCAAAGAAACCGGTACTTTTATTCTTTTTTACATTATCCCAATTATAGTAGCGACCATTCATAGAGACATAAACTCCAGCAGGTAGAGTTTGTGCAAATGCCAATGCACTTCCTAAATTAAAGAACCCATCAGAAGAAGAACCAAAAGCATAAGGAATCATCGCACCAGTAAGTACAATCGTCTTCTCGTTGATTCCTTCATGCGCAAGGTAACGAGCGGTTTCCACCATGGTATCTGTTCCGTGCGTAATTATGATTTGATTGGTCTTAGTACTCTTGCAATTATGTGCAATAATGCCTCGATCTGCCTCCGTCATTTCCAAACTATCCATCATCATCAAAGTCTTCACATCCAAATCAAGCGTACATCTTCCTCGCTCGAACATTTTGAGTAAATGTGAGTCTTTGAAAAATAATTTCCCGTTAATAAAATCGTAATCTTTATCGAAAGTGCCGCCTGTGACAAATACTTGAATCATCTATTGCAATTGAAAATTAGAAAGATTGAAATACTCTACCTTTCAGATTTTCAATTTACTTACAATGAATCAAGATGTGTTTTTCAAAATCAACGATTCAACAAATAAACAGATCAACAATAATCACGATGCCTGAAAAATAAAGAACAGCAAAACTAAAAGAACTAGAGTAGAAACTCCAACAATCGCGAAAAATTTGCGCGCTTCTTTTTGCTCTTTTATTGCTTGTCTTTGCTTACGATTTGCTCTACTTGCCATGATATTTAGTTTTAGATAAACAAATAAAGTTCTGTTGTAAAGCTAATTTAAGATATAAATTGCTAAATCAATAGAAAAATCGCAATTAAAAATCACCTAAAGGACTACCCGATAAATTTGGTAGCCACGGGAACTGTTAATATTTATCGCTTAAAGCGAAATCTACTTCCCGACTCATCCATTTGCCTCTAGTGAAATCTGGAATAGTCATAGGCTGACTTCCTAGTGCAATGGACTGCTCTGAAAGTGGCGTCAAAGACAACCAAGTAGCAGCGTCATACACATCAAATGGAGGCGTTGTATTATTTTTTGCGCATTCCACAAAAGCATTCAACAAAAAGAAATCCATGCCACCGTGTCCTGCGCCCACTGCTTTAGCTTCATACTTTTGCCACAATGGATGATCGTATTTTTTTAAGTAATTCTTTGCCTCTTCCCAACGATGTTCAGGACTCATTCCTTCGATGTGCAAAGATTTATTCACATCCATCCAAAGTCCTTTTGTACCTTGTACGCGGAAACCCAAAGAGTAAGGTCTTGGCAAATTGGTATCGTGGTGCATCACGATAGTTTCGCCATTATTCGCGCGTACCATAGTCGTTATTTTATCACCCAATTTGAATTCCACTTTGCCATTCGGATGTGATGTGCCACCTTTAGGGTGATTGACAATATATTTGTGCAAACCTCTTGATTTAGAAGCCATCGAAGTCAAATGCGTCAAGCGATTTCCACGATTGATATTGATGTACTGTGCAACTGGTCCAATGCCGTGCGTGGTGTATAAATCTCCGTTGCGATGCACAGAATGATGTGTCCGCCATTTGGCTTCACTGAACGCCTTCTCACCAAATTCGACACCGCCGCCATAAGGCTGTTTGCCATCATTGAATTTCACTGCCCGCAAGTCATGTTGATAGCCACATTCCAGATGAATCAACTCACCAAATAGATTTTGGCGAACCATATTTAAGACCGCCATCACGTCTCTTCGATAACACACATTTTCTAAGAAAAACAAGTGCGAACCCATTGCTTCTTGTGTGTTCACCAATTCCCAACATTCATCCAGTGAAAATGCGCCACACACTTCCATACCTACATATTTCCCAGCTTTCATCGCTGCAATCGCTTGCTCACTATGCCATCGCCAAGGCGAAGCAATCAAGACTGCATCCACGTATTCTTCTTCTAATAATTCCAAGTAGGCACGTTCTCCCTTAAATACCTTTGGTGCAACTTTTCCCTTATCAGCAAACAACTTTTTTGTTCTCTCAATCATTTGATCGTCAATATCTGCAATCGCTACAACTTCACAATCTTCCCGATTGAGTGCCAAGCTAATATGACTTTGTCCACGCAATCCAGAACCAATAACCGCGATATTGATTTTTGATTTAAAAGGAGCTTTGGGCCTAATATTTTTAGCTTCTGTTGTAGTAGAAACTGCTATTCCTGCACCTGCTAAAGTAGAAGTTTGGAGGAAGTGGCGACGATTTAGTTTATGGCTCATATTCGTTTTGTTGAATCGTTGATGTGTTGAACTGGTTATTTGAAAGGCTAGAGCATAAAACTAACATTATTTCTATAAAAGAAAGATGTGATTTTTGACAACTAAGCAGCTTTGAGGTGCTAAAAGCAGCCATTTTTTCCTTAATCTTGTAATAAAAATAATGCAATGAGGATTCAAATTTGGAGTGTCTTTTTGATAGTGATGATTGGAAATAATTGCACTGCACCACAAGACGACAAAAAGGTAGAAGCAACACAAAACACCAAATTAGTGAAGCTTCAAGAAGAAACTCCCACAAAGAGAGATAGTCTTTCGCATATCTTAAATCTTGATTATGTGATGGGAAAATTCAATCCTGCACAACATGAAGATTTTGTGAAAATTGAATTAAAACACGCAGATCGCGAAGGTTTGTATTTGCGAAAAGAAGTGTATGCCAAATTTATAGAAATGTACGAAGCAGCAAGCAGAGATGGCGTCAAGTTACAGATTCGTTCGGCGACTCGAAATTTTGCGAATCAAAAGCGCATTTGGGAAGCCAAATGGACTGGAAAACGCTTGGTTGAAAATGGAGAAAATCTGGCAAAAACAACACCTAACTTTGGAGAACGCGCGCTCAAAATTTTACGCTTTAGCTCCATGCCGAGCACTTCGCGCCATCATTGGGGAACGGATATTGACTTAAATGCTTTCACGAATAGTTACTTTGAAAAAGGCGAGGGCAAAAAAATATACGACTGGTTGCAAGCAAATGCTTCGACTTATGGTTTTTGTCAGCCGTATAGTGAAAAGAGTATGAACGAAGGAAAAGATGGAAAACGAGCAGAAGGTTACGATGAAGAGAAGTGGCATTGGTCGTATTTACCGGTTGCTTTGCCACTTACCAATTTTGCGAAGGATAGTTTGAAAAATGAATTGATTTCAGGCTTCAAAGGAGCGAAAGTAGCAACGGAAATTGGAGTGGTGGAAAAGTATGTTTTGGGGATTAATGAGGAATGTAAAAAAGTACTAAGACACTAAGGAAACGGAGGTTTAGTTATTTTTTTCCTTATAACTTGCTAGCCTTTGACTTTCAAGAAGAAACCAAAAATCAAATAGAGGCGTTGATATTTTATACACACCTGAAATATGGTAAAACATAATTCTCTTATTGAAATTGACCCTAAAATTATGCTCGGCAAAGCGAGAATTAAAGGTACTCGAATCACAGTAGAAGCAATTTTGAGAAAACTTTCTAGTGGATACAGTATCTAGGAGATACTAGAAATGTATCCGCATTTAACAACTGAGGCAATATTAGCTTGTGAGTCTTACGAAGGAAAGGACATAAAGTGAATCGATACGAAACTGCTACTATTTTTTCAACTGTCCTTTGTTCCTTTGTGGTTCAATCATCTTTTTAGTCAAATCTGTATCTACTCAACACATGAAAATAGCAATAGCACAACTCAACTATCACGTCGGTAATTTTGAAGGGAATCTTCAAAAAATGTTAGCTGCTGTCGAAAAAGCAAAAGCTGCAAAAGCAGACATTGTTTGTTTTGGAGAGTTGGCAGTGGTGGGCTATCCACCGAGGGATTTTTTGGAATTCGATGACTTTATCAAGAAAGCGGAAGCAGCGGTGGAAAAATTAGCAGAAGCAGCGCAAGATATTGCAATTGTTGTGGGTTCAGTGAGTCGAAATCCAGTACCAGAAGGTAAAGATTTGTACAATTCTGCTTACTTTCTGGCAGATGGAAAAGTGCAACATGTACAGCACAAGGCACTCTTACCAACTTATGATATTTTTGATGAATATCGCTATTTCGAGCCAGCAACAAAGTTTGAATGCGTAGCATACAAAGGCAAAAGAATCGCTTTGACCGTTTGTGAAGATATTTGGAATATCGGTAATGACAACCCGCTTTATACGATTTGTCCGATGGATGAGTTGATGCCGCAGCAGCCTGATTTTATGATTAATCTGTCCGCTTCGCCTTTTGCTTACGATCATGCGGCAGAGCGTTTGCGTATCATTAGGGCGAATGCAGATCGCTACCAAGTTCCCATTTTTTATATCAATCAAGCAGGTGCGCAAACAGAAGTTTTATTCGATGGTGGTTCGGTAGTCATGTCTGCTCATGGAGCAGTAGTGGACGAAATGCGCTACTTTCAGGAAGACTTTAAAGTTTACGATTTAGAAGCTATTCGAGATGCAAAAAAATCGTTTGAGCAACCCAAAAATAAGATTGCTTTAATGCACGATGCCTTAGTCATGGGCCTTCGAGATTACTTTGGAAAGCTAGGCTTGAAAACCGCTATTTTAGGACTTTCAGGAGGAATAGATTCGGCAGTGGTAGCAGTTTTGGCGGCGCGTGCATTGGGACAAGACAAAGTGAGAATGGTACTTTTACCTTCCCAGTTTTCTTCCGATCACTCGGTGAATGATGCTCGAAAATTGGCGCAAAATTTAGGCTCGCAGTATGACATTATTCCGATTCAAAGCATTTATGAATCCTTTGAAGCCAGTCTAAAACCTCACTTTTTTGGAACAACTTTTGGCTTAGCAGAAGAAAACTTGCAAGCGCGTTCGAGAGGCGTCCTGTTGATGGCATTGTCGAACAAATTTGGTAATATTCTGCTAAACACCTCCAACAAAAGCGAAATGGCGGTCGGCTATGGAACGCTCTATGGGGATATGTGTGGCGGACTTTCGGTGATTGGTGATTTGTATAAAATGGAAGTTTATGAACTCGCGCGCTACATGAATAAAGATGGTGAAGTCATTCCTGAAAACATCATCACCAAGCCTCCTTCGGCAGAACTGCGCCCCGACCAAAAAGATTCGGATAGCTTACCCGATTACGAAATTTTAGATCAAGTCTTGTACCAATACATTGAACGCAGACAAGGTCCGCAGGAAATCATTGCGATGGGCTATGATGAAAAATTGGTGAAACGAATCCTCCGCCTCGTCAATATTAATGAATTCAAGCGTTACCAAACCGCGCCCGTTTTACGCGTTTCTTCTAAGGCGTTTGGTATGGGACGGCGTTTGCCGATCGTAGCGAAGTATTTGGCATAGGGAATAACGAACCCGCCTGACTGCGCGAGCGGGCAGGTATCGAAAAAGGAATTTTGATATTGAAGTATGCTGAGTTAGCAGTGTAGCATGTTGATAATTATATTGCTTTAAATTATCGGAAGAATGATACTTTTCTATTGATTTTCAAGTAAATATGAGTTAACTAACTTAACTTTACATTGACCAATTCAAACTCAAATATGCTCAAACGACTTCCAGTTGGAATACAAACCTTTTCGGAAATACGCGAAGGAAATTGGCTTTATGTTGATAAAACAAAGCCCATCTATCGCATGACGCAAGAGGGAAAGTACTATTTCTTCTCGCGCCCTCGCCGTTTTGGGAAGTCATTGACACTCTCCACTCTAAAGTCACTTTATCAATGACGAAAAGATTTATTTGAAGGACTTTGGATAGCAGATCATTGGGATTGGACTCGGGAGCATCCTGTGGTACATCTTTCTTTTAGTAGTATTGGATATAAAGAATTAGGACTATCAACCGCGCTTAACAATATACTAAATAAAAAAGCAAACCAACAAGGAATTCAGTTGAAGTCCAAACACTACGATCAAAAATTTAAAGAGCTAATTTCTGAATTATCTAAGCAGGGAAAAGTAGTTTTATTAATTGATGAGTATGACAAACCTATTATTGATTTTCTAACAGATATTCCACAAGCAAAAGCATACCAAGAAATTCTCAAAACTTTCTATTCGATCATCAAAGATTCAGATCAACACATCGAATTATTGATAATAACGGGCGTTTCCAAGTTTAGTAAGGTGAGTATTTTTTCTGAATTGAATAATTTGGAAGATATTAGTTTGGATAGGCGTTTTGCGGATTTGGTAGGGATTACACCAGAAGAATTAATTCATAATTTTGAGGAGCGATTCCCAGCTGCTCAAGAAGATTTGGCGTTGAGTAGAGAAGAACTACTCGCGGAGATTAAAGATTGGTACAATGGCTATAGTTGGGATGGTCGTACTTTTGTTTACAATCCTTTTTCTATTCTCAATTTCTTCCAAAAGAACGAGTTTATCAATTTTTGGTTTTCGAGTGGGACGCCTACTTTTTTGGTCAATTTATTAAGAGAAAGAAAGGTTTACGATTTAGGAAATACGATTGTTGGAAATACTATTTTTGATAGCTTCGATATTGAAAACCTTGATATTTTTCCTCTACTACTTCAGACAGGTTATCTGACTATAAAATCCGCTGACCGACGCCTAGGGGCTTATACTTTAGATTATCCCAATAAGGAAGTGAAAGAGAGTATGTTTCAGTATTTAATTGCAGGTTTCAGTTATAGTCAACATACTCAAAGCACCCCTATTATTCTGCAGCTTCGTCGAGCTTTACTAGATAATACTTGCGAAAAAATAATCATATTGCTCAATAGTTTATTTTCCTCAATACCTTATCATATCTTCATAAAAGATAGAGAAGCCTATTATCACTCTTTGGTTTTCTTACTTTTTAGATACTTGGGTCAGTACATCGAAGCAGAAGTCAACACTTCCAACGGACGTGTTGACTCAGTAGTGACTACAGATAACTATATCTATATTTTAGAATTCAAACTAGATGAAAGCGCCGATGCCGCAATTGAGCAAATCAAGCAAAAAAATTATGCGGCTAAGTATCAAAACCAAGACAAGACGATAGTTGGTCTAGGTATCAATTTTAGTAGCGAAACCAAAAGTGTTGCAGATTGGAAGCAAATCAATTTATAAGCCATTTCCAAAAATAAATCTTTCCATTTTTTCAACGGAAAGTAAACCAATCCCCTCATTCATCTCTTCTATTGACGTAATTCAGTTTATAAAATCGCGATGATCGCTAGTGTATAATTTTGCTCCCAAAGACAAAGCGATCTCGCCTCTAACAATCTAAGAAAAAATGGCTAGAACACCTTCTAATATGTTGGCACTGAAAACAGTAGCACCTGAATTCATTTTACCCGATACGATTACCGATAAAAACATCACGATGAATGATGTGCGTGGAGAGCATGGAACGGTGGTGATGTTCATTTGTAATCATTGTCCTTACGTCATTCACTTGAACGAAGAAATCGTCAATATTGCAAATGAGTATCACAGCAAAGGCATTGGTTTTGTGGCAATTAGCTCCAATGATGTAGAGAATTATCCGCAGGATGCGCCTGATAAAATGAAAGAACACGCAGCGACAGTTGGCTACCCATTTCCTTATTTATATGATGAAACGCAATCTGTAGCAAGAGCTTACGATGCCGCTTGTACACCTGATTTTTATGTCTTTAACGCCGACGACCATTTGTACTATCGCGGTAGAATGGACGAGTCGCGTCCTGGAAATGATGCTCCAGTGACGGGCAAAGATATGCGCAATGCGCTGGATAATTTGATCGCTGGAAACACAGAACCTGCGGTGCAATATCCAAGTATGGGTTGTAATATTAAGTGGAAGCAGTGATAGTGTTACATGGTTTCAGGGTTAATGTGTCTTCATGAACGACCATGTAACTCTAAAACCATATATCCATGAAACTATATAGCCCTAGTCGAATATTCCTTTTCTTTTCAACAAGTTCACATAAGCTCGACTTCCTGCCTGATTCAAATGTTGATAGTCGCCGAAGTACTCTTTCTGTGGTAAGGCTTCCGAAAAATCATGTACTTTGTGCTGAGTCACTGCTTCAATTTGTAACTTAAAAGTATCCAAACCCTTCATAACTTCCGCAAAAGGAACATAATACGGATTGATAAGCAACTGCACTTTCACCCCTTTTGCTTCCACTGAATCAACGGTCGCTTTTAATTCTTCCACCAGTCGCAAATCTATTTGATAGTTTTCATTCTCCACCTCTTCCTCCATTGCTCTAGTAATGTTTCGCTCCAACAGCCAATCTTCATCCGAACGATTTTGGTAATACAAAGTGCGCTGATGAACTTCATTGTTATAGCGAAAAAGATGGCTGAAATGTTGAGCGTAATAAGCAGTTGGATTAGTCTCTAAAATGAGTTGTTGTAGTCGTTTTGAATAAGGTATATAAGTAGTAAAACCTGTAACGAATGGAATGCTTTTTCGGTCGCAAAGTGTCACATCAAGCAGCAAAAGACGTGCATTGGGATATTGTTCCAAGTAATCCAAAATCAAGGCAGAAGCAACATCCATTGTCATACCGTTATAGCTCAAGTTAAAGGTCTTTTTGCCCGTAACTTCCTCAATATAAGGCTGATAGAAACCTAAACCTCTTGAGTTACCCATTAGTAAAATACTTGCTTCTGCTTCTCCTCTATACATTCTTGAATAGCGAAACTGACTTTGGTCTACTCCTCTTGCCAGTATTTTCGCAAATAAACGATCTCCTGCAAAAAATAAGGCGATCAAAGCCAGTGCCCAAATAATCCTTTTGAATAGTTTCAAATTTTGAGTGATCGCGTTTTGAATTTTTAATCCGTTTTAAAATAAAGCTCCATTCAATATACCACCATCGTTCACCAAAGTTGCGCCCGTCATGTAAGAAGAAGCATCGGAAGCTAGAAAAACGGCTAAACCTGCCATTTCTTTTGTATTTGCCATGCGTCCCATTGGAATGGTATGTTCTGCTTTTTTCAAAATGGCTTCATTCGACCAAAGCATTTGACTCAATTTCGTCTTCACCAAACCTGGACAAATCACATTCACACGAACATTATCCCTCCCCCACTCTGCCGCTTGATTTTTAGCCAACATGATTACGCTTGCTTTGCTCAAATTATATGCAGCGAAACCTGCTGATGCGTGCAAACCTTCAATTGAGCTAATATGAATAATGCTGCCACCACCGTTCTCTTTCATACTTGGATACACCAAATTGCTCATAAAAAGTGCAGCATTCATATTAATCTGCATCGTCTTGTGATACACCTCTTCGGTCATGTCTTGAATTGGTCCGAAGTATGGATTCGTCGCTGCATTATTTATCAAAATATCAATGCGTCCGTACTTTTCTAAGACTTGCTCTACCAAAGCTGCTCGTTGCTCTGCTTTTCCTACATGGCAAGCCATTCCAACTGCTTCTAATCCATCTGCTTTAAAACTCTCCGCCACTGCATCTACCGCTTCTTGCTTCCTAGAACTCACAACTACTTTTGCTCCAAATTCTACCAATCCACGTGCCATACTCTCCCCTATTCCTTTGGATGCTCCAGTGACAATGGCTACTTTGTCGGTTAAATCAAATAATGGTTTTATTTGCATAAAATTTCAAATTTTGATATGTAAAGCGAAAGATACAAATTTATAGAACAGACGCGAGATGCAAGAGATGTTTGTGTAAAATGACGAGCGCAAAACTTACTCGGAACACACCAAACTACCTAGCTTACGCATCTGTTTGAGTAGAGATGATTATCTTTGATTTATAGACATAAGATGAACTATATCGAACCATTTTAAACCAAAATAAACTACAAACTAAATACAATGAATTTAAGACATATAAAATATTTGGGAATTACGTTTTTGCTGAGCTTACTGCTATACAGTTGTTCACAAGAAGCACGCAGCCAATTGCGTCCCACTCCAAATGCTTATGGTCCACGGAATCAACTCGTCGTGGTGATGGATGAGGAATTATGGAAAAGTGATGTGGGCGACACGGTGCGCTATTATTATGGTTCGGCTTATCCTATTCTACCACAGCCAGAGCCGATCTTCGATTTAACGCATTTCACGCCGAAAGAATTGGAAGAAGATGGCTTCCGTAAGGAATTACGCAATTTTCTTTTCGTAGCAGATTTGAGTGATGCAGAATCTTCAACAACAAAGATGTTGAATAAAGATTTGGGAAGTGAAAAAATCCGCGCTGCCAAAGAAGATGTGAACTCTTCCACAACCGTTGCGAAAGATCGTTGGGCAAAGGAACAGTTGATGATTTTTGTGTATTCGGATGGCAAGGAAAAACTGAAAGAGCAACTAATCAAAACCTTTCCAGCTGCTAAAAAACGCATCAACAAAGCCAATGCAGTAAAAATTGAAGATAATGTTTATGTGAGTGGCGAAAATGGCTTTATCAATAGTGAATTGCAGGAAGCGATGAGTTTTGAAATGCGCATTCCAAAGCCTTTTATCATTGCTTATGACGAACAAGAAACCATGTGGCTGCGTCGCGAAACACCAGTGAGTAGTAGCAACATCATGATTCATAAACAACCTTACAAAAGCACAGGACAAATCACGCGCGAAAACCTAAAATCTATCCAAGATTCTTTAGGGAAAAAATTAGTTTCTACGGACATTGATGGTACTTATATGCGCATCAACGATGTGGACTTGCCGATGTTGACAGAGACGATTGAGCTGAATGGCAACTACGCCTTAGAAGCGCGCGGCATTTGGGACATTGTAAATGATTACGCAGGTGGTCCATTTGTGAGTTATTTGACGGTTAACCCAAAGACAAATGAACTGATCTATATCAATGCTTTCGTTCATGCGCCAGGAGAGGAGAAGCGAGAATTTATGCAGAATTTGGAGCATGTGGTGAGTACGATTCGGTTTTAGTCTATTTTACTATAATTCTTCGGAAAGAGCAGTGTGTCTCAAATTGCACTTTTATCAAAAACAGTAGGAGATAGCAACTCCGATCTCTGTTCACTTCAAGTTATGGCGGCATCGAACCGCCATGACTTGATCAAGGTTTAATAAGGAGAAAAAATCGGCAATTGCCGATTTTTTCTCCTTATTAAACCTTGATGGAATTGGATGGACTCGATGTCCATCCAATTCCATAACACGCCGATCTTTACAAATATTATTAGACAGCGATGCAATTTGGAATACACACCAATGCATCAAAAGAGTATATAATTTCCTCAACTTTTCCCACCTTTGCGCTTCATCATTCTTGAAGCATTCCTATGAAAATTCTAGTTACAGGCACTGCAGGTTTTATTGGTTTTCACGTCGCTAAATATCTTTTGGAACGGGGCGATGAAGTCCTCGGAATAGATCGCATCAACGACTACTACAACCTTAATCTAAAGTTCGCACGTTTGGCGGAAACGGGCATTCCAATGGAAGAAGTACGCTACAATTTACCTATCCAAAGCGAGAAATATCCCAACTATCGCTTTATGCGCATTAATTTGGAAGATGCTTCCAAGGTGAGTCGCTTATTTGAGCAGGAAAAGTTCGATGCAGTCATTCATCTAGCCGCACAGGCAGGCGTAAGGTACAGTATCGAAAATCCACATACTTACATAGAAAGCAATATTACGGGCTTCATTAATATCGTAGAAGCCTGTAGAAACCATCCTGTGAAGCACTTGGTGTATGCAAGTAGTTCGAGTGTATATGGAGCAAATAAGAAAGTCCCCTTCTCTACTACTGACAATGTAGATCAACCCGTTTCCCTCTATGCCGCTACCAAGAAGAGCAATGAATTGATGGCGCACACCTATAGCCATTTGTTCAACATTCCAACCACCGGTTTGCGCTTCTTTACCGTTTATGGACCTTGGGGACGACCTGATATGGCGTACTTCTTATTTACCAAAGCTATTCTTCAAGACAAACCCATTAAGGTCTTCAACCACGGTAAAATGGCGCGCGATTTCACTTACATTGATGATATTGTGCAAGGCATTGTAAAAGTACTCGATCAGCCACCAAACATTGAGCAAAAACCGCCTTATCGCTTATACAATATTGGAAATAATGCGCCTGTTCCACTGCTCGAATTCATCGAAGCCATTGAAGAAGCACTTGGCAAGGAAGCCAAAAAAGAATTTCTCCCAATGCAACCAGGTGATGTGGAACAAACTTATGCAGATGTACAAGATTTAATTGAAGAGTTTGGGTATCAGCCGAATACGAGCGTTAGAGAAGGAATTGGGAAGTTTGTGGAGTGGTATTTAGGGTTTTACGAGGCTTGATTTTTCATTAAGCCGTCATCCGAGGGTGGTAAATTACACAAACACCAAATAATACTTGCTAAGAGCAACTTGTTTTGGAACTGCATGGACGTCGAGTCCATCCAATTCCATCAGGGTTTACAAAGGATAAAAAATGGCTGTCTGCCATTTTTTATCCTCTGTAAACCCTAATCAATTCAAGGCGGTTCGATGCCGCCTTGAGTTGACAGGAGCAGAGATTAGAGTTTCTGTTACTTGAAATCTTTTACAAAAGTGCAATTTGTTATGTACACTATGTTGCTTTAAATTGCTCCAATTTCGTGAAGCTAATCCATCTTCACGACCTTCTCCACTTGAGCATTACCTTCTCCATCACGCACGATAATTTGATAGATGCCACTACTCCAATGAGCAGTTTCCAAGGTTTCGGTATTTTCTCCTTTGGATAATTCTAGTTCAGCTTGATGAATTGTTTTTCCATTGATGTCAACGACTTCCAAAGCTGTTGTTTGGTAGTTGGGGCTATTCAGTTCGATGAGTAATTCATTATTAAATGGATTAGGTTTTACAATCACATTCAACCTAAATTCACCTAACCTATTGATAATTTGACCATTTTCGGTCTCATTATTATTTTGGTTGGGCTTATTACCTTTGCAACCAGGATTTTCTCCTATGTATACACAATCAGTGGCTTTACATGTAGGATCATCTGCATCAGTCACTGTAAGGCAGTATGTTCCTTCTGCGTATGCAATTATAAAAGATTCAGTTGATCCATCCTCCCACTCATAAAAATAATTCCCGCTTTCTTGTACAGTCACATAACTCGCTCCAGGACTGACAGGTTCTTCTGAAAAACATCCTCGCTGTGTTGCAAATCCTATAGTGATTATACATTCGCTGCTATCATCAGGTGGATAACAATTACCACCTTGCCCTGCTACAATTTCTACGGTTGTAGTTGCAGAACAACCATCACTCATGACTGTAATATCATGCGAACCTTGAGCAAGACCAGATATAGTAAACGTACTTCCTCCAGATGCGCTTTGTGAGCCACCTTCTAGTGAACTCCAAGAATAGAAATAACTCCCATCTCCGCCACTTACCTGCAAAGTAGCCGTTCCGTCACTTGTCCAGTCGCATCGAGTTGGAGTAGTGCTTACGTTGTCTATGGATAAATCACTACTTCCTTCGGCGATTGAAATCGTCTGTTCTACTTCGCAGCAGCCACTATTGCTTGCTTTTATGGTGTAACTGCCTCCCGCTAAACCACTGAAAGTATAGGAAAGCTCATTACTTGATTCCCTGTCAACTACTTCTCCATCTTTTATTAAATCATAGATATAAGGCGGATGACTATCTGAGATGTTTATAGTGATGCTGCCATCCTCTCTACAGCTTTCGTCTTCTTTAGAGACGCTAGTGATCGAAATATCACAGGTTTCTACTACTTCTGAGTCTTCGTAATAGTAGTAGCAGTCAAAATCAGCATTGTACAACACGAAAGAATAAGTACCTGCGCAGAGATTACTAAAAGTAGCTTCCGAACCATTCGTCACGGACTGTGCTTCATCGGGGCTATTTGGATCACCTGCTGGATCGCGATCTTTGAACAACCGTAATTCACAACTGCCACAGGCATCGCCATTGACGTCGAATTCGATGCTTCCACTGCATTCTCCAGCATTAGTGAATTTCACTTCTGGCTCACTGGAATCTGTTAATATGCCAGTTGGATTTTGCGCTTGCAAAGCCATGCACCATAATATAAAACTGCTTACAAAAATGATCTTTTGCATAAGAGGGTGTTTTTTATCTTGAAATAATGATTTTTTTGGTTTGTATTTGGTGGTCATTGGTTTGTATATGACAGAAGTAGATGCCTGCTGGAAGATGACTGATATCTACCTCTTGCTCTTTTTGATCTGTGCTTTGTTCTAGCACTAGCTGCCCTTGCACATTATACAAGCGAATGCTAGCTTTTTTTGGTACATCCAATGCTATATGGAGAACATCAAAAGCAGGGTTAGGATATATTTTTAAAGATTGTTCTATTTTTACACTCGCTATGGTACTTACATCTGTAAAATCCTTTCCTATTGTATCGCAAGGACTATCGACTGATTCGTAGAGGCGATAGTTGGGATGGTTCGGAAAAGAGCGACCATTCAATGTAGGCAGCACCACCGAATGCTGCTGCAAATCACAAGCCAATCCCTTTTCATTGGGCTGGTTGATGACATGCAAATAGCGCGTCGTACTGGGTGTATTGATGTAGATTTTTCCATCGGGAGCCAGTTGTGGTAGGTAGAATTTAGTCGAAAAATTAGCTCTAAAACCATCGTATTCTGCGACTATGATTTTACTTGCTTTGATATCTTCTGCCCATAAATCAAACTGCTCTACTCGATTGATACGTACCAAATAGACAAATCTCGAATTGGGAGAGACTTCCATGCCAAAACTTGCATCATCAAAACCTCCTAGTCTTGGTAATTCGACTTTCCGATAATTACTAAATATACCTTCGCAACGATCAAAATCATAAATGCTAATGCTGGTAGGTCTTCCACTACCAATAGAACTAGAAAATACATATTGGTTTCCGTCAGACGTAAATCTAGCTTGACCGACTCCTCCTCCTTCTAGTATAAAGCCTTCTGTAGTGAAATCAGGATATTCTTCTATGCCATTAGGAGTCAATAGAAATCGTTTGATAGTTATAGTGTCACAAATCTCGGCAGAAAACAAACAATCCTCTATTTCTAACATCACTATCCACCAATCTCTACCATTTCCGTGTTTACAAGCGGTAATATGCCCTGCCGTTGTTGGTTTCTTGGTCAATGTGTCCATTTTTTGCACCACTTTTCCTAAGCCATCATTAGCATTCATATCAATAATAGAATACCAAGTATTTGATACAGCGATAGATACATCACCAGTTGTTTCAAATATATCCCAAGTCCCATGGATGAACGCCCATAAGCTATCATGATTTGGATAGGGTAAAGCTAAGGTACCCTGCGTCAATACATACCAGCCAAGTCCCTCATCTACATTTAAACTATCCCCATTTTCCATCAATTGGTTTTGATAGTTCCAAATTTCTATTCCATTAGAATAAAACAACAAATTGCCTAAACTATCACAAATCATCGTACTTGCTTCTCCAAAACGAAATTCGTTTGCTTGGTCGTTTATCAAGTGAAGCGAAGTATCAGGGTTGAAATCCATGATAGAAATTCCAAAAGTATCAATACCCGCAGTACGTTCTCCTCCACTATAGCCAGATAGCCAAACAAAATCATACCTTTGAGCAGATACCTCAAAGAAGCCAAATACTAGAAGGGCTACCACAAGATGTGACACTAATCTTTGCATGATACTCCAGTTGAAAATTTAGTTACAGGAAGTATCATCAAAGGTCGTATCACCTTCCAATTCCTCGTACAAAGACCTTGCTTTATAAACTATACTCCCACCTTCCGATGGGCAGAGATTTGCAATATTCAGTAAGTCAGTCCTCTCGGTCTCACTCGGTTCAAATCCCTCAAATAATCTTGATCGAATCAATAAACGATTGACAATTTGCTCATTTTGCTCAAAGCTATTGGTAGGAGCAATTTGCTCATTTATCTGATAGGCATATTTGAATAAATCTTTGCGGCTTTCCAATAGATTATTTAAAGCAGCTCGATTATCTAGGGTCGTTTGCTGTATTTGGGTAGTCAGTGCTTCACGCTCTTGTAAAATATCCGACTGTTGCGCAGAAGAGGTCGCATTTTGATAGTCGTTTTCCAAGGCACTCACCTGAATTATCCAACTAGCGAGCGAATCAAAATCAGTCAAGCCTGATTCAAAAGCTACTTCATCAGTTGCAGTAGCGGTATTGATGTAATATTCCGCCAAAGCCAATTGCCCAATCGCTTCTTCGCGAGTAGCTAAATAGAAGGAATCTACTGGCGATAGTTCTCCAAAAGTGTCGTCAAAATTATAATGCTTGCAGAGTAAATATCTTGCCGTTTCCCAATTAGTAGTACTACTAGCAAAAGCTGACCTGGCTCCTAAAGCATCGCTTTCATTGATATTCGCGGAGGCTTGGCAATCAGAAGGATCAATAAAATCTTCGACAACTATCTCATCTGGACTATGAGGTGGTGCAGTTCCTACATCAACAATAAATTGTGATCTTTGAACAAAAATCTCATCATCGCTACCATGATGAACTCCTCTATCAGGAAGATAAGTACCTGACCAAGTATTGAGGGTATTGGGTTGTGGACTTATTATGGCACTTCTATACAAATCAATTCCATAGTCTGCACTTTTAATGTCGTTTCTACTTAGCACCGTTTGGGAGCAAGTACCTCCAAAAGCCATACTTGCACTTCCAAGCCCCCCGAAACTGATTCCTGTTCCTCCATCCGCAGTATTGCCGCAATAGGTATTCATAGGACTGCCAAGTACCCAAATACCTACATGGCCTTTTGCGTTATTTCTCTCGACAGTAATTTGTGAGGTGGTGCTCAGTTTTATACCGCTTATTGTTCCATCAACTGGTCCATTGCCCTCTACCTCAATATTTGAGCTTGCGTATATCTCTATGCCATTAGTATTGGAATTTATTTCGTTCCAAAAAACTTCGTGATCTCTCGAACTATTTTTGATTAGTGCCATATACAATCCTCCCCCAGTCAACTTGTTCCTTATAGTATATCCCCAACTTTGGCTGTTAGTTCCACTACCCGTGATAATGATCCCATAAAGGTTAGTATTTAGAATATTATCTTCAATGTTGTAAGAACCTAGTCCAAAATTGATCCCTATATCTACATTGTTGTATTCAGACGTCTTTGCGAGTAAGCCAATTGTTCCAAAAAAATCTATACCTCTTGCCAAATTCTGGAAATTGGATTCTTGCACCAAAGCATAGGTATTGCCATCTCCCTTCACTCCAGCACTTTCGTCGTCTATTCCTAAATCTTCGAACGCTCCTCGGTCAATATAAACAATCGCATTTTCTTCAATAAGTACTCCTGCGTCCATACTCCCCGTGAAGCGATTTTGAGGATCAATACTTGAATCCTCATTTCCAACCAGGAAAGTACTCGAACCCCTTACTCTAACTCCAGCAGTGGCTGAGTCACCTGTTTTTAGCGAACCAGTAGCATCGAAGGTATTATCTTCGAGCGGGGCTAGAGCCACTGGAGTTCCAAGCACCAATATTCCTACATTGTTTTTATTGAAAGGATTTTTCCTAATGTCATACTTTGCATCTTCTTGTAAAGTGACTGCATTTAGTCCGTCTTCTATGCTTCTATTATCGTCCAAGATCAGTGTAGCATTTGATCGCACGTTTATCGTATTCCAAAGACTTTCGCATGATTCAATGGTCGATTTTCTAATATGGAGTGTATTTCCTCCTAAAATATCAATACTTGCCCCAGGATCCATGATGATTTGGATATTACTCAAAGTAGGAGGAGTAATATCAATGAATAATGTTCCGAATATCTCTAAACAACCTAGATCATTTGGAATATCATTGATAACATCGGATAAAGCACCCGATACTCTTGCTCTTGAAGTAAATTCTGAACAAGCGCAGAAGTTATCATCTCCTCCCACGGGATCGCAGGTTCTCAATAAGACAATCTGTTCCGTTGTGACTTGTTCGCAGCCATTATCCACGGTATGGGTTACCGTGTAAGCATTTACGGAAGCGTAGGTATGACTTGGATTAGGAGCGTTTGAAGTATTTCCATCTCCAAAGTCCCAGGTGTGGGTATAGTTTGGATCAGTATCATTACTCGTAAAACTCACTTGTAGAGCATTATTGCTATCCTCACAAGCAGTTTGATTGAAAGAAAATCCTCCCATAGGCTCTAATGATCGGCAATCTTTTATTTCAGGACAATCCGTCGCAGGCATACAACCACTATCGTTTATGTTGGCTACGGCACAAGGAGCAGGAATATTGTCTTCACAAATTAGGGAACTTGATTCCATGGTATAAGAGAAGGTAGTGCTCCCACTTCCTAGAGTAGTCGTCAGGTTGAGTTGATTACCGTTTTGACTAAATGCTCCAGCATTAGTTAAGGTAAATCCATCAGGTAAAACATCTTCAATCACGACTCCATCAAGCGATTCAAAAGTGGTTAAATTTTCTACAGTAATGTCCACTGTAAATGTACCATCAGGATTACAAGTCACATTTTTAGTGATGGATAATGGTGGTTCTTCTTCGATTAAATTGATTGTAGTTATAGTTGTTGCCGAAGTGTAGCACGCTCCAGAAGCAGTAAGTGATATATCTACTGGAGAAGTAGCATTGTCGAAGGTTTTGAAGGTGGCAGTTAACGTAATACACTCTCCAGGAGGAATCGCTCCTTGTGGGATTGTCGTTGGATTTCCTTGTGCGAAGTCTCCTATTTTCAATAAGCGATAGCCTCTAGGTAGCAAAAAATCTAAAGTTATTTCCCTTGATGGACCTTTGATGGGGTTGCATATTTCATATTCTATCTCTATTTCTCCCCCAGGGCAAGCAAGAGAAGAAGTGGAACTGGTGATTTGTAAAGGAGAGGGTTCTTTTTTAATTTGAACATCATCGACGTATAAATATCCTGGAACAGGAGGCCATTCTTCTAAAAAAGCTCCTCCGATTACTAAATAGTTCCAGCTTAATGATGAACTGAAAGGATTCTCAAATTCAAATGAAAGTGGGATGAACTCATATTGAGCACCATCATAATTAGCAAAATCAGGATAATAGCAGCCTGTAACAGGTTCAACTAACTTAGGAGAAACAACTCCATCTTCTATTTCATAAATATTTTCTCCTGGAATGGGATCCGCAGACATAAATTCCACAGTAACTGCAATACCGTCTTGAATACATAAACATCGTGTAAGTGCAGACAAACAAACAGTAATATTTTCTCCAGGGTATATAGGTTCTGCTAATGGAATAATAAGTCCTTCTATTATTGGTACGAAGCCAGCTACTAATTCGCCGCTAGGTAATTCTGGCAAACAGAAAGGTCGATTCGAAACACTATTACAATGTCTAACATCTCTTCTATCCTGTTCTGAGCATCTTTCTAATAAATCAGGCGTACTGTATGCAGATTCCCCCTCTTCGTTTGTGTAGAATATGTATCCATTAGTATCTCCATCAAAATTTGCTCCTCTATCTGTAGTGTTTCCAAAACATAATTGAAACTCATCATTGTAAAATTTGAAGTCTTCAAAATCACCAATTCCACCAAGTACATCACACTCTGCGACGGAAGTCTCTTTACACTCAGGCTCTGGTAAGTTATGAGATTCTATCGTAAAATCACATTCAATCGTGCATCCATTGGCATCTATCACACTGGTTTGATAAATGCCTGATGTCAGATCAAATATAAAAGTATTACCTGCTTCTGCTACTGTTTTTTCTCCATTGGTAACTTTATTTGTCCATTTCATTTGGTAAGGAGGTGTTCCCCCTTCAATAGTGATATATGCAGAACCATTTGCCTCTCCAATAGCTGCGGCTTGGCGTTGTGAGCAAAATAAAGCTAAGTTGGGATCACAATCATCTCCACCACCTCCACCTTCCACACAAATCTCATACTCCCGAGTCTCCGTAATATTCAGACCATCCGTCACCGTCACGGTATAAGTGATCGTATTGGTTGGGCAAGTGGTGATGACTTTATCAGTGGCGGTACTGCTGCCATCGAAGTATGTAGTGGGTGACCATTTGTAACAATAGGTATCGCCTTCGGGAGAAGTACTAGGTAAATCATCGCCTAAGGTGATGCAATCACCTGCATTGATGGTTTGCTTTTCTGGCACAACCACTTCGCAAGTCTCTTTCTCATTGCCAGAAGTAACTTCTATGGTATAGCTGCCTGGACTAAGATTAGGGAGTGTAATTTCTTCGCTTGGATAATTAGGGAAGCCTCCACTTTGCGGGCCACTCCATTCTATGAAATAAGGAGGTGTTCCTCCTTCGATAAGTATGGAAATGCTACCGTCATTCTGTCCTTTGGTCGCAGGCTGAGCGAGTGAACAGGTCAAGGTCATGGCGTCTTCTACAGTAGCGTGTGTGTGTGTGTAATCCAATGATTATCAGAGGGTTTATCTAGCAAAAGTAAAGAAGAAAACAAGAAGAATGTAGCTAGAAGAATAGGCAATTGTCTCATATTGGGCGTTTAATTTATGGTTTAGTATTTGTTTGATTTAAAGGCTTCGCCTTTTGAAGTAGTCCATACCTGACTATTTCATGGTTTAGTTTTACGTGGAAGGAGAATAGATTAAATCTGAAATAAAAATTGGTGACTGCCTTTGAAAGTGAGGAAGTAGAATGTCTTTGTTTGTTATTTTGCTCACTTTTCGGTCAATGCGTTTAACAAAACTGTGATAGTTTTATCACAATGTCAAGCATCTAGTCATTATTTAACATATCTCTGTTTTTGTCAATTGTAATCACTTTTTGAATATTATTCAATTTCTGAATAACCTCCAATTCATATTCCTCCAACAAAAAGTATTCCGTAAACTGCGCCAACTCATAGCGATAGCGCCGATATTTTTGCTTAAAGAATCGTTCTAGGAAAGCGACGTTTTTTAACTCAAAAAGTACTTTGATTTGTACCGTGTCGAAATGCTTTTTTAGTGCATTTTCTACTTCTACTATTCGCTGCTCCAATGGTCTGGATGTCAAGCCAATTTTATGAAAAATGGCTTGTTCGCTCACTTTTATTTCCAAAAAATAGAGTCGAAATTGCTCAAACCAAGCGCGGTCTTTTTGATACAATTTGATCTTTTCTTCTAGCTCTAAAATCTGCTGTCGATTGGTATGATATTGCTTTAAGGCGAGCAGAGGATAGTGGTAATAGCTTGGATAAAAATGTTGATGTTGTTGAGCGTTTAGTTCGTGGTATTGAATTTTATTTGTTCCATCGGTGTAGGAAAAAAGAGAAGGATGGCGAATGGTAGTGAGATTTGGGAAATCCGCAAATTCATTGTCTAAGTAAGTACGAGTGGTGGTTTTTGCTATTTGAGCAGCCTCGTTTTGTGGTGTAATTTGCGTGAGCGATTCCCACATTTTTTTGATTTGGGTTTGAATATGCGTTTGTTGCTGCTGTTGCTTTTCTAGTTTTTGGTGTAGTTTTTCTAAGTTGTGATGAAGATTTTGTCGGGTCTTTTTTGCATATTCTTCCAAACTTTGATGCGTATCCAAATTCCCCTTCAGCCCAAAAAAATCATTGCCACTACTGCTCCAACAACTCGCGCTCCGATGCGCAAAATGGTGCGTCATCACTTTCCCTTTTTTGGCTAATAATTCCGCATCGCAATAAGGACAGCGTAAATCCGTCACTCCGCGTTCCACTTCTGAAATGTGAATGAGATGTCCGTTTTTTAAGCCATAGGGCAGAAGCATTTTGCAATGTTAATTTGTTGAACTGTTTATTTGTTGATTTTGAGGCTTACTTTGTTCGACCTTGTTTGAGGGCTTCGCCGTTTGATAGTTGTTTGATGTTGTTCGACGTCGTTAACCATAAAACCATCTAACCATGAAAAACCACATCATTTCTTCCCCACCTCACTCTCCTCCACCAATCGAAAGGACTCCATAAATCGCTCACTTTCTGGATTGATATGCTTTTCTTTGGTTGCAACGACTTGAATCGCATAATACCGATTTTTGACCACAAAGGCTTTAGTTTTCACAACCGCTTGCCCATCTCGATAGTCAATGCGCCAATATTTTCCAGGATAGCTGTACAAGTTTCGATCTGCTTTGTACATCAGGTCGCCATTGATGCTAAATTTAGCAGTTTGAATGGTTTCTTCGAAGAAATCAGCTAAGATTTCTGTTGAATCGGAATGTATCGAACCTTCGGGATAATCGCAATAACTCAACATATAGACTTGATTTCCCGTTTCTGCTGTGGCTTGATGATATAGTGTGTGATAGTGCAATTCACCTAAGTCCGTTTCGAAGGTATCAATCTTCTCGCGCAGTTCGCCTGGTACTAAGATTTTGAATTGCTTATCTTTACTTTCGTAGAACGTCCAATCGTTTTGAGAAAAGAAGAAGGAGGAAGGAAGAAGTAGGAAGAGGAGATATTTCATATTGCAATGAGTGAATGATTGAATTTTGAATGAAGGAGTATTGTACTCACCCGTCTTAAGACACCATTAAATCCAAAGAGGTTGCTCTATACGTTACAGAATGACAGTTTTTAACTTGAATTTAAATGCCATGAATCTATTCCGCATCCATTTATTATTTCTATTTGCTCTTTTCCTCTGGCAATGCCAAGGAGATGCTAGTCAAGAAAACAACTCCAGCTCGGAAGACTCTACCATTGATGATTTACCTCCAGAACAAGAAGATTTTGGCGAGGCACTCTACAAATGGGGCTACATTAATCAGGCAGGAACAATGGTGATCCCGACACGTTTTGACGATGCTAGAAACTTCGAGCAAGGACTCGCAGCAGTGCAAGTGAAAGGCGAATGGGGATTCATCAATAAAAAAGGCGATTATGTCATCAAACCGCAATTCAAGGGCGTTTGGGCATTCCGAGAAGGCTTGGCGCGTGCCTTGACTTGGGAGGACGAAATGGGCTTCATCAATGCAATTGGGAAATGGGTGATTCCTGCCACTTTTGAAGAAGTACAAGACTTTAGCAATGGTTTGGCAAGAGTGCAAAAAGATGGAATTTATGGTTTCATTGATAAGTCGGGCAAACTGGTAATTCCAATGCAATTTGCGCGGGTTTCTAACTTTGAAAATGGTTTGGCAAAAGCAAAGGGCTTCGGAAAGTATGGTATCATAGATACAACTGGAAGTTTCGTCATTTCCGAAAAATATGATCGTATCGAACTGCCAATCAATGGATTAATAAAAGCGAAGAAAGATGGGAAGTATGGTTTCTTGGATATTGAAGAAAATATCATCGTTCCTTTCCAATACCAAAGTGCCAGCAATTTTGAAGAAGGTGTTGCTTCAGTGGGTGAAGATTCTGGCTATTTTTTAGTTGATGAAAAAGGAGCACGTTTGTCTGAAAACTATGATGCGCTGTGGTACGGAAAAGAAGGAAGGTGGTTGATGGAAAAAGGAGGAAAATTTGGAGCGATTGCAGCGAGTGGCGAAGAAGTAATTCCAGCAGCTTATGAGCAACTCCTCCCCTTTTCGGACAGCTTGACATTCTATCAAGATAAACGCCAACTTTGGGGCATCATGAATGCGGAAGGCAATAAAATTACTGCTGCGGAATATGGTTTGGCTTGGGAGTTCAAAAATGGTTTAGCAAGAGTTGCTTTTTATGAAGGTATTGGCTTTATTAATAAGAGAGGTCAAGTCGTAATTTCACCAAGATACTTAGAAGTGCGGGATTTTTCGGAAGGTTTGGCACGTGTTCAGCTGGGTAGATAAAAAAAGGCTTGATGAAGTGTTCATCAAGCCTTTTTTAGAAGTAAATAAGTTGCTACTTAAAATTCACTTTCAGTAAATCTTGAGGCAAAGTTCCAGATTGAATATTAAAGAAAATATTGTTTTCTATCTTCAAATTCCCCTCCTGAAACTGGCGGAAAGAATGAAATTGACTATTCTCAACATATTCTATTTCAACGCCTTCTCCGTAATTCATAAATATACTATTGTGGTATTCACCTCCAGCATTATTATTGAAAAGTACGGCCTTACTAGCAGGACGCCCAATGGAAGTCACATTGAAAAACACAGGTGCTGAATAAGGAAGAGCCGTCGCATTGTCACCGCCGCTGTGTTCTCCTCCTTTGTCTCCTACTGTTTCGTCTTGCTGGACAATGACGAATTGATTTTTTCCTCTATATCCTAAATCATAATCCAAAGCATCATCTCCACAATAAGCAGCGATGATATTTTTACAATTCACTGTTCCACCAAACCACTCAAATCCATCATCTAGCGTCCCTACTACTTCTACTTTTTCGATAATTGTTTTGCTTCCAACTGCACCCAGCGTTAAGCCATTAATTTCGTTGTTATCTATTCCAAATTTTGAACCACTATGACGAATAGAAACATAGCGCAAGACGCCGGAATTATCCTCGTCATTGTTTCCACCAAAATAAGCGCGATTATCTGCGGGCGAAAGTCCTTCAACAGAATTCGTACCCAAATCAGAATTGATGACAGCATCTCCTAGTAAAATCAAACCGCCCCATTTTCCCCTCACAGTTGGGTCGGTCTCGCCCTTGTCGCCTTCATAAGTAAAAATGATCGGTCTTGAAGTATCTCCTTCTGCGATGATTTTTCCACCGCGGGCGACCACTAAAGCAGAGGCTCTTCTCCCTATTCCTTCGCGCCCTTGAATGACAGTTCCTGGCTCAATGGTCAACACATCTCCTCGATTGATAAACACCACTCCATCCAATACCCAAATTTTATCATTCGTCCAAGTCGTCGTTCCCGTTCCTTCTCCTCCATTATCAGATACTACTTCTACTGGTAAATCATCAATAGCTTGAGACATTCCTCCATGGATTACTCGATCATAGAAAGACCAATTGGCATACCAAGGTCTTGAGTTGGGAGCAACTGCACCTTTGAAACTCACACCTTCTATGCCTTCAACGGGCAAAGAAAAACTGCCAAAGCTAGTCGTCCGAGGCTGAATGGATTGTGGTGGAAAATCAAGGTCTCGAATGGTGTTTCCTTTTAAAGCAAAATAGGTAGTCAGTTCGCTTTGTATTTCTAGTTCAGAAGAAGGTAAATCAGTAGTTTGTTGCTCGCAGGAGGTTAAGAAAAGTCCTATGCTCAATAAGCAAAAGAGCAAACCCATAGCTGTTTTCATAGTGTTAATCGTTTAAAATAGCTTGAAATAATTGTGTTTTAATGAACTATCAATCCAGATGGTGTAGTAAAAAATGAAGGAGAGTGTAAGGATTTATAATTCGTTTTATATATTTATTGTTACGTATTTTTTCAAAA
>JBCDFY010000045.1:0-35369 GCA_039176995.1 Bacteroidota bacterium
ATCAAATTTAATCGCTATATCTAACGAATAAGTCTCTGTCAAATAAGTAGAAATATCTGTGTGTGACAGGTAAGCCAAATCAGACCAATTCATAGTATTCATGCTGACTTGGATTGTAAAAATTTTTTGATTCTTTGTCTTGCTTCTGTATTTGATATTACTTTCCCTTCCTCAATTTGTTTTAGACCTATTTCTATCATTCGTTTTTCTTGCGCATCTATCTCCACTGTCGGCTTAGTTTCTTTCTTCAAAATCTTGAAATAGTTACGTACCATATCTAACTGTGCAGCATCATTGGTTTCCACCACTAGCCTCAGTAAATCATTTTTTATTTCTAGTACATCCATATTGATGATTTTATGACTAAAACATACTTCCATCACTGGAAGTTTTTAATAAAGAAGTTTAGGAACACGTCCTATTTAGCAAACTTCATGATTCGGTGTTCGATATTCGATATTCATTATTCCCTTACCCTCCCTGCGTCGCCGTCACCACCAATACCTCATCTTCATCCTCCAACAACCGACTCTCCCAATCACATTTAGGAATTACCACCTCATTTATTGCTACCGCAATGCCTGTCTCTTCCCATAAATTGAATTGGGTGAGGGTCTGTTTAATAGATAAGGAATTTTCAAGCGTTTGGGATTGGTTGTTTATTTTTATTGTCATGGATGGCTAATTTACGGAAAAGCATCGCTAATAAAAAGCGATAAACGGAAAGCTATTGCTGTTACGCTTAATGACTTTTCCCTACGTCCGTACTAACGGTATCAGGTGAATAAGGGTAATGATCTCAGTCCGTTTGGACACCCCCAAAGTCTATTTCTGTTGATCTGTTGAGTTGTTTATTCGTTGATTTGGGGTTACAAACATTAGTTACAGCACGAGTGGACGAACCATAAAGGTACAAAAGGACACAAAGAACTTTTGTCATTTTATTTTGTGTCTTATGTTTCCTTTGTGGTTCAAATGACTACCCCGCCACCGTAAAAGGCACAGAAACCTTATCCCAACGCAAGACAATTTGATCGCCATCTAGCACAAACTCCATTTGCTCAACGGCATTGTCCATCATACTAGGTGTTGTTTTTACGCGTAATGTATCATCTGCTTCATCGTAGTTGTAATCACCAAATTGATCCGGTTTGCTATTAAAAATAACCGTCCAATCGCCCTCTCTTGGAATGGTAAAGAGCGCGTACGTCCCTGCGGCTAAGTCTTTTCCTTGCACTTTTACATCTTTGGAAAAAGAAATGGTCGTCGCTTTATTTGCACCTGTTCTCCAAACTTCATCGTAAGGTTCTAAGTCGCCCCAAATGGTTCTGCCACGTACCGATGGACTACCATAGTTGATCGTCACTTCCGCATCGCCAATCGTTGCTTTCATCTCTTTGCGCGGACTTGGAATCCCTTCCTCCACAACCGTTGTGGAATAATTGTCGCCCGAAGGAATCGTGACTTCCACATCCGCAGCTTCTTCTGCTTGGTCAGTCATTTCCTCTGCTTCCATATTCTCGGTAGCTGTATCTTCTGTTGTTTCTTCTTCTGCTGCTGGTTCGCAAGCATAGACAAATGCTAAAGCAAGCAAGAAAAGATAAAGTGTGTTTCTCATGAATAACGCTTTTAAGTAAAGTTAAGAATGAATTAGGGTAACACAAGTAAGGGGATTGATTGTTTAGTGGAGACAGATTTAATTCTTAAAAGGACACAACTTATCACGTTATTGGACATGAGTTATATGATAAATCGTAGCCTTTTTTCTTTCATTAATAAGCGAGTTCTAAAAATTAAACTCTTCTCTTTGTTTAGCGTTCAATTTATATTGAAAGTTGTGAAATTAGGAGATTCTTTGTCTCTAATCTCACTTCTGAAAATCTCATATCTAATAGAAAAATGCAAGTAGATAGTTTATTACAGCGCGCGTTGAACTTAGAATTTTTGAGTGCCGAAGAGGGCGTTTTCTTATTTGAAAATGCGACAACCGCAGATTTGATGTATGTGGGCAATCAGTTGCGCCAACATCATGTGCCGAACGACGTTGTGACTTGGATCATTGATCGCAATTCCAATACGACTAACGTTTGTATCGCCAACTGTAAATTTTGCAATTTCTATCGCCGTCCGAGACACGAAGAGGCTTATATCACTACGATAGCAGAATACAAAAAGAAGATAGACGAGACCTTCGCTTTTGGTGGAGAGCAATTGCTTTTGCAAGGTGGTCATCATCCAGATTTGGGGCTACAGTATTATTGTGATTTATTCAGTGAGTTGAAGGAATTGTATCCCAATTTAAAACTCCATGCACTCGGTCCACCAGAGATTGCGCACGTTGCTAAACTTGAAAAAAAATCGCATTATGAGGTGCTGAAAGCCTTGAAAGAAGCAGGTTTAGATTCCTTGCCAGGTGCAGGTGCAGAAATTCTTGCCGACCGTGTCCGCCGCTTAATTTCTAAAGGAAAATGTGGTGGAAAAGAATGGTTGGATGTGATGCGTGCTGCTCATCAATTGCATTTGACGACATCCGCAACGATGATGTTTGGACACATCGAAACCAACTTAGAGCGAATGCAACACTTCGTTGATTTGCGCCAAGTCCAATCCGAAAAACCAGCAGACGCCAATGGTTTTTTAGCGTTCATTCCTTGGCCCTTCCAAGATGAAGATACCATTCTGAAACGCATCAAACGTGCTAGAAATACTTGTACAGGCGACGAATATGTCCGCATGATCGCGATGAGTAGAATCATGTTACCCAATGTGGTCAATATTCAATCCTCTTGGCTGACGGTTGGTAAGCAAGTTGCTCAAGTCACGCTCCACGCGGGCGCAAATGATTTTGGAAGTATTATGATTGAAGAAAATGTAGTTTCCGCCGCAGGTGCTAACTTCCGCTTTACGGCAGATGGGATTCAACAAGCCATTCGGGATGCAGGTTTTGTTCCGCAGTTGCGAAATCAGGAGTATGAGTATCGAGAAGTGCCATCGCACATTGTACAGCAGGAGCTAAATGAGCTGGAGTTGGTGGTGGATTAGAACGATAGAATTAAGTTTTGGGGTCAAAAAAAGAGCTTGGAGAGAGGTCTCTCCAAGCTCTTTTTTTAGTATAAATACAGTCAATTCAACTATATCTTCACAAATCTCAAAGTCTGTACATCATCCACTGTCTTAATGCGCACAAAATAGTGCCCGTTCGTTAAGTAATTGATGTTCAGTTGAGTTGTAGTATGATCTATGTCTGTTACCACTGTTCTGACCACTTTTCCAGTCATATCTACAATTTCAATTTGCTCAACTGTTTGGTTGGTCACGATATTTAGCAAGTCGCTTGTTGGAGATGGATAAACTTTGGCTTGTAAAGTGGCATCCATTTCTATATTCCCATTTCTATTCTCTATATCGCCACTTGCGCTAGAACCTGCCGTGAAGGTTGCGATTGCAGAGAAATCACTCATGCCATCATCACAATTGGAGCGAACTCTCCATTCGTAAGTGACACCTGAAACGATGTTATTACTAATCGTCGTAGAGTTTGTACTACTATTTTGATTCAATCTCCAACGCGTCGTACCTGCTTGGCGTCCTTGTACCGTATAGGTATTTGCCGCTGGAACAGCTGTCCAATTCAAGGTAACTGAAGTTCCTGTATTGTTGGTTTCAAATAGACCAGTTGGTACATCACAAGTCATCATCATACAAGGCGGGCAATCTGGACCACCGCAATCGACACCTGTTTCCAAACCATTTTGAATGCCATCGTCACAAGTAGGATCCATCATACAAGGAGGGCAATCTGGACCACCACAATCAACGCCCGTTTCCAGTCCATTTTGAATACCATCATTACAAGTTGGACCACCGCCCATGCCTCCACCACCAGTACAAATATCTAATTGCCATGCTTCCAATTCACCCGTGAAGCGATTTCTATCATCGGTGATAAAGAGCGTCCAAGTACCATTTATTTCTTCATTGTTGAAGGCACTCAAGGCTTGCTCTGGCTGATAATTCAATCCGCTCGTTGGAGGACAAGGTAAATCATCATCAATGGTCAAAGTAGATTGATCGTCAAATCCAAAGTCAAAATCGCGCTGTCTTCCATTACAAGGATCATCCAAATCCACCAGCTGAATTCTAGTACCAGATGGACTTCTTAATTCAAAAGTCAGATCGCGAATACGACCATGTGTGCCACTAAAGGAGACATTGACATCCGTTATCGTTCCTGTACGAGTTATGACGATGTCCGATTCAACAGTCGCGCTATTTAGAATGGCTGTGGGTACATCGGTACTCATCGTATTATCACAAATAGTCGCGCAATTATCCAACACTTTTAGGTTCAATTGAAGATTGGCACTTCCGCTGGTATTCGTTCCTTCCACATTCAATACATAATCACCTACAGCAACAGAGGTCAGTCCTCCAATGGTAAGAACAGTCGAATTGCCAGGCACTACTGGATTGGTAGAAAAAGATACACTTGCGCCACTTGGTTCTCCAGTCACAGAAAGCGTAACTGGATCGGTACTTCCGCTATTCGTTTGAACCATAATAGTATAACTGACGCTGTTGATTACGTCATCGTCTGAACAATTTTCTTCGCTAGTGGACGAACTGCTCAAGGAGAAATCCGTTCCACCACCACCGCTGGTGTCATATCCATCTATGGCAAGTATTCCTGTATTATTAGGATCCAGCCAATCTCTCAAGCGGAAAGCAGGATTGGTAGTTCCATTGTTGTTCCAAGCAAAAGAAAACTTGCCATACCAATCCGCAGAATTATTTCCACAAGCTGCAAAACCGCCTGAGAGCATTCCTACGATACGCTTGGTCACATTGTCAAAAATCGGAGAACCTGAAGAACCACCTTCTGTCGTTCCACTATCCCAATCCGCCACACGCCATTGTCCTGCGTTTGGATTCGTATTATTTTGTAGATAAACTGTACTAGTCAATGGATCATTTTCCATTGATATTTTTTTGGCATCACCAGCAGGATGATGAATTCCAGTTACGGCTTGCGGAATCGCACCATTTGCATCCCAACCTGCATAATACACATTAAAAGCATCCGATGGATTCTCGGAAAGTTCAATGAGTAGGTGATCGGAAACTCGAATAGAACCGCCTGTATTGCCATCTACACTCGCTAGCAACGTACCGCCAGTTGTTGTTTTAGTATCATCTGGTGTGCCTGAACCGCAATTCGGACGCTCAAACAACCAGTAGACCACCATGCTACTAAAGAATCCACAATGATTTGCAGTAAGGAAGTAAGGTCGCAGGTCGCCTGTTGCATTTCCAACTAATGTTCCTGTACATAAGAATCCACCTGCAATCGTCTTTCCAACGGCTCGAATCTCATCTCTCCAATCATCGCCCTGCGAACATTCGGTATCTACATTACAACTTCCTGAATTGCCTAGCTGGTTGTTACTCTTAAAGATGGAACGATAACCGTGTACTACTTTATTGATCACAATATTTCCTTGACCTCTAACTTGAGCAGGTTCGTAGTATTCCAAGTAGGAAGTTTCTCCATAAACCAAAGCCGTTCCAAATGCTCGATCTGATTTATTATTTCGCGCAGTAAACGCTCCTAAAATTTGATCATAATCGCCATTGTGTAAAAAAAATTTACTCCCTTGTGGCAAGAAAAAGTCTTCATAGACCAAGTTGATAGACAATGCCTCTGGCGCATAAATCGCCAATCGCCAAAGCCTCGCTCCATTTGGTAAATCTACCCAGATACCTGAATTTTCCATATCCAAATTCACCTCATGCTCAATACCGAAACGGTAGGGCAAACCTGGTTCATTGTCAAAAATTTCATCCTCTGCTTGAATCGCCTCTAGATCAATAGAAGGCATTTCTTCAACTGGAACATTAGAAAGAGCTAATTGATTTTCAAGAGAATAAGGAATATCAGGTATGCTTAGTGAGCATTTACTCCTTTGAATAAGAATACGCTGATGAAGAGTAGTAAGATTTGACTTAGTCGCATGTTGTGTGTGTTTTTATGATAGGATTCTTGCTTCCTTATAGAATTAGAGAAAATGATAGTTTGCGCTGCATGGTAGGGTGTTTTTCTCTAATAGAAATGTCAATCTCTGTCAAAGGTAGCTTGTTGATACTATGAATTAAAGTCTGAATCTCCTTTTACTAGTATGATTGTGGAAATTTCTGATATGGGGTTGACTTTGTTGAGTATTTTAGAGCTCATACAAATCACATCATTATGATAATCAATAATTTACGGATATATTGTTGAAATAATTCATTCATTTTCTGATAGCTATCGGGAGCTAAACTGATAAATTCTTTCTATAATTTTTTAGACAAGCGTTTATACATGATTCAAGTTCTTGGTTCTTTTACTAAAGAGATTTGTTGGTGATTTAATCAAGAACAAAGCTGTTAGTTTTGGTATAGATTTTAGCTTGGAGTTAACTTAATTAGGACGATCGGAAGCCTACTCAAAAAGGATTGCGTTAGCAGTAAAAAAGCCACGATAGTGGTACTATCGTGGCAGGTAATCATTATAATAAGGTAAATTTTAGATAAGAGACAAAGTGAATATCAATTTACTTCATAACTGATAACTTTTTAGTTTGCACTTTTCCATTAACAGAGACCGTCAAAATGTAAATCCCTGTTTCTAAGTTATTTGCATCCAACTGATACTGATAAGCACCCGCTAATTGAGAACTAGTTTCCAAAACAGTAGCTACTTGTCTTCCTGTCACGTCAAATAGTTGAATTCTCACTTCACCCTCTTCTATTAAATTTAACGCTATCGTCGTTTGCCCTCTAAAGGGATTAGGAAAAATAGCTACTTCTTGTAAGAACTCCGTTTGTTCTGTCCTAGGTTCTATCATATTTTCTTCAGTGGCACTCGCGCAGGCTTGTATACGTGCAGTAAAAGTTGAGCCATTTTCTGCTATGAAGTCGGAGGAGAGTGTAATTGATTGTCCTGCTTCAAAAGTGACCGTTGAGCTTGATTCTACTCTTCCTGTAGCCGTAATAGCATTAGATGCTTGGTAAATGCCCGGATCTATAATATCATTATTCATCGGATCGCCCTCTACTGTCAACGTTGGACTACAGCCCATAGACATTGGTTGAATACAGTAGTCTAATTGCCAGTTGTTTAGTACTCCAGTTCTAGCACTTCTTACATCTGTAACAATTAAAGTCCAAGTTCCATTAATTTCTTCTCCATCAAATGCACTTAAGGCTTCCTCAGGTACGTAAAGCAGACCAGTAGTTGGAGGACAAGGAATACTGGATAAACTTGATTCATCATCAAAACCAAAATCAAAATCATCTTGTCTTCCGTCACAAGGATTTTCTAAATCTACTAACTGAATTGTAGTACCATCAGGACTCCGAAGTTCAAAAGTTAAATCTCTAACACGATCATGAGTTCCACTAAAAGAAACGTTTATATCTGTTACTATGCCCATATCTGTCACTGTAATATCAGATTCAACCGTTGTACTACCAGGAATAGTAACAGGCACGTCTGTACTGGTGATATTATCACAAATTATATTACAGTTATCCAGTACCTCCAAATTCAGTGGAAGGTTATCATTGCCACTCGCATTCATACCTTGTACATCAAGAATATAATTACCTACTGCAACGGAAGTCAATCCGCTTACTGTAAGCACAGTTGAATTTCCTGGCACTACTGGATTGGTGGAGAAGGATACACTCGCTCCACTAGGTTGCCCACTCACAGAAAGCGTAACTGGATCAGTACTTCCACTATTTGTTTGAACCATAATAGTATAGCTGACACTATTGACAACGGTATTTCCTGAACAGTTCTTTTCATTGGTAGACGAACTGCTCAAAGTAAAATCACTTTCATTTATATCATAACCATCTATCGCCAGTGTTCCAGTATTATTAGGATCCAACCAATCTCTCAAGCGAAAAGCAGGATTGGTAGTTCCATTGTTGTTCCAAGCAAAAGAGAATTTGCCATACCAATCCGCAGAGTTATTTCCACAAGCTGCAAAACCACCCGAAAGCATTCCTACAATACGTTTGGTCGTATTATCAAATATTGGAGAACCCGAAGAGCCACCTTCCGTTGTTCCGCTATCCCAATCTGCCACACGCCATTGTCCTGCGTTTGGATTGGTAGTGTTTTGTAGATAAACGGTACTGGTCAACGGATCATTTTCCATGGATATTTTTTTAGCATCTCCCGCAGGGTGATGAATCCCTGTTACAGCTTGCGGAATCGCGCCATTTGCATCCCAACCAGCATAATACACATTAAAGGCATCCGATGGATTTTCGGAAAGTTCGATTAGTAAGTGATCGGAGAGTCGAATAGAACCGCCTGTATTGCCATCTACGCTCGCCAGCAACGTACCACCAGTAGTTGTTTTAGTATCATCTGGTGTACCTGAACCACAGTTTGGACGCTCGAACAACCAATAGACGACCATGCTACTAAAGAATCCGCAGTGATTTGCAGTGAGGAAGTAAGGACGCAAATCACCCGTTGCATTTCCAACCAATGTTCCTGTACATAAGAATCCACCAGCAATCGTTTTTCCGACTGCTCTGATTTGATCTCTCCAATCATCGCCCTGCGAACATTCGGTGTCTACATTACAACTTCCTGAATCGCCGAGTTGATTATTGCTTTTAAAAATAGAACGGTAGCCATGAACCACTTTACTAATCGCTATGTTCCCTTGACCTCTGACTTGAGCAGGTTCATAGTATTCCAAATAGGAGGTCTCACCATAAACCAAAGCAGTTCCAAAGGCGCGATCTGACTTATTATTTCGTGCGGTAAAAGCACCTAAGACTTGTTCGTAATCTCCATTGTGCAAAAAGAATTTACTCCCTTGTGGCAAGAAAAAATCTTCATAAACCAAATTAATGGATAGTGCTTCTGGCGCGTAAATCGCTAATCGCCAAAGTCGTGCACCATTTGGTAAATCCACCCAAACACCCGAATTTTCCATGTCCAAACTCACCTCATGCTCAATACCGAAACGGTAAGGTAAGTCTGGTTCGTTGTCCATTATTTCATCTTCTGCTTGAATCGCCTCTAGGTCAATAGCAGGCATTTCTTCGACTGGAACATTGGAAAGGGCTAATTGATTTTCAAGAGAATAGGGAATATCAGGTATGCTCAACTGAGCATTGATTCCTTGAAATAAGATAATACTTGAGAAAAATAGTAAAATTTGTTTTAATCGCATGCTAATGTGTATTTTTCATAAAAAGGTGTCTTGCTTCATAAAATAATTAGAGAAAATAACGATTTCCGCTGCACCAGTAGGTAATTTTCTTTAGGGAAATTACTAATTCCTCTCAAATGTAACTAGTCACGACTACGAATGAAACTTTTATTATCTTTTACTTTGTATGATTGTGAGGATAGTTAAAATCTATATTTCCCATCTTTAAACTACTCATCATTATTCTAGCTATATAAGCCTTATGTATAAATACAAAAGTCTCCAACAGGGCGTGAGTCGTTTTCAGAGAACAGACGATGTAACGAAGTATTGGATGAGAGTGTTGAGTGGCTTGTGCAGCTATCGTAGTACTGCGAAGATCCTATCAGGTCTCGGTTTTTGGAGTTATGCCTACGGAAATTTTCGTCATTCAGTGTCTTGGGTGAGCGAGCGCGTCTACTTGGGATTGAGTCAAATGCAACCTTGTCTTCTCTTGGTAGATGGAACAGGTATTTCCACTTTCTTACTCCTCAATTATTCTCTTCCAAAAGTTCCATAAGTTCTCTTTTATTAGAGATAAATTCCAGCTTCTCATCTCCTTTCTGAATAGTTAGCTTAATTTCTTCCCACTGACTTCTGCTTTGTAAGTACTGACAATACTTATTATAAACATCTTCTTTAAAGCTTAGATCGTTTATGGCAATAATTTGATCGTTCAGTCTCAGCCCTTTTTCATAAGCTGGTGAGCTCAATAAAATTGAACCTACAATGACTCTATCTTTTATGAATCGAGGATAAAAATCAAAGCTCCTATCATGAATACTCATCTCTGTATCATATTTTTCTAATAAGATTTGTAAATGCGTCCAATCTATTGTCACTTTATAATCTTTGAGGAACTTATTACCAATAATCCCAAAGCGTATTTCATTTCCAAAAGTGATAAGTTGGTTTTCCAAGGTAAGACTATGGTCTAAGTCAAGATGAGATACATTCGATATTTTAAACATCCGTATTTTCTCACCATGAACCCCCAAATTATAAGATTGACCTACGATGAAAGAAGAAGAAAGTAAATATTTTTCATCTAGTGCAATCCCTCCATTTGAGCCAGTATCAAAAATTACTTCTCCCCAATACCTTTCATTACTATATAAAGCAATCGTAGGAGTGCCTCTACTAGTGGCTGAAAAGTGAATTTTACTTTCTTGACCTGATAAACCTAGACGATCTTGATCATTAGTAACAACCATCTTCTTTCTTCGATAATCAATTTGCCAAATACACTTCTTCATTGCATTAGAGCCAATAATTCCCGATACTTCTATACAAGCAGCAGTATTAATTTTTTCCATATCTGAAATGCTCGCTACTGTATTATAAAACGAGATATTCCCAATATTAAACTCCTCAATAGTTACATACGGGATATATTGCTTCGTATTATTAGAATCAAATGTTTTGACCTTACCTAATGTTTTGATATTCAATTGGGCAGCAAGATTTTGATCAAGACTAGTTGTTGCACCAGTATCAAATATGAAATTCTTTAACTGTCCTCTAAATTCTACTTGAATAATTATAAATCCATTGATCTCTTCGAAGTCTAATTCTTCTCTAAACAATTGTGTAGAAATAGTCTCTGCCTCAAAAGCATCTTGAATATTCATGAAAGCGATTAAGCCACAACTCGATAAAAGAGAGCAGAGTAACATAGTGGTGTAAAATATAGTCTTTTCTATTCTCATGTATACTTTTTTGATCTTAATCATCTCCTTAAAATTGAGATTGCACAGAAAGATATCAAATGAGGCTGAAGATTATCCTCTTTGATAGGAGAACGTATTTAATCATGAAAGCGTCTAAGAGAAGAAAATTTATGCATTTTTAATCATTTCAAATGCTGCCTTTTCAAACCTTAAGGGAATTTGTAAGAAATAAGATATCCATTAGAACGAAGTTAATTTGATTTCTAAAAGTGCTTCAAAAATTAGGCATCCTTACGGACGGCTCATTTCTTAAGTGCTTTTATAGGTCAAAGAAACGAGTTAAAGTGGGTATCTTATTTTTTATAAGTTCCCTAATCATAATTTTACTTATAATCTTATAAAAGGAATACGACTATTCTTCACAACTTTATTAGGATAATCATTTACATTTGCGATCCTTTTTATGAATCATAAGGTGAGTATGATAGATTAATCGTTCTGTATTCATAATTCATCATTAAAATAAAAAAGGTTCTTTGACAAATTTTGCAAAATATGTGTGTACCGCCCTTCGCAACTACGTTGCTCGGGCGGGAGGAGGTTGAAAAGGGCAGACATAAAATTCTGTTTCACAGAATTTTATGTCTGCCCTTTTAAAAACCTTTGCCGCAGCTTGTCCGTAGGGAACTTCCAGAAGCAGTGATGCGGCATGTACGCTGAATTGCAAGAATTATCAAAGAGTCATAAAAAATTTACTAACCATGACTTTAGATCAACTAAAGGACTTAAAAGGCCGTATGGCATTGCTTAGGAGGTATCTTTGACGTCGATAACCGACTGATACAGATAGAAGAGAAACAACAGTTGTCCCTTGATCCCAATTTTTGGAATGACCCGAAAGCTGCGGAAGTGGTGATGAAAGAAATGAAAAGCCACAAGCAGTGGGTCAGCAGCTACGAGCGTGTCAATACCTTAGTGGAAGACGTAGAAGTACTCGACGAGTTCCAAAAAGAAGGTGAAGCGACTGAAGCCGAAGTAGACGAACGCTACGAGCAAGCCTTGGCAGCGATCGAAGATTTGGAGTTTCGATCTACCCTCAATCAACCTGAGGATGAACTCAGCGCGATTCTAGAAATTAATGCAGGTGCTGGCGGTACAGAAAGTTGCGATTGGTCAGAAATGTTGCTCCGTATGTATGTCATGTGGGCAGAGAAAAATGGCTACAAAGTTTCTTTGCTCAATCGTCAAGATGGCGATATGGCAGGCATCAAATCCGTGGAAATTGAGATCAAAGGCGACTTCGTTTTTGGAATGCTAAAGGGTGAAAATGGCGTACATCGCTTGGTGCGCGTGAGTCCATTCAATGCACAAGGAAAACGCATGACTTCCTTCTCTTCCGTATTCGTGCATCCTATGGTGGACGATAGCATTGAAGTGGACATCAATCCAGCCGATTTGGAATGGGATACCTTCCGAGCGAGTGGCGCAGGTGGACAGCACGTGAATAAAACAGAATCTGCCGTTCGGGTACGACATTTACCTTCGGGTGTCGTTGCAGAATGCCAAGAAGAGCGTTCTCAACACTTGAATCGAGAAAAAGCGATGCAAATGCTGCGCTCTCGTTTGTATGAGATTGAATTGAAGAAGCAACAAGCCGCCAAAAGCGAGATTGAAGCAGGAAAATCCAGTAATGAATGGGGTTCTCAAATTCGCAGTTATGTCTTGGATGACCGCCGTGTGAAAGATCATCGTACCAATTATCAAACCAGTCAGACTGATGCCGTTTTAGATGGTAATATTGATGAATTTTTGAAGGCGTATTTGATGAATGAGGGCGTTAGCTAATTATCTATCACGCAGAGTCCGCTGAGCACGCAGAGTTTTGATTTTGAGTGATTTAGTAAAAATTAAAAATAATCAAACCTTGATATTTCGTTTGTTGCAAGCCGCTGCTTTTACTGTTTTTTTAGGTAGAGGTTTGCAACACCTTTTGTATGGTGCGCCTTATCGTACCTTGCTTTGGGATGAGGCTTGGATGAGTTGGCTAGTCGAAGGAATTTTTCAAACGCCTTGGAGCGATTATGTCACAAATGCTGCCGTAGATGAAAATATTACGATAGCGACGAAGATTATTGGTGTTTTCTATTTGCTTTGTGCACTCATTTCTCTTTTCCTTAAAAAACTCCCTCGCTTTTTTGGTCATTTTTTGCCAATCGGCGCAGTAGGTTTAATTTTTCTTGCCTTTCTCTACTACAAAGAACGCTTCTTTCAACTCGCTCAATTTTTAGAGTATAGTTTACAATTTGGTGCGCCCATATTTCTCTACTGGTATAACAAGTCTTCAAACAATCAAACAATCGAACAATTAAACCTTCTCTTCTTTCTCAAAATTGCCATCGCCACCACCTTCATTTGCCATGGACTTTATGCAGTCGGCTACTACCCTCGTCCAGGTGGTTTTATGGAAATGGTGTTAAATATTTTATCACTTCCAGAAGCGCAAGTCAATCAATTTTTGCTTTTCGTTGGCATTATGGATTTCATTGTAGCAGTCGCGATTTTTTTGCCTCGAAAAATTGCCATTCCAGCGATGATGTACATTGTCTTTTGGGGTTTTATGACAACGATTGCTAGAGTTTGGGCGTATTTTCAGAGCGATTTTTGGCAGGAGACCTTGCTACGATGGTTGCCTGAGTCTATCATGCGTTTTCCGCATTTTTTGATTCCGTTGGTGGCGTTGTTGTGGATGATGAGAAAATATCAAATTGGGAACAAAGTAAGTTCATAAATTGGAAGAGCGTATGGCATCTTGGATACAATTCAAGACAATCATGTCATATGACAAATTGCACAAATGCTTGCCAAAAGTAACTTGTTTTGGATTTAGATGGACATCGAGTCCATCCAAATCCATCAAGGTTTACTAAGGATAAAAAATGGCTGCAAAGCCATTTTTTATCCTTAGTAAACCTTGATCAACTGATGGCGGTTCGATGCCGCCATCAGTTGAAAAAAGCAAAGATCAGGTTTTTTTATCACCTTCGATTTTTCATAAGAGTGCAATTTGTTACACACACGCTTATTACTGTTATTACCTGAGTGGTTTAAAAGCCTTATCTTTACCTTATCAATTCCCTCCATGAATAGTTTGTATCTCAAACAAGGTATAAATTTCCACTAGTACACTTTTCCAATCCCTAGAACCGTTCGCACACTAGCCACACTTATATTCTTTAGAGAAAACTATAATTGAATCCTTTATTCAGATGAGAAAACTATATTTACTACTGACGGTCGTTTTATTATTAAATGCCTGCAAAGACATTGATTCCATCAACGATATTGCGCCCGACCAAGAGAATGTAATTAGCACAGGTGCAGATTTGCAGAAGACTTTGCAGCAAAGCTACGACACTTGGTGGCAATCCATTCATGGCGAACATCCGAATTTAGCACTATTAGTAGCAGGCGATGCGTATGGTTTATCAAGAGGAGATTTTGGAACTATCGAAATGGGTATGGAACCCCGCGAACAATTCCCCAACCAATTGACTGCAGCAGCGCATCTTCGCGCAATTACAGAGACACCTTGGTATGGTTTGCTTTCGTCGGTCGCTTCAGCGAATGATGTATTAATTGCCTTGGACAAAGGTGTGACGATAGATCAAGGAGGCGTGCAGGATGAAAATATTCGAGCGGCAGCACATTTAGTGAGAGGTCTGAGTTGGGGATATTTGGGATTGTTGTTTGATAAGAGTGTTTTGGTAGATGAACAAACAAAATTGGAAGCAGGGTTGCCTTTTGTGGAATATGAAGAAATGGTGAAAGCAGCAGTAGAAGAATTAGAGATAGCCATTGAATTAAGCGAGCAAATTGGCTTCGATTTTTTCCATAATTATTTCTATGAAGCAAATTTGGATGGCGATCAATTTTCACAATTGGCGCATTCTTATGCCGCGCGTTTTTTAGCGCAAGTGGCTAGAACGCCCGAAGAAAACCAGAGCACCAATTGGTCTGCGGTTTTAGCTCATGCAGAAAAAGGATTGAGCTTCGACTTTGCACCAAGTGTAGATGGGAAAGTATGGCAAAGCTATCAGCAATATGTCTTTGCAGAAACAGGTAAAGGTCCTTTTTGGGCGCGTATAGATCAGCGTCTAGTTGCAGCTTTAGATCCTTCACAACCAGCGCGTTATCCAGAAGTTTTAATGAAAAATGAATCTCCTTTGAGCGAAAAGAAAGCACAATCGCGCGATGCACGACTATTAAGTGATTTTGTTTTTGAAGAGCGCGTTTTCTTTGAAGCTGTAAAAGGCGAATGGCATTTTTCACACTATCGTCATCATAGAAATAGCAATGATCCTAGCTTTGAAGGCGATGGTTGGAGTTTTGGCAAAATGCCTGTTTTCTTAAAGATGGACAACGAATTACTAAAAGCAGAGGCAACACTTCGACTAGGAGAATTGGAAGGAGCAAATAGCATTGTGAACAATAGCAGTCGAACCAATAGAGGCGAATTGCCATACATACAAAGAGCAAGTAAGGAAGAGTTAGAAGAAGTCATCTTATATGAACGTGCCATAGAGCTCTTAGGGACTGCACCTTTTGGCTTGTGGTTAGACAGAAGGCGTTTATCTGATCGGGAAGTGAGTGAAGAAGTCAGTGCTTTAGGAGGTTTGCAATTCGGGACACCTGCACAATTGCCTGTTCCAGCAAAGGAATTATCGGCGAGAGGGGAGGATTTTTATACCTTTGGCGGCGAGAATGATCCAGAGGGAATTGTTCCTGTTCGATAAGGGAATGTTTGGGTGTGAGAATGTGAAAGCCGATCTGTTAAGTTTCCTAACTTGACAGGACTATTTTCTCGTTTCCAAACGAGTGACGAAGTCCTTGGATATTACTTGGCTATTTTTTTGTTACAAAATCCTTACCGCCCTATAAAATTATACTAATTTGAAAGACATTATCATCGCCATTGATGGCTATTCAGCTTGTGGGAAAAGTGCTTTAGCAAAGCTATTAAGCAAGGAAATTGGTTACGCTTACATTGATACAGGAGCAATGTATCGCGCAGTAACGCTTTACTTTTTGGATCATGAAATTGACTTAGAAAATGAGCAAGCCGTAGCAGAAGCACTGAGTCAAATCAACATTCAATTCAAGAACGAGGAAGGTACAAATACAACTTGTTTGAATGGCAAAAAGGTAGAAGAAGCTATCCGAACCATGCGGGTTTCTAGTAAGGTGAGCGAAGTAGCTGCATTGTCAAGCGTTCGTCGGAAAATGGTAGAACAGCAGCAGCGAATGGGCAAAGCAAAGTCTGTTATTTTAGATGGAAGAGATATAGGAACGGTTGTTTTTCCAGATGCAAAAGTGAAATTATTTTTAACTGCAACCGACCAAGAGCGCGCTCAAAGACGCTACGATGAACTTTTACAAAAAGGACAAGAAACACCAATTAAAGAAGTACTCGCCAACCTGAAACATCGAGATAAGATTGATAGCTCTAGAGCAGATAGTCCGTTGAGACAAGCCGAAGACGCAGTATTAATTGATAATACAAATTTGACTTTGGAGGAGGAAGTGGCAATGGTTTTGGGATTGATCAAAATTAGAAGAATGTAACTCGAATATTCTTGTTTGAGACACTGAAATCCTTGTTTTACAAGCAGCAGAAAGGAATGCCTGTACTACATTGCTACGTGCCTGGCACTCTAGCCGTAGCAAATAGTTTCTTAACACTATATCGCTGCGTTCCATTAGAAAACACCATCAGCAGCCCACCAATAATGGCTAGGTTTTTCATAAATAAAATGGACTGAATGCGCCTATAATTTTCGGATAAGTCTATGCAAGGATAGTTGACTAAACAGTCCACTGGATCGTTCCAAAAAGAATGGACAATGAAAGTGACAGGTATCCAATATGCTAACAAGAGCAGCACTGCAAACTGAACTCTATAGCCAATTAACAACAAAATTCCGCCTAGCATCAATAGAATAATTCCGCCCACCAGTTGCCATTCTGTATTCCACGACAGACCGTAATAAATCATTTCATCAGTAGTATCCTTGAAATAGAACATGGAATCGTAGGCTTCATACAAAAAAATGAATCCTAGAAATATTCGTCCTAATAAGTCTGTAAAATTTTTCATAAGCTAATCTAATGCAGTTCGCCAAGGTAGATAGAATTGCTGTGTAGACAAAGAAAGTGAAAGAGAGATTGTTACAAAGCTCACTTCTTAAAATTTACGTCAAGAAGCCGATAAAGTGCTTCAAGAATAACAATCAGCAGACAGAAATCTCCCATTTTTTCCGAACTTGCCATTCTTAACTAAATACTGATTTGAACTGCTATTGAAGCAACAGATAAACAGTTCAATCAGGGAGTAGGTAATAATAGGATACCCAAAAATGTGGTTTTAGTTTGTTCTTATTCAAGGCGGGAAAAACGGAGTTATGCCGTAGTATAATGAGTATTTTCGCAACGTAGAAGAAGGGCAAAATAAAGCCGTAGTATGGGTAGGTTATATTTTACCTACTCCCTTAATCAACACTACACAAATTTTACAATGAAAAAATATCTATTTACACTCACAGCGATACTATTTAGCTTATCGCTCTTTGCACAAGAAGCAGCCAAAGAAGAACCTTCGGATTCGATGAAAAAAGAGCAACATCCTTACGAAAAACTTATCACTGATGCAGAAGATGTGGAAAGTGATGAAGGACTCTTTACCGTTCATAAAATCAAAGGCAAATACTACTTTGAATTATCCAAGGACGTATTGGAGAAAGAAATTCTAGTCGTCAGCCGTATTTCTGGTCATGTCAAGAACTTAAACTTTGGTGGTGCAGGAATGAAGTCCCGTCCACAGCAAGTGATTCGTTGGCAAAAAATGGACGATAAGATTCTGCTGCGCTCGGTTTCTTTTAATAGCGTTGCCGACTTCAATCAGCCAATTTATAAATCTTTGCGCAACAATAACTTCGAGCCAATTGTGATGGCTTTTGACATTAAAACGCCTAATCAAGATACCTCTGCTTATGTGATCGAAGTCGGTAAATTATTCACCACCGATGTACCGATGATTGGCGCATTATATGATTCTAGTCGTAAACGTTTTGGCATTCGCAGTTTGGATAAAAGTCGCAGCTTAATCGTCCATGCTAAATCCTATCCCAAAAACACAGAAGTGCGTCACGTTTTGACTTACAACGGCACTAAACTGCCTGATAATCAATTGACTGGAACCTTGTCTATTGAAATGAATCAGTCGTTTATTGAGCTACCCGAAGAGCCAATGCAACCACGTTTGTACGATGCGCGGGTGGGTTATTTTTCTATTCAACAAACCGACTATGGCTTGGATGAACAGAAAGCAGCCAAGCGCAGATACATCACGCGTTGGAGGCTAGAACCTAAAGATGAAGCCGCTTTTGCAAGAGGCGAATTGGTAGAACCGAAAAAGCAAATCGTTTATTACGTCGATCCTGGAACGCCAGAAAAATGGAAGCCTTACATCAAGCAAGGTGTGGATGATTGGCAGTCAGCATTTGAAGCAGCAGGTTTCAAAAATGCGATTATTGCCAAAGACCCACCAACGCCAGAGGAAGACCCAGACTGGAGTCCAGAAGATGTGCGCTATTCCGTCATTCGCTACATCACTACTGAGATTCAAAATGCACAAGGTCCACATGTACACGACCCACGCACGGGTGAAATTTTGGAGAGCGATATTCTTTGGTATCACAATGTGATGAACTTACTGCGCAATTGGTTTTTGGTTCAAACCGCCGCCATCAATCCAGATGCACGTGGCGTCAAATTCAAAGACGAAGTAATGGGACGTTTGATTCGTTTTGTAGCTGCGCACGAAGTTGGACATACGCTTGGACTCCCGCACAATATGGGTTCCAGCGTTGCCTATCCAGTGGATTCCCTGCGTTCGGTTTCCTTCACTCAAAGAATGGGAACAGCACCTTCTATCATGGACTACGCGCGTTTCAACCACGTCGCCCAGCCAGGAGATGGCAAAGTCGCTTTGATGCCTGATATTGGACCTTATGATGTTTGGTCTATTATCTACGGCTACAAACCAACGGACGCTAATTCACCAGAAGAAGAGCATAAGAAGTACTTGAACAATTGGGTGAAAGAACGCGCAGGCAAACCTGTGTATCGCTTCGGTCAGCAACGCCGTAATCCTGCTGATCCCACTTCACAAACCGAAGATTTGGGAGACGATTTAGTGAAATCGAGTGAATATGGTATCGCTAATTTGAAGCGCATTGTACCTCAATTGAGAGAATGGTCAGCGGAAGAAGGTAAAGATTACACAGATTTATCGGAATTGTACGGTCAAGTGTTTGGGCAGATGAATAAGTACATGCGCCATGTCGGTACGATCGTTGGCGGCGTCTATGAATATCGCAAAACATCGGATGAAGAAGGCGCAGTTTTCACGCCTGTAGAGAAAGTGAAGCAGCAAGAAGCAGTTCGTTTTTTAAATCAGCAACTCTTCCAAACACCCAATTGGATGATTGATGAAGACATCATTGCCAGAACTGCTTCCAGTGGTATGATGGAGCGTTTGCGCTCCTTACAAGTCAGTACTTTGAATCGTTTATTTGAAGGCGATCGCCTCAATCGACTAATGGAAGCAGAGGCGATGAACGGCGCATCTGCTTACACCATGTTGAACCTATTTGAAGATACACGCAGGGGTGTTTTCACAGAAATTGGTTCTGGCAAAACGATTGATCCGTATCGCCGAAATTTGCAGCGCGCGTATGTGGATAAACTCTCAGAGTTACTTGAATTGAAAGCAGACAAATACGATCAAACCGACATCAAAGCGATGGCGCGCGGAACGTTGATGCGCTTGCAAAAAGAGATGAAATCGGGCATCAAGAAGCAGAACAGTCAAGTCTCGAAGTATCATTTAGAGGACTTGAAAATGCGGATGGAGGAGGCGTTGGATGTGGATTAGGTAGGTGCAGATAGGTCATATTTTGCTTTTGGTAAAGTGCTGGAAATTGGGTTGAGTGTGCTGTAGTTTTTGGAGGTGAAATATGACATATCTTGATTTACGTTGAGAAAAAATTTAGTCGTCTACGAGAGTTCTATCAGTTTTTTGATTCCTTTTGTAATACACTAAAAGGATCAATAACTGGCAAAATTACTTCATCGAAAAATGTACCTTGCATTCGTTCCATAATGATTCCTCTAGAAGTAGAATAAGCAATACCTGTTAGTGTGCTACCCATCATGGCGTGTACTTTAATTTCTCCCTCCTCTTCTTGTACAAAATCCCTGAAATCATCAATTTGAAAATGAAACTCTATACCATACTCCGCTTCGATGCCGCAGGGCTGCTGCTCTGCCTTATAGCCTTCTAATTTAAAATACAATCTCAACCGTACTATACCATCTTCTGGATTAGTTGCAAAATCTTGATCTACTCCAAAATTGTAAGCAGTTACTTTCTCTGGTTGATTTAAAAAATCTTCGGTTGTCTCTAACAAAGATTTGAATACTTTGATTGCAAGTAAATGAATCTTACTAGCATCTATCATTAAATCATCTTCTTTCATGCTACAGCTATTTTTGACCTTCTGATAAGTTTCATACTTGGAGTACTAACCTTTTGGTAGTTATAATTTTTTGTAGGCAAGCTATTCGGTTTTGCATGAACAGTGAAGGTAACATATTCAATCTTTTTATATCGCTTACTTGCTTCCAAAGGTGTTGTGATCAAGTCTGCGTTCAAAGCAGCTTCCAATTTGGAAATGCTCCTCAACGTAAGATTGTGCATACCACTCAACCATTTGCTGATTTCTGCATCAGTTTTACCGATGGCTTTTGCTAAATCCTTTTGTGTCCATCCTTTTTGCTCTAAAATAGCTGCTACTTGTTCTGTAATTGCTAAGTTGTTATCCACAAATCGTTCAATATCTGCTGGACTTTTTTCTTCAAAAAATTGGGTGACAGTTTTGTATTTTTTCATAATTCTAATAGGAAATCTTCGTCAAAAATAAGTTCACCTGTCTCTTCATCTATACGAATGTCTCCATCTTCTATCGCCTTATCTATTGTTATTGTGAGTCGGTTAGCTTCTAAGAAATACGGACGTACATTGTCGCATTCTTGGGCTGTGGCAGCGGTTTTTTCGCTCCATTGAAGAGAATAACTGCATGTCGATTTACTCTCATACAGTACAATCTCAAATTGCAATCTGAATCTAGAAATTTTGTTCGAGGTGGTAGTGCGCGTGCGTCTCCTCGTCGGAAAGCTTCGTGTCTAAAATATTTTTCTTCTGCACCAATTTTATCGCCAATCCTTTGCAACCACACTCGAATAATACTGAGTTCTTCTTCATAGGTTTCATTGGCATGTGCATTTAAAAATTGTAAAAACAAAGGGTCATCCTCTTCTATTTATATAGAATAATAAGTTACCTTTTTGAACGCTCTAATGAAGATAGAGTTGTAAATCTATTCATTTTTGAGTTTATTTCTACATTTATTTAACTTAGAAGTTAAATTTTTGTTCTAAACCATGCAAAAAATATTATAAAAGCTAATTTTCCTCTCCTAAGGTCTCACCGCACCTCTAGCACTCCACAACAAATCAAACATGAAATCCTGATACTTTTTCTGAAAGGTTTCATTATTGGAAAATTTCTTGAATAAATCAGTTTGGGTAAACATCAAATCGGACATAATTCTTCGAAGAAGTTCATCCGAAGAAATTTTGGCGTTGGTTTTGTCGGAGTTATAGATGAATTTCAAATTCTCTTGTTCGCGAAGTACCATTTCTGGAATTTGTTGGGTCAAAATATCTACTTCGGTTTCGCTAAATCCACCACCAAATCGCTGATTGAAAGTATTCACAATATTTTCCAACGTATCAAATTGCTTTTCGGACAGCATTCCTTTGGTTTCTACTGGAATGGGATTGACCAAGCCGACTTCTGGTTCTAGCAAAATATCTACTTTCTCCTGCTGTAATACGGTTCGGTAATTTTCCAATTCAATGACTTCCAAGATATTCTCTTCTTCTGTTTCGTCTTCTATTCTAAGATGTGGAATCAAGTGCTTTAGAAACAACGCCAGCATTTCCCAATACTGATTTTCGGCATCCGTGATTTTGACAAGATAGTTGTACGTCCGATAAAAGCTTTTGGCGCGAGATTTAAAGTCAATCTGCTGATCTTTGATAAGTTCTTCTTGAAAATTGGCGTTCACCTTATCAATCAAATAATCCAATACTCCACGTTCTGCGTTGCTATAAAACTTTCTAAAAAAATCGTACAAATCATATTGATCGTACATTTGGTAATCATCCAAGGCTTCTTGCAAATCATGTAGCTTATTGATGTCAGTTTCTTCGCTTAGCACCGTTGTCGTATAAAATGGTGCAAAGGCGGCTTTGATGTCTTCGAGTTCATTGTAAAAGTCTAAAACAAAGGTGTCTTTTTTTTGTGGTTTCTTCGCTCGATTCAAGCGTGACAGGGTCTGCACGGCTTGTACACCAGACAACTGCTTGTCCACGTACATCGTGTGCAGCAAGGGTTGGTCGAAACCCGTTTGATATTTATTGGCTACGATTAGGAAGCGATAATCTTCTTTTTTGAATTGTTTGGGAATGTCGTTTTCTGCTTCTTCAAAGCGATTCATTTTTGCCTCTGTCACTTCTTCACCCGTCTTGTAATGTTCTTTTTTACCTGAGAAAGCAACAATCGCTTGGAAAGGAGAATTGATCTCTTCTAAGTAAGCATCAAAGGCATCTTTGTATTTAATAGCAGCATCAATGGAGCGACAAACAACCATTGCTTTGGCTTTATTTTTGATCAAATGCCTAACATTTTTGTGGAAATGATCAATCATGATTTTTGCCTTATCACGAATCGCCATTTCATGTCCTTCCACATACTTTCAGATTTTCTTATTGGCTTCTTTAGTCTCAAATTCTATTGCCGTATCTGCCTCATTGATCTGCTTGATTTTATACCAAGATTCGTGAGTCGTGTAGTTTTTCAGGACATCTAAAATGAACTCTTCTTCGATAGCTTGCTTCATCGAATAGGTATGAAACGGCAGAAACCGAGTCTTGCGTTCGTTATGCTCATCGTGGTAGATTTCTGGTACACCAAAGGTCTCCAAAGTTTTGTTTTTGGGAGTCGCCGTAAAAGCAAAATAACTCGCATTGGGCAACATCTTTTTGCTCTCAATCAAATAAGTTACTAAGTCCTCCGTTGAAAAATTGCCCTCTTCATCTCGCTCTAAATCATCGAAATTCATATCCGAAAAAACCGCATTCATACTGGCAGCAGCATTACCACTCTGACTGCTGTGTGCCTCGTCAATAATGATCGCCACTTTTTTGGCTTCCATATCTGCTATGGCTTTCAGCACATTTGGAAAAGTCTGCACAGTACAAATAATAATCTTTTTGTTGTTCGCCAATGCCAATCGCATATGCACGGTCTTGCTGGCAGATTCTTCTGAGGGATCAAGTACTTTAATGTCTTTTTGCTTGCCTGTAATGGCTTCTACGATGTGTTTGACCTGCGCAAAATTCTTGATGTTGTTGCGAATTTGTTCATCCAAATTTTGCCGATCGGTGACCACCACAACACTATCAAATAGAGCAATTTCTCCTTTATCATTGAATAGACTAGTCAATTGATGTGCCAGCCAAGTAATTGAATTGGACTTACCCGAACCCGCAGAATGCTGAATCAAATAGCGTTGTCCTACTCCATTGGTTTTTGCGTGTTGTAGCAATCTTCTCACCACAGTCATTTGATGATAGCGTGGAAAGTACTGAACAGTATATTTCTTGCCGGTATCTTCGTCTTGCTCTTCTACTATGGTCACAAATTTCTCGATCAAATTCGCGATACTTGTTTTGCTCAATACTTCTTCGTACAAATAGGCGGTCTTTTGCTTATTGGGGACTATTGGATTACCTGCGCCAAAAGGCGCATGCGCTGCACCATCATTAAGTCCTTTGTTGAAAGGGAAAAAGCGTGTATGCTTTCCTGCTAATTGTCCAGTCATAAACACTTGCGAAGTATCCACCGCAAAATGAACCATGCAGCGACCTAAATTGAAGATTTTGTCTTTGGGATCACGATCTCTTTTGTATTGTTTGATGGCATTGTAAACGGCTTGATAGGTATAAGCATTTTTGAGTTCCAAAGTGACGATTGGAAAACCATTGACGAATATGGTCAAATCCAAGCGATTTCGATTGCTTGCCTCGTGACTATAAATCAATTCTTGCGTAACGGTGAAGGTATTAGATTTGTGGAGCGCGGAAGCCTCTGGATTATAAATGGAGCTTGGTTTCGGGTAGTAGAGAAAGACTTTTTTTCCTTTGTGGGCAATACCTTTTCGGAAAACTTCTACGATGCCTTTTTTGCTAATTTGCTGATCTAAACGCACTAGAAAAGTACGAATGCCGCTTTGTTCGATGTGTTCATAAATTTTAGCTTGTGTAGCTTTGATAAAGTCCAAAACATATTGACGATTGATACAAAATTCGGTATCAAAATCAGCAGTAGTAGTTTCGGCATGGTATTGTTGGAAGTCCAATAGTTTTTGGACAAAGAGTAATTGGTAGCCTTTTTCGGAAGTGTTGGTAGTAGGTGATCTCATCTGCTTTTCTATTTGCGAGGGCAAATCAAGGTTTGTACTTCTTATTTTGAAAACGTTTAAAATGAAGTCGAGTTTCACCGAAGTTAATCAGTAGTCCAATTTCCAAATTGTATGCCTCTAAATAGTTGATAGCTTGTGCTAAATGTACTTTTTCTAAGGCAATAATCGCCTTGATTTCTACGCTTATTTTATCTTCCACCAGAAAATCCACTCTTCTCGTTCCCACCTGTACAGTTTTATACATTACGGGCATTTCAAATTCGCGGGCAAAACTGATGCCTTGTTCTTCCATTTCAAAAGCTAAAGCTCTTTGGTAAATTACTTCTTGAAAACCATTACCTAATGCTGAGTGTACTTCCATCGCACAACCAATAATTTTACCCGTCAATGCAGAGTATTTGTACTTTTCGTTTGTCATATTTAGTTGTTTGTTGTCTGAACTGTGATTTTTTTGATGTCTCTGATGTTCATGATGCTTTTGATACCTAACACAATCTCATACATCACAAAAATCAAATCCATCACCGTTCAGACTTTTATTTTTCCTGTTACCGCCGCACTGATTAGGGAAGCACGGTATTCTTTGATTAGGGTGATTTGAGTTTGGATATTCGTGATTGATAAATCTATTTTTTGTTCAACTTCATAAATATGAGAACTAATTAGTTGTTGTTCTCTGCGATGAGGAATTGCAATTGAATAATTATTTAAATCACTGCTCGTCACACTTGGAAAAGTAGAGCCTTGGAAGGTATCAATTATTCTATCTTTTAGGGCGCGAATGGCATTGATAAAAAATTGCTTATCCATTGATGAAGAAAGTGCAGCACAACCTCTGCCGATTGATAAATCTTGATGACAAATATTCAGCCTTCCTGTAGTTGAACCTCTTAGACAAAAAAGTAAGTCTCCTTTTTTTGCAAACTTTACTGGATTCGTAGTCCATTTTATAGAACGAGTTTCACCAAAATCTTCTGTAGAATACTCTGCTGGTCCATTTACCAAAACAGTTCCCTCTCCTTTTATATTGTAAGTACTTTCATGTGGAGAAATTCCATAAACTATCTTGGAACAATACTTCAACTTCTTCACCTCCCAATGCTCTGGAATCTCCCCCAACCACTCAATCCCTGAATCTTTCATTGGTACATTAGAGTCTAAGCCTTTGGTGACTGCCTGATTGATGATGGCTGCTTTTCGCTCTTCGAGTAGCGCAATGGTTTTTTCTTTGAGTTGGATGAAGTGGTCTATTTGTTGTGTTTTTTGGTCTAGGAAGTTGGCGATGGATTGTTGAGTTGCTAAGTTTGGAACAGGTAAAAATGAGTTTTTAAACTTTTTATAATCAATATTTTGTCCCTCTCTAATTCCAGTAACAAATCTATTCAAGCTAAGAATAAAAAAATTGGATTTAAAAAGATGTTTAATATAATCCCCATCTAGTTTTGATGAAGGTATCATGATTGTATATGCAGGACTTATGATACCTTCTTCATGAGCAATTTCTATTCCGCCTTGAAATGATTTTAAACTGATAACAAAATCTCCTGCCTTCACTAATTTTAGTAGATGAAAATCTTTTTGAGCAGTTACCGTTCTTGTATCAAAATTTTCTTTTTTAATCACTCCTTGGCTTTGAGTTGCAGCAAGTAACGGTTTTTCAGAAAATCCTTTCTCTATCCTTTCAGAGAAAAGAAATTTAACTCGGATAATTTTCCAGTCAACTGGAATCTCTTCTAACCATCTAAAACCACTCTCCCTATACTCCCCATACCGTTCAAAATTTTCCATCATGCCAACATCTCTTTTAAAAGTCCATCTGATGCTTGTTCTATGGCGAGCAGGTCTTTGGTGATTTCTGCTAGGCTGCGCAGCGGTTCGTATTGGTAGAAGTATTTGGTGAAGGAGATTTCGTAGCCAATGACCGTTTTTTCTTCATTGATCCAAGCGTCGGGTACGTGTGGCAGTACTTCTCGTTTGAAGTAAGTGTGGATGTCTTCTGCTAGTGGCACATTTTCGGTATCGCGCAGTTCGCTATCGGCTTCGTAAAGCAATTTACCATTTTTCTCTTTCTTTTTGATCACTTTTTCAGCACTTTCCTCTTTCCAACTCACAGCATCCAAAATAGCTTTTTTGTCCGCAGCAGTCAGTTTGATTTTGAGTTGTTTTAAGGCTTTATCCACTTGTTTTTTGAAGCTATTGAAATCCTTAAAAACTGTCGTCCCTATTTTTTCTTGCAAAACCTTAGCTATCTGCATGAGTTCGCGTTGGTTTTGCCAAAAAGTAATATCGAACAACTTCTTTTTGTGCGCTGCTTTTAGTTTTATTTCCTGAATGTCAAAGTGCCTTAGAATGGTGGCTTGATGTGCTTTCAAGTTCTCATAAACTTCTTCTCCAAAAGTGGAAAAAATCCATTCCATTTCTTCATACAGACTCTTATGGAAACGCAAGCGCGCGATGGATTCATCTTTAAATTGTGCAGCCAGTCGCAGCGGATGTTCAACGGTGATTTTTTGATAGCCAAAGTCTTCATTTTTAAAGATTTTAGAGGTTTTAGTCTCTTTGAAATCCAGATAGGTCTGCGTAATTTCTTCGATGTGCTGCTTACTCAATTCATGCGATTTGGCACCCAAACTCTTCCGCATTTTCTGATAAATTTCGGTGGCATCTATGAGTTGTACTTTGCCTTTTCGATGCGCTTCTTTTTTATTGTTCAGCACAAAAATGTAAGTATTGATGCCTGTGTTGTAAAACATATTTTTGGGCAAACCAATAATACAGTCCAACAAATCATTTTCCATCAAATGCTTACGAATATTGCTTTCTCCGCTGCCCGCATCTCCCGTGAACAAAGCCGAACCATTGTGCACACTCGCAATGCGCGAACCCAAAGCAGTGGTCTTTTTCATCTTACTCACCATGTTCATCAAGAAGAGCAATTGCCCATCGCTACTTCTTGGCACGCCCACTTTAAAGCGATGATCTAGTATTTTTTTGCGCGCCCCAACGATGCTATCATAATCTATTTTCCAACTCTTCCCATAAGGCGGATTGGACAACATGAAATCGAATCGCTCAGTGTAAAATCCATCTTTCCCCAAAGTAGAACCGTAGGCAATATTTTTAGGATCTTTGTCTTTGATGAGCATGTCGGAAGTACAAATGGCGTAGGTTTCGGGATTTACTTCTTGCCCATACAGATGGAATTTGGACTTTCCACCCGTGATGTCTATGGCAAAGTGTTCTGCTTCTGTCAACATTCCACCCGAGCCGCAAGCAGGATCATAGATAGAATAAGTAGCATATTCTTTAAGCTTCCCCTTTAATGGACGAAACAGTAAATGTGTCATCAAGCGAATGATTTCTCTAGGCGTGAAGTGTTCTCCCGCCTCTTCGTTGTTTTCTTCGTTGAATTTTCTAATCAATTCCTCAAAGACATAACCCATGCCCAAATTGGTGAGTGGCGGCAGTTTCTCGCCTTTGGAATTAGTCACTTCGTGTGGACTTAGGTTGATTTCGTTAGAAGTCAGTTTTTCGATCAACAACCAAGTAATACCTGCCTCTTGCATGATTTCCAATTGGTTGCGTATCTTAAATTTGCTGATAATTTCTTGCACATTGGGACTAAACCCATCTAAATACTTCAATAAATTAGCATCAATGCTTGATGGGTCAGATTTTAGGGAAATGAATTTGCGCTCCGTATCGGCAGCACTGTTTTTCCCCATTGTGAAAGGAGAAATATTATAGAAAGGATATTTCGTAATTCTAGTCAAAGAACTATAATCATTGATCTGCTCTGTTTCCAAAAAATGACTAGCTTTCAGCGCCTCTTCTTTACTCTTTTCTAGCAGTACATCTAAGCGACGCAAAACCGTAAATGGTAAAATAACATCTCGGTATTTTCCTCTCACGAATACGTCTCTTAGCACATCATCGGCGATACCCCAAATGTAGCTGACTATTTTGTTATGTGACTTTTTGCTCATAAATATTAAATGGCGATTCTCGTTTTTGAGAACATCAAAGGTAGAAAATGTTATTTAAGATTGAATGAGTCCCAGATCGGCAGGGGTTTGTAACCCCGCTGAACATACGCTCATTTAACTCGTAAACAACAGCCATTCAACCAAAAACTCTCGCTCGTGCAGCATGTTCGCTCGTCCAGTTTTCCAAAATCTAAACGCCATATTAACTTCGTCTGCGACGAATAGTGTAATTTTCCCAAGCACGTGAAGTTGTATTTGAAGTGAAAGCAACTAAACTTAAGGTTTTTTTGTTTTCATCTCGATGCAAAAATTATAAAATTGATGTAATATGAATTTGACGGACGTAAAGCAAAACATCATTGAGCTCAATTCAGAAGAACGTGCAGAGTTGATACATTTCATAGTAGATTTAATGGAAGGAGAAGTTTTCTACTTGTCAGATGCTTGGAAAGCAGAAATAGAAGAGAGAGAAAGAAAACTAAAACAAGGTCTTTCCATTGGGAAACCAGCGAGAGAAGTATTGGCTAAATACGTTAAATCATGAATTACGACGTAATTATACAACCTGAAGCAGAAGAAGAAATAGATGAAGCTTACGAATACCTTAATGCAACACGAAATAGTCTAGGCTTTGATTTTTTAGCTCTACTCACAGAAATTATTGAAAAACTAGAAGCTAATCCATTTCAATTTCAAAAAATACAGTCCGAGAAGCGTCGAGCAGTAATAAAACGCTTCAAATACAATGTGATTTACCAAGTTATTGATGACGAGGTATTCATACTAGCGGTAATTCATGGTAGTCGTGCCCCTCGAAGATGGCATGACCGTTGATTATATTAGTCAAGGTCAAATATTCAATGCCCTCGATCGTCGCGGTTTGTAACCGCTGATGCAATATGCTCATCCAATTTTTCCTGAGTCAGATCATCAACTTCGCAAATGGCTACCATAGTATGAAATGATCTTAAAATAAGCAATCCGATCCCCAAAATCTGTAGGATTCAAGGTTATATTTCCTCCACTTAACACTCTCCATAAGTAAACCCTTCTCCCAAATATTTCCTATATTTGAAATGAACAAGCCTGACCAACTATGAAATTGCCAACATTCACTTACCTGCTCGCTCCTACCTTCTTGTTTTTCATCTGTTCTTGTAACACCAACCTTCCTAATGAAGTAAAGGCTGAATTTGCTGCTTTACCAACTCAAATTGACTACAATTTCCACGTCAAACCAATTCTTTCGGATCGTTGCTTTGCTTGTCATGGACCAGATGCACAAAATCAAAAAGCAGATTTGCGGTTGGATACCGAAGAAGGCGCATATGCAGCTTTGACGAGTGGTGCAGGTCATGCAATAGTCGCAGGAAAAGTTGGGAAGAGCCAATTGGTGAGTCGCATTCTTTCGGATGATCCCGAATATCAGATGCCGACGCCCGAATCGAATTTGAGTTTGAGTGCAGCGGAAAAAGCGTTATTGATTAAATGGATTGAGCAAGGCGCAGAGTATAAGGAACATTGGGCATTTGAAGCTCCCGAAAAAGGCAAAGTACCAAAAGCAGGCAAAGATTGGGCAGTGAATGAACTCGATCATTTTGTGGCGCAAAGATTGGAGGAAAAAAATATTAGCCCTGCGCCAGAAGCGGATAGAGAACAACTGATTCGACGTGCCTTCTTCGATTTGACAGGCTTACCGCCGTCGTTAAAAGATTTGGATCGTTTAATGGCAGATACGCATCCTGATTTTTATGAGCGAATGGTAGATAGCTTAATGTCCTTACCTAGTTTTGGAGAACGCGTGGCAGCACATTGGTTGGATGTAGCTCGTTTTGCAGATTCAGAAGGCTACTTGGACGATTTTCATCATACTTTTTATCCTTATCGCGATTGGGTGATCAATGCCTTCAATGAAAATTTATCTTACGATCAATTCATCCTTTGGCAAGTGGGCGGCGATCAAATTCCAAATGCCACTTCCGATCAAATCTTGGCTACGGCTTTCAATCGCAACCATAAGCAAAATTCTGAAGGCGGCATCATTCCAGAAGAATTTCGGGTAGAATACGTTGCCGATCGGACAAATACAGTTGGCTCAGCTTTTATGGGTTTGACAATGGGTTGCGCGCGTTGCCACGATCATAAATACGACCCCATTAGTCAGAAAAACTACTTCCAGTTGTTTGGTTTTTTCAATTCTACCGTAGAAAGGGGAGACGGTATTTTTGCGTTCAATGCCGTCGAAAATGGGCAAATGGTTGCAAATAAACTTTCGATGAACGCAGGTCCAGTTTTGCCTTTACCAGATGAAGAAGTGGCGGAAGTGAGAGATTATTTATTGAAAAAAATTGATGCTAAACGAGTGGAAATTGCGGATCTGAGTCTCTCCAATTCCATTGCTTTTGAAAACTGGAAAGCTCAACAACCGACCATTGAAGATTTTGAAGAAATAATAAAAGAGACAACTATTGCACATCTCACTTTCGATGATATGGCAAATGGTAAAGCAAAAGATTTGGTGGCTGGCAATTCATCGGCAAGCTACTGGGGCAGTGTGGAAGCCACAGCAGGCAAAAAAGGAAAAGCCATCCGAAGCGGACAAGGACAGTTTATCTCAGATGGCAGTAAGGTTTCTTTTGAGCGCAATGAACCATTTACGATTAGCTTTTGGATCAATGCCCCCAAAGAATTTGAGGAAGCACACATTATGTACAATGGCAACAATCGTATCCAAGGCTATCGCGGTTGGGACGTAATGCTCGACAGTAACCGCGTACATTTTCGCTTGAATCATGCACACCCCTATCAATCTATTGACATTTCTATACCTGAACCCTTAACGGTCGATCAATGGACACATTTTGTTTGGACCTACGATGGTTCGAGCCAAGCAAAAGGGATGAAATTGTACAAAAATGGCAAACCGATTGAAGCTAAAATAAATCGGGACTACCTCTATCGCTCCACGAAGCCGTACACCGATACGCGCGCAACTGTTTATGCACATTACAGCGGTATGATTATCGGGAATCGCCATTACGATCAAGATTTCACAGGTGGAAAAGTAGATGAAGTGCGCATTTTGAATCGAGAAGCAGAGGGCTTAGTCGCTCAATATTTATACGAAGAAGATTTAGGCAAAAGTGCTTTTTCAAAAGCTACTTCTAAACAATTAGATCGTTTTTATGACTTATTTATAGATCAACAATTAGAAAAAGAGCGTATCGCTCTACGCGAAATTCAAGCCAAAGAGATTGAAACGATTGATACTGTACAAGAAGTAATGGTAATGGGCGATTTGGAGCATGAACGACCCACTTACATCCTAGAAAGAGGTGTTTACGATGCACATGGCGAACGCGTTATAAGTGATGTTCCAAGTGCCATTTTACCATGGTCAGAAGACTTGCCGAGAAATCGCTATGGCCTAGGGTTGTGGTTAATTGATCGCGAGCATCCTTTGACCGCTAGAGTTGCCGTGAATCAATTTTGGTATTTGATGTTTGGGCGTGGCTTAGTCGAAACTGTCGAGGACTTTGGTAATCAAGGTGCATTGCCTACACATCCCGAATTATTGGATTGGCTGGCCGTAGATTTCATCGAAAATGGTTGGGATGTAAAGCGATTGTTGAAACAAATGCTGATGTCTGCTACCTATCGTCAATCTTCCAAAATTCGTCCTGAATTAGAGGACATCGATCCCGACAACCACCTTTTATCTCGTGGGCAACGCTACCGACGTTCCGCAGAAATGGTTCGAGATAATATACTGGCAGCCAGTGGTTTACTGAATCCAAAAATCGGTGGAAAATCGGCTTTCCCTTATCAGCCGCCTGGACTTTGGAAGGAAACAACCTCACATCCATTCTTCCCAGGTTATCAAATTGACTACGACCAAGGGTTGCACCGAAAAAGCATTTATACTTTCTGGAAGCGCAATATGCCACCGCCCAATATGCTAGTATTCGACGCTGCACACCGTGGCGAATGTCAGGTACGCCGACAGCGCAGTAGTACGCCTTTGCAAGCCTTAGTGCTGCTCAACGATCCGCAAATGATCGAAGGATGCCGAGTACTCGCAGAACGAATGTGGCAATATACAGCAGGCGACATTGAGCAAGCTACTCAAAATACGTTCCGTTTGCTCACCAGTCGCTTGCCCAATGAACGCGAACAAGCCATTTTACTGGAACAATATCAAGCAGAATTGGACTATTTCCAAAGCAATAAAGACAATGCCGTTGCTTATTTAGAAATTGGTCATCAACCCAATATCAATGAATTACCAAAACCCGAAGTTGCCGCACTCGCAAGAGTCAGCAATACGATTATGAATTCAACGGAATCTTATTACAAGAACTGAGAATCCCAAAAATTATTGGAGCAATATGATTTTAGGAGAGTTATCGTAGAGCAAAAAAACTTTGCGTCTTTGCGCCTCTGCGTGCCATAAAAAATAGCATAATGAAACTCAACAACGATATAAAACAAGCCAGCTACCTCAAAACCAGACGTTCTTTCCTACGTACCACCACCAAAGGTATCGGTGCGATGGCGTTGGGTTCGCTCCTATTACCCGATTGGTCAACGGGGCAAGCAAACTTGAACCTAGCAATACCCAAAGCAAATGGTTTATTGAATCATTTGCACCATTTACCAAAGGCAAAACGGGTCATCTATCTATTCCAAAGCGGCGGACCAAGTCAAATTGAGTTATTCGACTACAAACCTGAGTTGATGAAGCGTTGGGGGGAAGAAATTCCAGATAGTGTACGCGGCAATCAGCGACTGTCGGGAATGTTGGCTTCTCAGGCGAGTTTCCCGCTAGTAGGTTCTAAATTTGAATTTCAGCAACATCCTAAAACAGGCGGTTATTTTAGTAATCTGCTGCCCTATACTTCCCAAATCGCAGAAGATATTTGCGTCGTCAATTCGATGTACACTGAAGCCATTAATCATGAACCTGCCATTGTCTTTATGCAAACAGGCTCGCAGCAGGTGGGGCGACCAAGCATTGGTTCTTGGATGAGCTATGGTTTGGGAAGTCCTAACAAAAACCTACCTTCCTTTATCGTCTTGCTTTCGCGCGGAAAAGCAGATACGCAAAATCTCAATATGCAAGCGTGGAGCAGTGGTTTTTTGCCTTCGCATCATCAAGGCGTGCAGTTTCGCTCGGGCAACGATCCGGTGCTATATTTGTCCAATCCAGAAGGCATTGATCGGATGAGTCGGCGCAGAGAATTGGATTATTTGGAAAAATTGGAGCGCGAACAACAAGCGGTTTGGGGCGACAAAGAAATTGATTCCAAAATCAGTCAGTACGAAATGGCCTACCGAATGCAGACTAGCGTACCAGAAGTGACCGATTTGTCAAATGAACCTGATTATATATTCGATTTGTATGGTGAAGAGGCACGCATTCCAGGCACTTTTGCTGCCAATTGCCTTTTAGCAAGACGTCTGGCAGAGCGCGATGTCCCATTCATTCAATTGTACCATATGGGCTGGGATCAGCATGGAAATCTACCGCGTGATATTCAACAACTGGCGAAGTCAAGCGACCAATCTTCTGCGGCTTTGGTGAAAGATTTGAAGCAGCGGGGTTTACTAGAAGATACATTGGTAATCTGGGGTGGTGAGTTTGGCAGAACGAGTTTTTCTCAAGGGCATCTAACAAAAGAAAATTATGGTCGAGATCATCATCCACGTTGCTATACAACTTGGATGGCGGGCGGTGGCATCAAGCCTGGAATGGTGTATGGACAGACGGATGATTTTAGCTACAATGTGGTCAAAGATAGCGTACATGTGCATGATTTTCAGGCAACGCTATTGCATTTATTAGGCGTTGACCATGAAAAATTGACGTTTAAGCATCAAGGGAGGCGTTATCGTTTGACGGATGTGCATGGGGAAGTGGTGAAGGGGATATTGACATAATACAAATGCTCATACTTCACCTGTATCGGAGGAAAAAATGATTTTTCCATTCCACCATTCTTTTTCGATGGTTGCTCCATTTTTAATATAAAACTGAAGCGCGGGTTCATTCCAATCTAAGACTTGCCATTTTACTAAATTGCACTTTTTCTCTTTCGCTGCAGCTATAAATCCATCGAATAAAAGTTGTCCAATTCCCTGTTTTCGATAAGCCGTATCCACAACGAAGTCTTCCAAATAAAGCATCCGTCCTTTCCAAGTAGAATAGGTCAAATAATAAAGTGCCATACCGACGATTCTCCCTGCATCGTTTTCTGCTACTACGGCTTCGTAAACACCTGATTTCCAGTTTTTTTGATAATCTTCGAGTGTTGCTATAAACTCATGTTCTGCTTTTTCATAAATCGCCAATTCTCGTACCAAGCGATGTACTTCTGATAAGTCTTCGTAGCTTGCTTTGCGGATGTTCATTGTTTTATTGTTACTGATTCAAAGTCAATTTTCAAAACCTTCGCCAAAGTTAATCGTATATCTTGATATTCCTCCAATAAACTATTCTAACGTGTGTATAACAAATTGCACAAATATCGAAAGTACTTGCTGAAAGCGACTTGTTTTGGATTTGGATGGACGTCGAGTCCATCCAAATCCATCGAGGTTTCTTAAGGATAAAAAATGGCTGTCCAGCCATTTTTTATCCTTAAGAAACCTCGATCAAATTATGGCGGTTCGATGCCGCCATGATTTGAAAAAAGCAGAGATTAAAATTTTTGCTACTTCAAATCTTCTATAAAAGTGCAATTTGTTATACACATTATTCTAACTGACTCATCTATTCTACAA
>JBCDFY010000046.1:0-35028 GCA_039176995.1 Bacteroidota bacterium
AACAAGAAAAATCCTAAGTTCAAGCAACGTCAAGGATAATCTTTTAAAGATTAAATAATATTATCAAATATGGCTCGGATAGTAGGAGTTGATTTACCTAGAAACAAGCGAGGAGTTATTGGATTGACCTATATATATGGTATAGGCCCATCAAGAGCGAAGGAAATTCTAGCGCAAGCGAATATTGACGAAAGCGTCAAGATTGAGGATTGGACAAGTGACAACGTTAAGGAATTAACGGCAATCATTAATGACCAGTACCGCGTAGAAGGGGAGTTGCGCTCGGAAGTGCAATTAAACATCAAGCGTTTGATGGATATCGCTTGCTATCGTGGTTTGCGTCATAGAAGAGGATTGCCTTTGAGAGGGCAGCGTACACAAACGAATGCTCGTACTCGTAAGGGTAAGCGTAAGACAGTTGCAAATAAGAAAAAAGTAACTAAGTAATCTTTCATTTGGTATCTCACCTATTAATAATTAATTAAATAATGGCGAAGGGAAGAAAGCAATCAAGACAGAAGAAATTAAAGATAAAAGTAGAGCCAGAAGGTTACGTTTATATCAAGGCTTCTTTCAATAATATCATCATCTCTATGACCAATAAGGCGGGTCAAGTTATTTCTTGGGCTTCTGCTGGTAAAGCAGGATTCAGAGGTTCAAAGAAGAACACGCCTTATGCAGCACAAATTGCAGCAACTGATGCAGCAAGAGTAGCTTACGATCATGGAATGCGTTCAGCAGAAGTCTATGTGAAAGGACCAGGTGCGGGTAGAGAAGCTGCAATTAGAGCAGTAGATGGTGTTGGAATTAAGATCTCTAGAATTCGCGATATAACGCCAGTTCCTCACAACGGATGTCGTCCTCCAAAGAGACGTCGAGTTTAATTTCATAAAAAAATACTATACACTTAATATAATATGGCTAGGTACACAGGACCGAAGACTAAGAAAGCGAGATCGTTTGGAGAGCCAATTTTTGGATTCAGCAAAGCCTTTGAGAAACGCAAGTATCCTCCTGGGCAGCACGGACCAAACAGACGTAGAAAGCAAAAGTCAGATTACGCGCTCCAGTTGATGGAGAAGCAGAAGGCAAAGTACACTTATGGTGTATTGGAGCGCCAGTTTAGAAATCTTTTTGAGAAAGCATCCAGAAAAAAAGGTGTAACTGGTGAAATCCTGCTTCAATACTTAGAAGCTAGACTAGATAATACGGTTTTCCGCTTGGGAATCGCACCTACAAGAAGAGGAGCGCGTCAGTTGGTATCTCACCGTCATATTGCAGTAAACGGTGTAATCACGAATGTGCCTTCTTATCAATTGCGTCCAGGTGATGTCATTCAAGTGAAAGGAAAATCTAGAGGCATGGATGCGATCAGAGAGAGCATTAGTGCTAACTCAAGTGCAGTTAAGAAATATACATGGTTGGAGTTCAACCCAGACAAAGCACAAGGTGTTTTCTTAGAGTATCCTGAAAGAGATACTATTCCAGAGAATATCAACGAGCAGCTAATCGTCGAATTGTACTCTAAGTAAAAGCATAAAAGTAAAGTCTCGTCTATGGCGAGGCTTTTCTGTGTATTTATAGACCCCTGAAATTCCCCATTTTAGAGACTGTTTCTATCAAATTTCCTATCAAAGCAGCATAACATAATATGAGCATTATTAATTTTCAAAAGCCCGACAAAATCGTTCTTCAAAAAGCAAATGACTTTGAAGGACTTTTTGAGTTTAAACCCTTAGAGCCAGGTTTTGGGCAAACCGTTGGTAATTCTCTACGTCGTGTTCTGCTTTCTTCATTGGAGGGTTATGCTATTTCTGCGGTACGTATCGCAGGTGTAGATCATGAATTCGCTACCATTAAGGGAGTAGTTGAAGATGTAGTTGATATAATTTTGAACCTCAAGCAAGTTCGATTAAAGCAAATCAATGGTGATGAAAACACCAGAGAAGAGCGTATCTACTTGACCATCAGTGGTAAGGAGCAATTTAGAGCAGGTGACATTGAAGATCATACCAATGTTTTCCAGATCATGAACCCTGATTTGTTGATCTGCACTATGGAACCATTTGTGAGTTTAGAAATGGAATTGACCATCACTAGAGGACGTGGTTATGTGCCAGCAGATGAGAACTTACCAAAAGACGCACCGATTGGAGTAATTCCAGTAGATGCGATTTACACGCCAATCAAAAACGTGGCATATCATATTGAAAGTACTCGTGTAGGTCAGCGTACAGATTATGAGAAATTGAGCATCAATATCAAGACGGATGGAACTATTCATCCAGAAGATGCAGTGAGAGAGGCTTCTCGTATTTTGATTCAGCATTTGATGTTGATTACAGATGAGAACATCACTTTTGATGATGCGGTAAGCCGTCAAGATGATGTAGTAGATGAGCACATTCTACATATGCGCAAACTGTTAAAGACTTCTTTGGAAGACCTAGACCTTTCTGTAAGAGCTTACAACTGTTTGAAAGCAGCAAAAATCAATTCTTTGGGCGAGTTAGTTCACTACGATACGCACGAATTATTGAAATTTAGAAACTTTGGTAAAAAGTCTTTGGTAGAGATTGAAGAATTGCTACAAGAGAAAGGTTTGACTTTCGGGATGGACTTAACAAAGTATCGTTTAGACGAAGATTAGTCAGCTATTGGCATTTAGCTATTAGCTTAGCAAATTATAATTGAAGCAGTTATGAAAATGACTGCTTCATTTTTCTTTTGCAGTAACTGAAATCCAGATTGGCTCTACTGTTTCAAATCAACAAATAAACAGTTCAACAAATCAACAATTAAAAAGTGCTGCGACGTTCATTAATCATTAAAATAACTAAGTCATGCGACACGGTAAAAGATTTAACCACTTAGGCAGAAAAGCTGCCCACAGAAAAGCCCTTTTAAGAAATCTTGCTTGTGCATTAATTGAGCACAAAAGAATTAAAACGACTTTAGCGAAAGCGAAGGCGTTGCGCCAGTACATTGAGCCTTTAGTAACTAAAGGTACAAAAGATAGTGTACACAATCGCCGTGTTGTTGCTAGCTATTTGCAGAACAAGGGTGCAGTGCAAGAGTTGTTTGGTGACATTGCTGCAAAAGTAGGAGATCGTCCTGGTGGATATGTACGTATTGTAAAGTTGGGTTTTAGAAGAAGTGACGGTGCGGAAATGGCATTGGTTGAATTTGTAGATTACAACGAAACTTATAGCGCACCTAAAGCTGGAGAAGATACAGGAAGCAAAAAGCGTCGCCGCCGTACTCGTAGAGGCAGTAGTGCAGCCGTAGCAGAAACTGTGGGAGTAGAAGAGACGGTTGAAGAAGCAACAGAAGCTGCTGAGGAAGTAGAGGAAGCAGTCGAAGAAGCAACTACGGGGGAAGAGAAAGAAGAGAAGTAAGAACAAATCGAGTTCTTTTATAATAGAGCGAGACCTTTCACACATTTTGTGTGAAAGGTTTTGTTATTTTGAGAAAGATTTTGGAATAAAATTGAAGTTATTTTGCACTAAATCTAACAGGTTTAGCGAATAATTATGTGGGAACAAATTTTTTTCTACATTTGTGCGGTAGAAGTAAATGTAATTTGTTCTACAATCTAATTTTTAATTAAAAATCAAGAACATCGTGGAAAACGGGAAAAAGTTTGAGAGTGTGTACTCACGCAAGGTTCGCGCAGGAAAAAGAAGAACATATTTCTTTGACGTGCGTCAAACGAAAGGAGAGGATTACTACCTTACGTTGACAGAGAGTACGAAGAAATTTAATGGTGATGGATACGATCGTCATAAGATTTTCTTGTACAAGGAAGATTTCAATCGTTTTTTGGAGAGCTTGGAGGATGTTATCCAACATATCAAAACCGAATTGATGCCAGATTACGACTACGAGGAATTCACACGCCGCCATGAGCAGTACGAGAAAGAGCGTGCTGCAAAGGCTTTGGAAGAGTCGGGTAGTCTGGAAACAGAAGACGATATTAGCTGGTAAGATTCTTCTTATCATTCGTCCAAATAGTAAAAGCGAAGTCATTTTGTATGATTTCGCTTTTGTTATTTATATGAACTTGAACAATCAATTCCTACAGTTGTCCAATGATAAATTATCTAACTAGCCAGACGCATAGTTGCCAATGGCTAACAGCCAAAAGCAAATAGCAATAAAAATGATTATACTACTTTCTCCTGCAAAGACATTAGATTTTAGCGAAAGCACAACCAAAGTGCACAGTGAAGCACGCCTTTTGAGCGATAGTAAAAAATTGGTTAAAGTACTTAAGAAGAAGACGCCGACAGAGTTGCGAAGTCTGATGAGCATTAGCGAAAAACTAGCAGAAGAAAATTTTCAACGCTACCATAATTTCTCTACGCCTTTTACTTTGGACAATGCCAAACAAGCGGTTCTTGCCTTCAGGGGAGATGTGTACCAAGGTTTGGAAGTAGATGATTTTAATGAGGAGGATTTAGCATTTGCACAGCAGCATCTACGAATTCTTTCAGGTTTGTACGGTTTGTTGCGCCCTATGGATTTGATGCAGCCGTACCGCTTGGAAATGGGGACGAAATTGGCGCAGAATGGCAGTAAGAATCTGTACGAATTTTGGGATACTAAGATTACCAAAATGATCAATAAAGACTTGAAAGAGAGTGGGGGAGAATGGATTGTAAATTTGGCTTCTAACGAATATTTTAAGTCTGTCAAAAAAGATCAACTGAAAGGCAAATTGCTGAATATTGATTTCAAAGAAAACCGTGACGGGAAGTACAAAACAATCGCGTTCAATGCTAAAAAAGCGAGAGGAGCAATGAGTCGTCAAATTATTAAGCATCGCATCACAGAAGTAGAAGATTTAAGGTCTTTAGTTGTGAATGATTATATATTAAATGAAGAATTATCCAGCGAAGTACATTTTGTGTTTGCGAAGTAATGAATAAATAGCTTTGTGCGTTATATGAAAACTCCTATGTGTGCCAAATTGAACAAGTACTGAAAGTGCTTGTCGAGAGCGGCTTGTTGTGGATTTGGGTGGACTCGACCTGTCCGCCTCGGGCTGATGCCGCCATGATTTGAAAAAAGCAGAAATCAGAGTTTTGCTACCTCAAACCTTCTATAAAAGTGCAATTTGACACACACAACTCCCGTGTGACTATGTGGTCAAAAAACCTCACTTCTTATAAAAAGGAATATAATTAGAGTGCCAACAATGCTCGCCTTTGTAGTACTCACTATATCCACAGATCTGCATTCGGAGTTCATGTTGTCCAGTTTTTAGGCTATCTACATTGATGTAAGTCGTAAAGCCAACTTGATCGGTATTAGGATGGGTTGTATGCAGCCAATGCAGATTTTGTAGCGTATCTTCTCTATTTAAAATTACCATAATTCGCTCATTTACGATGACTTGAAATAGGCTGTCGTTTTGTGGTAGTGTTATGCCTTCCTCCCATTTAGGTTTAAAGTTGTGTTTTTCAAAGAAATACTCCAAGTGATTGTCCCACCAAATCGGATAATTCATGAATAAACGAACTACACCATTATCAATGATGTCGCTTTGGATACTACTTCTGCTAACTAACATATTCTCAGGACGCAAGTTGTCGTGTTCTTCTAGTTGAATTTGATTAGAGGTATATAGATTGGTGTATTTCCGTTGATCTAATTTGAAGAAGGTTGGGAAAATATCGCTTTCTCCTAGCACTTTGCTGACATCATCTACACTAATAGTGAATGCGATAGAAAAGTAAAGTGTAATCAGAATATCAACAATCCAACGCTTGGTATTAGAGAGCAAAGTGAGCCATTCTCTTTGATAAAAGAAAGATAAGCTGATGACAGAGAGCAATCTAGAGATTGGAGCATACACTTTAACGATTCGTGGATACCTTTTCAGCCAACCAAAAAAAATACGATCTAACCCTCCTATGATAATCATGAATAGAAAACCGATCAAAAGATACGGGAAATAGATAAACTTATCTAGAAAACCATTGGGGAGAATAGGAAAGATCAAAGACATCAGTAGGAGCAATCCAACGGACATAAAAGAAAGTAAAACAGCTAAAGAAAAGGACAAACTACAGATTTGTTCAAGGCGCAGTATTCTAAAATTACTATTGGCAGAGTCTTCGAAGCGTTGTTTGAAATGTTCACTATAATTCAGTTTTTTATAGTTGATGTCTTTAGGAAATACAAAATTAATGCCCATAAAAGCCAACCAGACCACTCGAAGAAGGAGGTTAACCGAGAAGCCGATCAGAAGGGTTCTGCTGACTACTAGACAAGCAAAAAATAAGGTCAGTTTTGAGCCAGTTACGTTCATTAAGTCATCAGTGCGTACTAGAAATTGAGTAATTACTTCGGGCAACTGAAAAAGCGTCACGACCAAGCCACCAGCAATCAAAATCTCCAATTGCCAACTGATATATTGCTGCTCTTTCAACCAATTTGGTAACTCTTTGAGTTGCTTTTTCATTTGTATTTTATTGATTTAAAGCATCTTGCAAGAAAGAAGATAATGGATGTGCTGCTTTGAAATAGTCCATTACCAAATGTGGTAGATTATCTTCTAAAATTGTTTCAGATGGCAGTATCTTGAAGTAATAAAAGGCTTTATTCCAGAGTAAAGGTTGCTTTTCAGCAGCCTCCATGAATTCTTTTGGAATGCGTTTATTTTTATCGCCATGAATTTCTCCTTCAAATTTTTCTTGGAAGGCTTTCTCCTTCAGTAAGCGATCAAATTCCTTCAAATTGGCGGCAATGTGTTCTCGAATTTTGTATAATTGCTTGCTATCAGGACGATAGACACCGCTGTAAATGCCAAAGTGCTCATCGGACAATTCCAAGTAAATCCCAATGCTGGTTAAGTCTTTGCGTCCACCTCTGGAAACGACTGCTGATGCGTGTAGTTTATAGGGTGTTTTGTCTTTGCTAAATCGCGTGTCTTTATAGATTCTAAAAATGGCATCTTTGGGGGTAATTAGAATATTTTGATCGAATATTTTAGCGTGTTCGATCATATCCGCGATGAAATTCTGAAAAGGAATTTTGACGGATTGCTCGTAGCGTTTTTTGTTGGTATGAAACCATTCGCGTTCGTTGTTTTTGCGCAAATCGTTAAAGAAATTCAAAAAATCGGCAGTAAAGTATTTCATCTTGGTAATTTTGGGAGAAAGATAAATAAAATCAGGTGGAATGCCGTTGTTTTGATACAAGCCACTAATGAGCGTTCAGCTTTTTAATTCATTTGAAATCCTATTTTTTAAGAAAAAATAAATGAAGCAACTAATTGGAATTTTTCTATTCATTGGATTAATATCTTGCGAAGAAAGCAAACCCAGACTTGAATCAATCAGAGGTGAAAATTTGACAGCTGAACAAATTGACTCAATCTTAGCTGAGTTTAGATTTGATTACGAAGCACCGATAATTGTTGACAGCTCAGATCAAATAATTATACCAATTTCGACTGAATTACTGGAAAGAAGAACGAAGTATAGTAGAGATGGATATTATTCAGATGACTACCCAAGATACTGGAATGTCCTATTTTACAATCGTAAAACAGGAGATACAAGATTGTTGACAGAAGATAAAATTAGAATCTCAAGAATTTATGTTAATAGAAATGACGAATATGAGCAAGGAAGTAAAATTATGAATGGAAAAGTATTATATGAAATTGGTGACACTGATTTTAATAAAGATAGAAAATTGAATGGTAAAGATCCTGAGTATTTATTCTCGTCAAATAACGATGGAACAAATTTAAAGAGAATCTCACCAATAGGTGAAGAGTTACAATATTTTGAAGTGATTCCAAAGTCAAGCCAAATCTTAATAAGAACTTTAAGAGATATAAATCAAGATTCAATTTTCAATCGGAAAGATGAATCAATCTGGTACAAAGCAGAACTAATGAATCAAGGATGGCAAATAAAAGAGTTAATTGATTCGATAGGAAGAAAACAAATAGAAAAGTTATATTTAGACCAATGTTTGAAGAAGAATTAATAAAACGAGCTAAGTCCAAAGTCCGTTGACTTGGCAAAACATACAGAAAATTTTATCAATGAGATTAATCTTTATAGCAATTACATTATTATTCTCTATGCTCTCAATCGCGCAACCCAGCGACTACAAATTTGAAGATTTTACTTATAAAGAATATATCAAATCAGTCAAATTTCACATCGAGAACTTAGAAATCAGCTATCCAATCATTGATCTAGAGTCAGGTAATCGTTTGAAATTGTCGTTTGACGATTTGGATTATGATGTGATGAATTACTTCTATCGTGTGGTGCATTGCGATATGAATTGGGAGGTTTCAGGCTTATCGGAATTGGAGTATATTGATGGATTTACAGAGGCACGAATTGAAGATACAGACTATTCTTTCAATACCGTAACGCCTTACACGCACTACGATTTATTGATTCCTAACGATGATACAAGACTTACAAAATCAGGCAATTATCTGTTGATTGTTTATGATGATGATACCGATGAAGTTTTGATTACTCGACGCTTCATGGTGGTCGATCCATTACTGAAAACCCGAGGAAAAATTAGTGCACCCGTTGATGTTTCCAAAATTCGTTCGCACCAAGAAGTTGATTTTCGAGTAAATTATGAAGGGGTTAAATTGCGAAATCCACAAAAAGAAGTGCGCGCTGCTGTGCTACAAAATGGTCGTTGGGATAATGCGATTACCGAAATTAGTCCATTTTTTGTTAATCGAGATGAATTGATTTTCGATTATCAAGGTAAAATTATTTTTCCCGCAGGCAATGAATTTCGAGCGATAGATATGCGCGATTTGCGTTCCAAAACACCAAATATTGCTAATATTGATCGCTATGATGAGTATTATGATGTTACTTTATTGCTAGATCGAAAACGAGGTAGTGATCCCTATCTTTTTCGCGAAGACATCAATGGTAATTTTATTATAGATCATCGCGTCAATCGCCAACCAGATACTCAAAACGATTATGCTAATGTGCTTTTTCAACTTTATAATCCGACGCCTTTTGACAAAGAGGTTTACCTGTTTGGTGCATTGACGGATTGGAGCATTAAGGAAGAATATCGCTTAGTTTATAATGATCTGACGAGTTCTTATGTCTTGAAAACACCGCTCAAGGAAGGATTTTATGATTACACCTACGTGCTTGATAATGGAGATGGAGAAGTGCTAATTGAAGACACGGAAGGAAGTTGGTACAATACGGTGAATGAATATGTGATTTTGATTTACAACCGTCCTTTTGGAAGTCGCTATGACCAGTTGGTTGGGACTTATGTGATTAGTTTTCGGTAGGATAAACTGTGCGAGAGATTCAAAAAAGATGTCACGCAGAGTTCGCAGAGCACGCAGGGTCTTGATTTTTAGTAGATTGAGGAATTTACCAGTCTTTGCTTGATACTAATTAATCTAAAAGACGAATTACATCACTTCGAAGAACTGTGAAATAAGCTCGAATAGTGAATCCTCGGAATCACTTTCAAATCATAAAATAAATGTTACCGAACTTTGCATCAACAATACAAAAGCAGCTTCAAAATCCTTTACCTGGCATTCCTGCGCAGCTCAAAATGGCGAATACTTTCCGAAAAACACAACCTGATGATCCAGAAAAAGTACAAGTAGCAAGTACTTTATTATTGCTTTATCAAAAAGGGGAAGATTGGTATTTTCCTTTGATTCAGCGCACTTCTAACAATCCTAATGATCGGCATAGCGGACAAATTGCTTTTCCAGGAGGTAAGCGCGAAGAAGCAGATTTGGATTTGGAAATGACCGCTTTGCGGGAAGCAGAGGAAGAAGTTGGTGTATCTTCAGAAGACATTACCATTCTTGGTCGTTTGACAGAGCTGTATATTCCAGTGAGCAATTTTATGGTGCATCCTTTCGTGGGTTATTTATCCTATGCTCCATCGTTCATTTTGCAGCAAAGTGAAGTTGTAGAAGTACTAGAAATTTCATTAGCAGATTTGCAAAATCCGAAGAATCGCAAGAGGAAAGAAATTACGCTTTCACAAGGTATTCGCCTGAAAGATGTGCCTTATTTTTATATACAAGATAAAACGATTTGGGGGGCGACTGCGATGATGTTGAGTGAGTTTCTGGAGGTAATTGATACTATCTGAATAGGCATCTGCAACCTTACTCAAATCAACTTGTCGTTGAAGTTGTATGATAAATCTCTGAAAAACGGGTTTTAAAACACAATTATTCAAGGAAAACTATCTAAAACACAAAAACATGAAAAATCAACTCAACACGCTAATTCTTTTACTTCTTATGAGTTCTGTAACTATTGCCTGCGCGCAATGGGATGGTACAAGTGAAAGAGCAAGCGGACCAGTCACTAAAAAACAACTCGACTTAGATGGCTTCAGTGGTATCGGATTGACCTTATCGGCAGATGTTCATATTCGTCAAGGCAATCGGCAAGAAGTGGAAATAGAAGCTAGAGAAAGTGTGATAGAAAACATTACTACAAATGTCAGAAATGACTTCTGGAAAATTGGCTTTGAGCGCAATATGCGTAATTATGATAAAATTACGATTTGGATTACGGTTCCTGAATTAGATCGTCTATCGGTTTCAGGTTCAGGTGATATCAAAGGTAAGGGTAAGTTTGAAGATTTGGAGGAACTGGATTTGGTCATCTCAGGTTCAGGGAATATAAATTTAGAATTTGAAGCTGAAAAAACGAGTTGTACTTTAACTGGTTCAGGAGACATGACCGTTGTTGGAACTACAAAGACACAAAAGATCAGTGTTACAGGTTCAGGCGATGTATCTTCTTTTGATTTAGACACCAGAGACTGTGTTGTAAGAATCACAGGATCAGGCGATTGTGAAGTGAGTGCTTCTGATAATCTGGAGGTTTATCTCACAGGAAGTGGCGATGTGGATTATAAAGGCGATCCGAATGTGCGTTCTAGGATTTTGGGTTCAGGCGATATCCGCAATCGTGGGAAGTAACATTTGATTCTTCGGTACCCATTCAGAACTTCATGATTTTTGAAAATCATGGAGTTCTAATTAGACAAAAGTTATATCTCCTCACCTTCACTTGTCCACATCTTGATTTTTATATCATTCGGATGGTCTCTCCTGAATTGATGAACGGTTTTACGAATAGAAACCATTTGCCCTTTTGATCGCAAAAGAAAAGCTGCCCAGTGAGCTTCTTTAGGCTTCTGTGGCAGTTCAAATTTTTCATTCAATTCAAAATAGCCGTAGTATCCCTTTTCAAGATTTGCGGGTGCGGTAAAGTCAGATAGGCGGTCTATAAAATCACTAGCGATACCTTCATCGGTTTGATTGTTGTAGGAAATATAGCCCCAAATGGTGTTTTCTGGAATTCGATGAAGCGTAGGATGAGGGAGAAAGAAACCAAAATCAGAATCCATCAAAATCTCGTATTTTTCTTGAGAAACGAGCAATTTCCCTTTATTGATAACTTCCGATTTCAAGTTGATCTGTAATTCATAAATATCTTCTTTGACTTCTCCAAATTCGGAAGTGCCTTTGGCGGTTATTTGCTTTTCGATGCATTCTTCTATTTGAGGTTTTGTAATTTCTTCGATGTTAAGAATAAACTGCTGATCTTGGTTTTGAACACTTGCCTTGATAGATTGATTCTCGCAATTTTGGTGCTGTATGGTTTCTAGGATAAAATTCAGGCTTCGGTTGTCCTCCCCCAATACTTCCCACATCTCTATCTTGAATTCGTCGTCCAAATCTGCAAGAAGAATAGATGGTTCTTGTATACCTTTTTCACAAGCAAGTAGGAGGAAAAAAATGCCTAAATATGTTATTATTTTTGCCAATTTGTATTCAATTTTGCGATGAATGGATGCTGGTGCTGACTATATTTATATATTAAAATAATCCTCAATATGTATAAAACATCCTTACGCAAAGGAAACGCTCAAAGATTCATCCTGCTGCCTTGGAGTCTGTAAAAATTAGAGTTTTTTTAGAGATTTTCATAAATCTGTCGAAAGCCAGTGGCATAGGAAGTACCAGAGAATTGAGTCTTCGCTTTGTGTTGCGCTTTGCGACCTAGTTCTGCTCTTAATTTGGGATCGTTAATTAAGCGAGAGAGTGAATGAGTCAGCACTTCCACATTGGAAGGTTCAATGAGTAAACCTTGTTCTTCGTGTTCGATTTGTTCTGGCACACCAGCTACATTAGTTGCAATTACTGCTTTTCCCAAATACATCGCCTCTAACACTACCGTTGGAAATCCTTCGCTCCCGACGACTTCTTCTTTTCGGTTCGGCAAGTGTAATATTTCTTCTTTAACAGAAGGTAAAACGACTACATCACAAGCATTCATGTAATTGTACGGATTCGACTGCCAACCCAAAAAAGTAATGCAATCTTCTAGCTGATATTCTTTTACCAATTCTTGAATCCACTCCTGATACCAAGCATATTCCTTTGGTGAACCACCAAGGCTGATAATGTGCCATTTCTGATTTGGAGACTGTTCTCTTAAATTGCGCATGGCATCCAATAAATGATGGTAACCTTTAAACGGAAGAACTGTGGAAAAAATACCGACCAAGGTAGTATCTTCTGCCTTCGCTTGATGGACGACTGGATGAAGTGGAGTTGCGTCTAGTGAAATATTAGGAATACCTGGATAAATAACCAATGCTTTCTTCTGGCTGCTTGGCATTAAGTTCCTAAAAGCAGCTTTGCTTATGACTGCAATTTTTGTGGAAAGCACTTGGAATAATCGCCAAAATAATGGGCTGATTCCTTGATCGGTGTGCAATTGACAGATCATTTGCGTTCTTGTCCATTTGGCAGCAAACGCCATTAAGATGACCGCACGAGGATCATTGCAATGAACACAATCGAATTTTTCTTGACGCAAAAACTGAATTAACCGTCTGCTGTAACTCAAGTAATCTGTCATAAAAACTCGAAAGAGTTTCAGCTTTGAAAATTTTTGGATTTGCTTGCCAAAAGTATTTAAAGTACCGCCTGGATTCAATACGGTCACTGGAAGTCCACTATCTCTATATTTTTGCGCAACTAGCTGATCTTCAGTTAGTAATATTTTGGTTTCGTAATTTTTGGGCAAGTGTTTGAGTAGCTCGTAAAGTTGAATTTGTGAACCAGCATAAACACGAGGATAGCCTGACATGAATAAGATTTTCATTGCTCTTGTGTTTTTGCTGCAAAACTTGCATGACGTTGATAAAAAGGCATTTCAGAGAAATTTTCTTCAAAAGATTGACGATTCTCTGTTCCCATTTGGTGGAGTTGTTTGGACGTTGTTTTCTGAATAAAGTCAACAGCATCTTCTAGTTGCTCTATAGAAAACAATTGAATGCCTTTTGTATGTTCGGCTATACAGTTATTGCCTCCTCGATCACTAGCTAAAATGGCTTTACCTAATGACATTGCCTCTAGAAGTAATAAGTCAAAATAGGAATAGCGATTGCAATTTACAATTAGATCCATTGCACCAATCACATCTGCAATATCGCTCCTGAATCCTAAATCAGTGATTTCAGTAGTAGGATTTAAATGACCTGAACCTGCTGAAAAAAAACAGATATACTGTTGATTATCAGTAATTTGCTGTACAATTTTATTGTAAGTGTCTAAACCTTTATGTTCGTTGTACCTACCGACAAAGCAGACCGCTTTATCACTTGCAGATAGACCTAAGTTTTCTCGCATTTTAGTATATTTCGTTGTCATTTCCAATGCTTTCAGACCAGATGATAGCTCGTAAAAATCGAGTGATAGAAAGCGATTTCGCAAATTTTGGTCATATTGAAAATACGCTGCCGTAGCTGCATTACAAGCTACTAGGATTCCGTCAGCAAGTTCGTATTGCTTAATCTCTTGCAACGAAAGTCGCTTTAAGAAAAAACGATAGAACCAAGACGTTTGATGCTGTGTCGAAACAACATCACAATGTTCTTCACTGAAGGAAACGGGGGTGTGCAGCATGGTATAAAGCTGCTGATGCGAATGGAAATGCTTACTGCGCCGAAATTGCGCTAACTCTTTTACACTATGGAATACAATGCAATTATACTTAGATAGTTGTACGAAGTAATCGCGCTTTAGATTCAGCCCAAATTTTAGGCTTAAATGATAATAAAAATAGTGCAAAAAGGCTTTCAGAAATTTGGGTAGGTACAAACGTTCAAACCTAACGAATAAATTGGTGTCTTGCTTATCTCGATGGTCTATTTTTTCATTAAAAACAACCGTGAATGGACTATCGGGCTGTTCCAATCGATGCAAATTGTACAAATAACCTGCTTGCCCACCACCTATTTGAATGCGATAGAAGAAATGGGCAAGTTTTTTTGTATCAGTTGTTGTAATCGGTTCGATGTTGTTTGAGTTTGTTTGAATGTCGTTTGACGATTGTTTAGCCTACATTTTATTTCAATGTCTCACTTTCTCTTCAAAAACCTCCAAAGCACGCTTAATTGTTTTGTCCATATCGTAGTATTTGTAATCGCCGAGGCGACCACAAATAATCAAATTCGATTTTTGTTCAGCGAGCGCACGATACTGCTTAACCAATTGCTGATTTTGTTCATCTGGAATAGGATAGAAAGGTTGCTCTCCATGATCTATACGCGAAAATTCTTTGATGGTTAGGGTTTGACGATCAGAATAAGAACGCTCTGGGTGCAAATGGCGTGACTCGTGAATGCGCGTGTAAGGAATACTTTCTTCAGCATAGTTCATCACAGAAGTACCTTGAAAATCTTCGACTTCATGGCGTTGAAATTCAAAGTCCAAAGTACGCCAAGTCAATTTGCCGAAACAGTAATCGAAGTAGCGATCAATCGGTCCGCTGTAAATGACCTTTGTATTTTTAGAAAGTTGCTTTCTAAGTTCAAAAAAATCGGTATTCAATTGAACGTCAATAAGTTTATGGTTGAGTAGGCGTTCAAAGATTTTGGTGTAGCCTTCGAGTGGAATGCCTTGCCAACGACTGTAATAATAGCTTTCCTCATAGTTTTTGCGAATCGGTAAACGCTTGAAAACGGAAATTGGCATTTCCTTTGGGTCTTTTTGCCACTGCTTTTTGGTGTAACCTTTGATGAAGGCTTCGTAAAGCGGTTTTCCAATAGACTGAATGGCAGCTTCTTCAAAGTTATTCGGTTCAACGGACAAATCACCCTTGTATTTCGCCAAGAAGTCATTTACTTCAAAAGGCTTTAAATTGACTTCAAAAAAAGAATTGATGGTCTCTAAATTGATCGGCATTTGATAAACGCGATTTTGGTAAGTTGTCAAAACCTGATGGCGATAGCTGTTGAATTGTGTGAATTGATTGATATATCGCCAAACTTCTTCGTTCGAAGTATGAAAAATGTGCGTGCCGTATTTATGGTATTCAATGCCCGTTTTTTCATCAATTGTTGAGTAGCAATTTCCTCCAATATGATTACGCTTTTCTACGACTAATACTCTTTCTTTCAGTACGTTAGCGATTCTTTCTGCCATCACTGCACCAAAAAAACCAGCACCGACGATGATATACTTTAGACCTTTTGTATTCATACTGCAAAGTTAAGTAGGATTGTTGATTTGTTTAACTGTTTATTCGAGTATCAAAATATCCAAGTTGTGTTGATTTTTTTAATATTCTCACTTATATTTGGTCAACAAAATTGTTAAAAATGTCTGTATTGCTATTAATGGATCGGGTGACAGCAGAGGAATTCTTAGAAAGGGAATTTGATGCAGAAGAAAGACATGAATACAATAATGGAAAAATTGCAATTATTGCATATGCTTCTGATAACCATGGATTAATTGTAGGAAATATAGTTAGAGAACTAGGTAATTGGGCGAAAGACAAAGACTATCGAGTCTATCCAAGCAACCGAATGCTTCATATTCCTGAAAAAGCACGTTTTTATTATGCGGACGCGATGATTGTGAAAGGCAAACCCGAGTTTCTTGACTACAAGAAAAAAATGAAAGCGACCTTAAATCCTTATGTAATCATTGAAGTACTTTCTGATTCAACAGAAGGAAAAGATCGAGGCGAAAAATGGCAAGCCTATCGAACTATTCCTAGTTTGAAAGAATATATTCTGATCGCTCAACATCAGGTTTACGTTGAAATATTCAGAAAAATGTTGTCTGAGGAAGGAGAAGAATTATGGCTGAATGAATCGCACGAGGAACTTGAAAATTCAGTCACCATTGCAGATCAAGCAATTCCAATGGCAGAAATTTATCGGGATGTAGAATTTGAAGAAGCAAAGTCAGAATGATCTGTGAACTAGGCACTTACACCTCCAAACATCTCCTCCATTGCCTCATAAATTCGATCTGCCAATTCATTCCAAGCATTCTTTGTGTCTTCATTCCAATCCACATCGTACTCTTCCACACATTCTAGCAGAATTCTCAAAAATTCATCGTACTCGCCAAGTGTGAAATCTGAATGTTGAACCTGAAAGATGCTCGCTGAAGCCTCTAAAATATGCAAGGAATTTTCTAGTTTCACAATGGATTTAAACAAATATTCAATGGCATAATGCAAGCGTAAATTCCTGTTTTCATCTGCCTGAATAGATTCTTTAGCGGGTAGAACTTCGCTCAACTTATTGTAGAAAATATCCAAGAAATTTTTGTGGTCATAAATGCAGTTTTCATAGCTTTTATGCGCAATTCGTAAGGTATCTACTTCTTGCTGCTCGCGTTCTTCTTCAATTTTTAAACTCAAACTCTGTACCTCTTCAATCAACTCATCCATGTTCTGATAGCGTTCCTTTTCGACGGCGCTCAACAATTTCGCCAAAACTTGAATCAAACGATCTCCCAATTCTCGGTTTCGCTCTTCTGATAATTCATAAAAACTCAATCGCAAATACACACTAATTTGAAAATCCTCCAACTGCATCATCGTGCCTGATACATCGAAGCGATCTCGATAAATCCCCATCAATTCACTTCCGTCAAATAAGCTGTCGCGTGTCATCATCAAGAACAAAATCAAACCTAGTGAGTACTGATTCGCACTAAACTTAGGACGCCTCTTGGCTGCTTTCCCAAGCTGATTCAATTGTTCTGGACTCGCATATTTGATAGTATCTTCTAGCTGCCGCCAAGTGATGCTCGACTTATCGTACAGGAAGATGTTCATCGGCAAAATGTGCGTATTTGACTTAGCATCTAAAAGAATATTACTAGGCGCAAGATCGTCGTGGAAAATACGATTTTGGTGTAGAGCCCGCAGCCCTTTTGCAATTGAAATGGTAGATTTTAGGATTTGGGGCAAAGATAATTTGACACCTGCTTTTAGCAATTTATGGATATTGATGCCATCAATATAATCGCGAATGATATAGCGCGGATATTCTGCAGAAAAGTCTTGTATGCTTACGAATGGTGAGCGCGCATCGTAGAAAAAATCTAATAGTTTTTGATCAAATTTAGCCGAATCTTGCTTGAAAATTTGTGCGACATAAAAGCGATCTTTCACAGGCGAATTGCTCTTTCTCACTTTAAAAAAAGTATTCGTCATGCCTGTATCTATCTCATTGACGATGATATAATCCTTATCATAAAGCGAAGCCTGTAGTTGCTTGCGAAAAGGAATCGGAACGTTGGTTGTACTTTCTTGTTCTTCATTAACTTTTACACTTGCAGTAGTCTCTAATTCTGCAACAAAATCTAAAATTGCCTTTGTTATTCTACTAATTTGGATGTTATATTGATCGTAGTCAATCAAGTTCTGCTGCTGATCTTTTTTCACTTGGTTGTAGCGGCTTTGAAGCGTAATCAGATCATCTTCGAGCCGATTGATCTCTTCAAAATAATCGCTAATGTGGCGCAGTGCTTCTTCAATATTGTTTTCGGCAATGTGTTTAATGATGGGTTGTATGTCCATGGATGTTTTAATTATGATTAGAGCCAACAAATATAGCAGAATTGATAATGTGATGCAAATAGTGGCTTGCTCTTGACAATTTCATTTCCTGTAAAGCTGTCAATTTTTCACCAGCTGTTCTTGAAAAAGATAAGTCTAATCATAAAACCTACCTTATCTTTGCGAGGCACAATTATGTGATTGAGTCAAAAACAATTTCATGCGCAAAATAACAGCCGACAAAATATACACTATATCGGGGAAACCCATCGAAGAAGGCGTAGTCATCGTTGATGAAAATGGAAAAATCATAGACCTCACAACGCGAACAGAACACGATGAAGCAAGCCTTGAGAAATACGAAGGCGTCATCATTCCAGGTTTCATTAATACGCATTGCCATTTGGAACTATCGCATATGAAAGGTAAAGTAAATACAGGCACAGGCTTGATTCCTTTTATCAGCAGCGTGGTGCAATTTCGAGACTTTCCAGAGGAAATCATTCTAGCAGAAATAGAACAAGCCGATCAAGAAATGTGGGAAAACGGCATTGTCGCGGTGGGCGATATTTCCAACAAATTGGATACGCGTGCAACGAAAGAAAAAAGCAATATTCGCTATTACACTTTTGTCGAAATGTTTGACTTTATGCACGACAGCAATGCCGCAAAAACTTTTGAACAGTACAAAACCGTTTACGATGGACAAAGTGATAGCAGCAACAATAAAAAAAGCTGCGTACCACATGCGCCTTATTCCGTTTCCAAAGAATTATTCCGCTTGATTAATGAAACGAATGGTGAAAACAATATTACAGTAAGTATTCACAATCAAGAAACGGCACACGAAAGCAAACTTTTTCAAGACAAAACAGGCGATTTTATTGATTTCTACAAAATGGTAGGATTGCCGCTAGTAGACTGGTTACCAACGAGTAAGACTTCTTTGGATTATGCCTTGGGGCACATGAATCCAAATGTCCGTAATCTCTTTGTACACAATACCATGACCTCAAGAGCGGACATCAAAGCCGCACAAAACTGGAGCGCAAACGTCTATTGGGCAACTTGCGCCAACGCCAATCTCTACATCGAAAATCGCTTGCCGAACTATCAAGACTTCTTAGATACCAACGCCAAAATGGCCATTGGAACAGATAGCTTGACTTCCAATTGGCAGCTTTCCGTTTTGGAGGAACTAAAAACCATCGCCAAATACCAATCCTACGTTCCTTTTGAAACCCTGCTCACTTGGGCAACATTAAATGGCGCAAAAGCATTAGGATATGAGAAAGACTTGGGGAGCATTGAAATTGGGAAGTCGCCAGGCTTGAATTTGTTAAGTGAAGATGGAATTAGTGCGAAAACTCAAGTTAAACGTTTGGTTTGAATAATGAACAAGGAATATTGAATAATGAAATGATACACGTCACGTTTAGAAAACTTCGTTATTCAATATTCAATGGCAGGTTTAAAAAGTAGACTACTTGATGTGGAAACTGTAGAGAATGTAAAGATGAAATTCTGTATTTCAAACCTCTGCGTGCTCTGCGCACTCTGCGTGAAATAACTTCTAGTTCAGTATTCGATATTCCATATCTTTGTATCAAATTAGAAACACAACTTTTACCACAAAAATTAGAATGTACTAATCATAAAAACTACGTGCGCTATATGAAAAAACTATCTGCACGATGTGGTAAATACAAAACTAAATAAATGAATAAGTTCTTTTTAATCACTTTGATTGTTCTAGGTGCTTTTGGTATCAATCACGCCCAAAAAGACATCACCTTAGAGGATATTTGGACAAATTATACTTTTTACACCAGTGGCGTTCGAGGTTTCGATTTCTTGAATGATGGCAAAAGCTACACGCGACTAGAGCAAGGCAAAATCCAGCAATATGACTTTAGTTCTGGCGATTTTGTGAAGACCATTTTTGATGCCAACGAAGTGAATGGTGGCATCGATTACAGCGCATACAGCTTCAGCGCAGAAGAAGACAAACTGCTTTTGACTACTGCAACCGAACGAATCTATCGCTATTCTACACGCGATAATTTCTTCGTTTGGGATTTGAAAAACAAGCAGTTGAAACCCGTTTTTGAAGATGGAAAACAAATGTACGCAGACTTTAATCCACAAGCAGATAAAGTTGCTTTTGTGTATGATAATAATCTGTATTTCAAGGACTTAATGACCGATAAAGTCACTCAAATAACTTCCGATGGAAAATACAATCACATCATCAATGGAGCTTCTGATTGGGTGTATGAAGAAGAATTTGGTTTAGTACGAGCTTTTGAATGGTCGCCCGACGGAAAGAAGATTGCTTTTCTAAGATTTGACGAAAGCGAGGTGAAAGAATTCACGATGCAGATGTACAACGATGATTTGTACCCTGAAAATGTAGTCTTCAAATATCCAAAAGTAGGAGAGAATAATTCGCTCATTAGCGCACACGTCTATAATTTGGAAAATGGCAAATTGGTAAAAATAGATACAGGTTCGGAAGTGGATATTTACTTGCCGCGCATTCGTTGGACGCCCAATGGAGATTTGTGTGTCTTTCGTATGAATCGCCACCAAAATGAGCTTGAATTATTGATGGCAGACATCAATTCTGGTGCAACGAAACTCTTGTACAAAGAAAAAGAAGATCAATACGTCGCTCAAGATGTTTTGGACAACATCAACTTCTTGAGTGATGGCAAACATTTTGTGATGACGAGTGAGCGCGATGGTTGGAATCATATTTATCTGCATGATATGATGACAGGCAAGCAGAAAGAGCAATTGACTAAAGGAAAGTGGGATGTGACGAGATTCTATGGCGTGGATGAAGAAAACAAAATGGCCTATTTCCAAGCAGCTAAAGAAACTGCTATTCGCAAGCACGTCTATTCTGTGAATTGGAAAGGGAAGCAAAAGCAATTGAGCGAAAAAGCAGGAACAAATTCTGCTAATTTTAGCAACACTTTCGACTATTACGTCCTAAATCATTCGACTGCAAATACGCCTCCAACTTATGCGATTTATGATCGAAAAGGAAAATTAGTACGTGAATTAGCTGATAACCAACGTGTTGCAGAATTGCAAAAAGAACATGGTACAACGCCTGTGGAGTTCATGGAAATCACCACTAGCGAAAATGTGAAATTGAACGCATGGATGATTAAGCCTGCAGATTTCAAAGAAAATCGTCAATATCCAGTGTTCATGTATTTGTACGGCGGACCAGGCAGTCAGCAAGTAACCGACGCTTGGAAAGGACAAAATTACTGGTGGTTTCAAATGTTGGCGCAGCAAGGCTTCATCGTTGCTTGCGTAGATAATCGAGGTACGGGAGCAAGAGGCGAGGAATTCAAAAAAGTAACTTACCAGCAATTGGGGCATTACGAAACCATCGACCAAATCGAAGCAGCGAAATACTTAGGTAGTCTGCCTTATACCGATAAAAATCGCATTGGTATTTTTGGTTGGAGTTATGGCGGTTATATGTCTTCGCTTTGCTTGCTCAAAGGCAACGACGTCTTCAAAGCTGCCATCGCTGTTGCACCTGTAACGAGCTGGAAATGGTACGATACGATCTACACAGAGCGTTTCATGCGCACCTTGAAAGAAAATCCTGATGGGTACAAGGAAAATTCACCCGTTTACTTCGCTAATCAACTGAAAGGCAACTACTTACTCATGCACGGCATCGGTGATGATAACGTTCATTTCCAACACGCCGTAGAAATGTCTAATGCTTTGATTCGCGCCAATAAGCAATTTGATACTTACGCTTATCCGAATCGTAATCACGGTATTTATGGTGATAACGCGCGCATTCATTTATACACCAAGATGACGAATTTCTTGACTGAGAAGTTGAAGAATGATGATAGTGAGGTTGGTGGCGAGCAGGTGAGACCTTAAGATTTTTGGATGACGGCTTGGTTTTTGCTGAGCCGTCATTTGATTTTTTGAAGAAACTTGTTGTGGATAGAATGTGTTAGCTTTAAATAACAATTTTTGATAGATATGAATTCTTCCAATATTCTTAATTTATCTAGACTGCCTGCTACTGTTCGTCAGCAGTTGAGAGACTACTATCAGTATTTGGTAGCAAAGTATGCCAATGCAGAGCAAGAAGAAAGTCAAGATGATCTATTTTTGCAACAGTTTGTAAAGCCAATGCTCAAGCGCACGGACATTGATGTTATGGTTCGTCAGCAGCACTACAAAGGTGTGGACAAAGTGAAAATGCGTAACATCACGCAATCTATCAATATTCCTCAAAGTACAGATGAATTATTGTTGATGTTATGAGGTACTTACTAGACACCAATATTCTACTCTTATATTTACGGGAAGACTCAACAGCTAAAGAACTCGAAGCAAAGTATCGAATACTAGAGAACGAAAATCTTGCTCTAATTTCGATTGTTAGTAAAGGCGAATTAAGAGCTTTGGCGTTGAAGAACCAGTGGGGAAGTCGTCGTACTGCTTAGTTAGAAGAATTTCTTGACCAGTTCTTCATTATAGATATTAACGCAGAAGACATCATCAATCGTTATGCTGAAATTGATGCTTACAGCCAAGGAAAATTGACTGAGTATAAGGGTGGTTTTACTTCCAGAAATATGGGCAAAAATGATATGTGGATTGCTGCCACTGCATCCATAGCAGAAGCTAAATTCTTTACCACGGATAAGGATTTTCATCACCTTGATAGAACATTTATAGACTTGGTTTATGTAGAGCGGTAGTACGAAATTTGCATAATGCACCAATTACACATTGTGAAGCATCTATTCCAAACAACAACTTCCAATGCACAACTTAAAACGCTTTCTTTTCCTAATCTCCATAGGGGCAAATATCTACTTTATCGCTCAAACGAGAACTCAAAAAATAGATCAAAAACCATCTTGGCATCCCTTTGAATTAAATCCAAATCTTACGCTAAAGTCACTCGTTGATGAAGGCTATAAATTTGGTGCTATGCCTTGCGGACAGGTTCAGTATTTCAAAACAATTGGCGATACGACTATACAGTATGAACTTGATATAGACTGCCATTCCTATAACAAAAAATTCAAATGGCTACACGAAATGTTGGGCATGGGATCGCGTTACAGTGATAAGGAAATAAGTAAAGATGATCCATTCTATCCTTTTGACTATCAGCATATTAAAAACTGTTATCAAGGAATTAATCTACGCTTTTTTTATTTTAAAATGGACGAACCTAATCGCGAAGAAATAGTGAAGTTTACAGAAAATAAAAATTGCCAAATTGTTTTTGAAAACTGGAATGAAGATGGTAGCGGTGCAATCAGAGTATACAATAGAAAAAATCGCTTACACTTTCACTGCACCATTACCGAAGAGTCATTTTTTGACGGACGAAAAGAGGAATCCTATTGGCAATTTTTTATTGCATCCGAGATGCCGTTTTTAGATACTAAACGTATGCGTTTTGAAGAAGAGAGAAAAAAGAGTCGAGATGAATATTGGGAATGGTGAGTTGTTAGGGACAATTGCTGATCTTTCTCCAATAAAAAAAGCGCAAAATGGTACTCCTCACTTTGCGCTTTTAGAGCTTCTTTCGATGTCAAATCAACAATTAAACAATTCAACGAATCAACAAAAAAACCTACTGATTCAATTCCCAATTGTACTCTTTGTAACTCACCTTTGCATTGTCCTTGATTTCAGTAGCTGCATATTTATTCAAGTAATCTACAATATTCCCAAAGTCACCAGCATACCATTCAAAAATCTTAGAAATTTCTACAGAACCTTTGCTGATTTCGTTGTACTGCGCATTGTTGACGAAGGATTTTGCTTTTGCTTGTAGCGTACCATTCAAATTAGCAGCAGTCCAAGCGCGATTGTGAATGGGAGGACAGGACATCGCTGCACAATTGACGGCAAAATGAATGCGCGCATCTTTGTAGCGAGGACGCAAAATATCGTTCTCAATGTTATTTAAACTATATGTCTTATCACCAATTTTAATCCATTTGCGATCAAAGGCTTTTCCGCCATACAAATCCATAATGCTTTTCACAGGATAATTATCTACAATCAGCTTAATGGTGTTTGCATTGTACGCATTAATCCAATACGCCATCGCTTCGTTGCGCTTCCAATCTGATTGCGGTGGATTATTCGCTAATTCTTGCAAATAGGCATCCAATTTCGCTTTGTCTGCTTTGAAACCTTTGTAATTCACTTTGCCTGTAGAACTAATATATTTGCGCACCAGTTGATCCCAATTTTGATGCGTAGGAATCATTTTTTTGGGTAGTTCTTCCTTTTTAGGAGTTTCTACTTTTACCTGAGGTTCACTCATTTCTTTCTCCTCTATTTTCGTAACAGTCATCTCCTCTTTTTCCTCCTGCTTGTCCATCATCTTGTCTTTCTTCTCAGGCATTTTGTCTATCCCTTCCTCATGAGCTATTTCTGCCTCATCATTCATCTTTTCATTAGCTTTCACTTCTTCTTTTTCCACAGTAATTTTCTCTTCCACTAATGGTTTAGCGTTTCCTTTTTCCTTCATAGAAGCGTCTTCCATTGCATCTTTTTCCATCTCTCCTTCGTGCTCATTCATATCCATCTCTTCCTCTTGCTGTGCTACGGTCACTGCTGTCGGTTGCTCGCTCATGGCTTTCTTATCTGCCATTTCAATAGGAGTTGTTGCTTTTTCTTCATTTTGGTTTTGGGCTTCGCTGCCACACGCAAAAAAAATCGCGCTAGCTAAGATAATAGGAATAAAACGTGTCATAATTTTAAGTAATGATAGTATGAATTAATGTGAATAGTAGGAAGCTATTTTATCTAAAACTAAACTCAATTAACCGTTAAAAAATTGATGGTTAACAATTAAAAAAAACCTACCATTCGGATATTTTCACCATAAAACGATCTGTCATCAGCCTTAGTTTGACGCGAAAGAGACAAAGAGAGAAGCGAAATGTTATCTATTTCTTAAAAGGAATTTTATCGCTACTTAATTCTAGCGAGGGTAGAAAACTTTGTGGAAAAAACTCATATAACTACGTGGTAAAACTCAGAAGATGCCTTTCCAATCGAGGTCTTTATAATTATCGTAGAGCAGGACACCCATCACCATAAAAACAAACGCCGCAACAACACTAGCCAGCACTAAGATGGAGCGAACAGGACGTGATTTAACGATGGGGACAGCCGCTTTTTCTACTAAAATGATGGAAGAAACTTCTGCGGCATAAGCAGCGCGCAATTGCTTAAGTCGCTCCTTATCGAAACTCATTTGCTTTACGGCTTGCTCGTATTCATCTTCGAGTGCCATTACGCGCGGCATACCTTGATTGAGTTTTTGAAGTTGAGCCTCTAGATTTTCCAGTTCGTTTTCTAAACCTGCGATATTGGTGCTGAGGGTATCTCGACCTTTACTGGTTTTGGTGGCAGACAACTTTGCTCTAGAAGCACTTAATTTAGCTTGTTTACTAGAGATAGAACTAGAAAGCGATTCACTTTGTGCTTCTGTATTATAGATACCATAGCGCATCCGATTCGCTTGCAAACTATCACTCAGACTAGCCAAGGTTTCGTCTTTACTTTTGATATTTTGCTCGAAGGTTTTGATCTGTTTGTTCAACAAATCTTTGGTAAGTCCTAAACTGATGGCATCAATTTTTTCTCTTGCGGCATTTGCCATTTTTGCTGCTAGTTCAGGATCTTTATCTTCTATGGAAAGTTGGATCGCATCGCGTTTGGTTCTTTTCACTTCGTACAAACCACGAAATTGCTCCTTGATATAAAAACCTGACTTTGCACCCGAAGAATCAATATCATAATGTTTGTAGAGATCAAAATTGTCAATAATATAGCTAGCTAATTCATCTGATTCCGCAATAGTGAGCAAACGATCGTTGTCATTGTTGTTGCCAAATTGCTGTGGATCTCGATTGGCAGTACCGAATAAGCCTCTTTCCGTCAAAATATCAGGACTGGCAGCCAGAAAAACGGTGGAAGATTGATAATAGACAGGAAGAAGTAGGACAATAATAATACTCCCCAAACCTACGATGGCGCAGACTCCGAAGATGAATTTGAAATAGCGAACCAGTGTTTTAAGTACTCCTAAAAGGTTGTCTTGTTGTTCCATCCAACGCTCAATTAATGCTGGCTTTGCTTGGTTTCACACTCTGAACGGCAAAAGTAGAAAAAGATTTGGGAATGTTGAGCTTTTGTGATTTTTGACACACCGTCCATCAACAATTTCTTAGGTTTGTGTTTTTGTATTAGAACTGAAATCACACCGTAAGATATGAAACTTTATACCGCCTTATTTTTTCTTTGCCCCATTTTTTGTTTAGCCCAAACCCCTACACAAACTATTCGTGGAACAGTTAAAGATGCCGTGAACAATCAAACCCTGATTGGCGCATCCGTAAAAGTAGTTGATCAAAATATCGCTGCGACCACAGATTCAGAAGGGAGCTTTCGTTTGGAAGCAGTAGAAGTGGGAAGGCAGCAACTGAATATCAGTTATTTAGGTTATGAAAGCATCATTTTGCCTGTTTTGGTAGAATCGGGCAAGGAAGTAGTATTAAACATCGAATTGAATGCTTCGCAAATGGGCTTAGATACCGTCGTCGTGAAATCGCCGAGCTTGGGCGTAGTACATCCATTGAGTACGCAGACCATAACTATAGAAGAAACTTTTCGCTATCCAGCTACTTTCTACGATCCTGCGCGCATGATGACGCTCTATCCTGGTGTTGCGAATGTCAACAATCAAGGAAATGCAATTTCTGTGCGCGGCAATTCTCCCAATTTCAATCAATGGCGGTTGGAAGGCGTAGAAATCGTCAATCCAAACCATACGCCCAATGCAGGAACGTTTAGCGACCGAATCACGCAAAGTGCAGGCGGTGTCAATATTTTGAGCGCACAACTGTTGGATTATTCTTCTTTCTTGACCAGTGCTTATCCTGCTCAATACGGCAATGCACTTGGTGGTATTTTGGATATGAAATTGCGAAAAGGAAATGATGAGCAGCACGAATTCGTTGGGCAAATTGGCTTGATTGGAATTGATGTCGCAGCGGAAGGACCAATTAGCAAAAAATCGAAGGCTTCTTATTTGGCGAACTATCGTTATTCGACCATTGGTTTGTTGTCTGATCTAGGCGTAGAAGTTGGCGATGAAGACATCAGTTTTCAAGATTTTTCTTTGAATCTTTCTTTTCCAACCAAAAAAGCAGGCGATTTTACACTTTTTGGTACTTGGGGCGCAAGTGACAATGTGTTCATTACGGATCGCGATTCTACGCTTTGGGAAGAAAGCAAAGATCGCTTTGATATTATTTTTGACTCCCGAACAGTTATTGCTGGTGGAACGCATTCGATTAGGGTAGGGGAGAATGGTTTTTGGAAAACGAGTTTGGCATTTTCGGAATTGGAGTCGAATAGAACGTCAACTTTTGTGCTAACAGAATCACTCACTTCCAGTGACCAGCAAAAGAATCAAAAAACTTCGCTACATACTTATTATTCTAATCAAATTTCGGGGCAGTCGAATTTGAGAGTTGGGGTGACGGCTACGAATCATAATTTTAGCGTTCAAATTGAACCCGAAGCAGGTTTAGCTGATGTAAACGTAGATGAAAGTGGTATTTTATTACAACCTTATATGAGTTGGCAAACTCAATTCTCAAATGGTTTAGATTTGAATTTAGGACTAACCTATTCTTACTTTGATTTAAGTGAATCTAATGCGATTGAACCAAGGTTAGCATTAAATTATCGCTTAAAATCTAATCAAAGTATCAGTTTAACTTATGGCTTGCACAGCCAAACCCAAATCCCAGAATTGTATGAGCCAAGATTATGCTTTGTAGGCGGAGGTTGTGACCGTAGTTTGCTAGGATTTAGTCGTTCCCATCATTTAGCACTTGGTTATCAAAAGCAATTTTCATCTACTACTACCCTAAACGTTGAAGCGTATTATCAATATCTATTCAATATTCCAGTTTCTACCTTTGCGGCGAACATTTCTGCAATTAACTTTTTGGAAGTTGATCGCTTTTACGATTTAGAAAATGGCGGAGATGGAAGAAATATCGGAGTCGAAATAAACTTTCAAAAAATCTTGACCGACAATTATTACATTCTTACCAATGCGACGGTTTTTGATTCCAGATTTAATTTGGACAATCCTTTTAGTTCAGGCTTAGACACACGCTGGAATAGCAACTATATTTTCAACTTCACAGGTGGAAAAGAATGGAAAAAACAAAAGGAAACGCAACAGCGAATTTTTGGTGTAAATCTGAATGTTGCTTACCTGGGAGGTTTCCGAGAACAATCTATCAACTTGGCATTCTCAAGGTCGGAAGAACGTACTATATTTAGAGGCAGCCAATTTACCCAGAACCAAGCCGACTACTTCAAAACCGACCTTCGCCTCTATCTCAAACGCAACAAAGCAAAATACAATACGACTCTAGCCCTCGACATTCAAAATGTGACCAATCAACAAAACGTCGCTTTTAATTATTACGATGTCATTCAAGAAGAAGTGGTGACCAAATATCAATTAGGATTAATTCCAATTTTGACTTGGCGCATCGAGTGGTAGATTTTAGGGTTAAATGGTTTCAGTGTTACATGGCTTAATGTGTCACATATAACCATAAAACCCTGAAGCCACACAACCCTAACAGCCCATAAATAATATTCTAGCAATCAAGAAAAAGTCCGATTAAAATTTCACTTTTCTAATAGAAAAATTTTTAAATATCAGGAAAAGCTGTAATTTACAGAACAATATTGAAATCGATTTTTTAACTAAATTTCTTGCTATGAATATTACCTATGAAGAATTGCGATCTATCAAGCATCAAATGCCTACTGGAAGTGTTTCCAAAATAGCACAATCCTTAGAAATCAGTGAGCAAACGGTGCGCAATTACTTTGGAGCAAACAAATTTCAAGAGGGCACTATCACAGGAAAGCATGTCCAACCTGGACCCAAAGGCGGTATAGTGAGCTTAGCAGATACTCAAATACTAGATATGGCGAAACAGATCATTGCAGAACAACGAAGTTAAAAATTACACTACTCATTCAAGAGTTACATGAAGAGCCTTAATACAGCGTGTTAAGGCTCTTTATTATTTGAGCAAAAGTGAATTTAATTTGTTTGAAGGTTGTTTGATGGCTACGCCGTTTGATATTGTTCTATTTATTCAGAACTATGAAATCTTAAAAATTGTCTTTTCCTTCACAACGAAGTGATCTCGCATCTTAAAGTCTTAATAAATCACCCGATATGAAATATGCCTTCTTGCTTATCTTGTTACTGCCGTTTTCCAATATACTTCTTGCTCAATCCAACTTCCAACTTGAAGACTTTCATCTGGACGGCAGTGCCAAACAACTTGGAGAAGAATGCTTCCAACTCGTGCCCGACCAAGAACGCGCTGCCGGTTCTATTTGGCACAAAAAAGCCATTGATTTGAGCGAACCTTTGGATATGGAACTCAAAGTGATGATGGGCTGCAAAGATCGCGCAGGAGCGGATGGAATTGTGTTGGTTTTTTCTAATGAATCGGTGCAAACAGGCTGGTCGGGAGAAGGAATGGGATTTATGGGCTTATATCATTCTTTAGGCATCGAAATAGATACTTGGCGCAACGAACATCTGCTAGATCCCAAGGAAGATCACATGGCAGTTATGGCAAACGGGAATACGCGCCATCGCTTGAATTTAGCAGGCCCAAAAATTCTTCCCAATGTAGAGGATTGTCGTTTGCATAGTTTGCAAGTGCAATGGTCGCCAAGCAAGAAGACACTCATCGTAACTATGGATGGAAAGCACTCCATTAGTTACACAGGCGATATTGTTCGTACCCTTTTCAGAGGCGAAAGCGAAGTGTATTGGGGCATCACTGCCGCTACTGGAAAATACAGCAATCGCCACGAATTTTGCATTGAAAAACTAGAGTATACCATACCAAAAGAGATTAGCTTAGACTTCGACCTCAATATGCAACACCAATTATTAGAAGGCAAAACCATTACACTCGAAGGCATCGAATTTCCATCAGGCAGTAATCAATTGACCAAAAAATCACTCCAAGAAGCAGAACGTCTCCATCGCTTTTTAGAAGCAAATCCCAAACACCATATTTCTATCAACGGGCATACCGATGATCGTGGAGCAGCCGCCAATAATGAGCAACTTTCTAAAAAGCGCGCGGAAGCCATTGCTAATTATCTAAAGCAGAAAGGAATTGATGCAGAGCGTATTAAATTCAATGGCTATGGTGAAAAATTTCCAATTGCGGATAACGATACAGAAGCAGGTAGGAAGAAAAATCGGAGGATTGATGTGTTTGTGTTTGTGCCACAGGCGTAGGTCAACAGTTATTATGCAGATTTCACTTTTATTGAGACAAAAGAGATAATCAAACTCATTTCTTTGCTCTTTTCAAATCAATCGGCATCGAGCCGATTGATTTGATCAGGGTTTGACAAGGACTCGACGTCCATCCAAATCCAAAACAAGTCGCTCTTTGAGAATATACATACATCTCTAGTGAAGTTTGAGAGGTTTAGCATTACTTACTGTCAATATTACAAAGTATACCTCGCAGTTGCCGTCACTTCCTGCGTTACAAACTCCCTCTTCAAATACTTATAATGCGCTGCAATCCCAATCATCGCGGCATTATCTGTGCAATATTGAAATTGAGGAATGTATGTATTCCAACCTAGCTCTCTTCCTGTTGCTTCCAAACTACTACGTAAACCAGAATTGGCAGAAACACCACCCGCAAACGCAATTTCTTGGATGCCTGTTTGTATTGCTGCTTTCTTCAGCTTATTAATTAAAATAGAAACAATTCGATCTTGTACAGAAGCGCAAATATCATTGAGGTTTTCCTGTACGAAATTTGGATTTTCTTTTACTTGCTTCTTCAAAAAATAAAGAATAGAAGTCTTCAAACCACTAAAGCTGAAATCCAAATCCGCAATTCGAGGTTCTGTAAATTCAAAAACAGCTTTTCCGTCTTTTGCCAATTTATCAATCAACGGGCCTGCTGGATAATCCAGACCTAGTAATTTGCCCGTTTTATCAAAGGCTTCTCCCGCAGCATCATCTATCGTTTTCCCAATCACTTCCATTTCCAAATGATTTTTGACTAACACAACCTGCGTATGTCCACCCGAAACGGTCAAGCATAAAAAAGGAAACTGTGGTTTTGGTTCATCAATAAAATGCGCCAAAACGTGCGCTTGCATATGATTTACCTCAATCATCGGAATATGGAGTGCTAGAGCTAAAGATTTTGCAAAAGAAACACCCACAATCAAAGAACCAATCAAGCCAGGTCCTCTAGTAAAAGCAATAGCATTCAATTCTTTTTTGGAGATGCCTGCTTGCTGCAAAGCGACATCCACTACTGGCAAAATATTTATTTGATGCGCACGAGAGGCAACTTCTGGCACTACACCACCGTATAGTTTATGAGTGGTTTGATTGGCCACATAATTGCTCAAAACTTTGCCATCCTTTAGCACCGCAGCCGAGGTGTCATCGCAAGAAGATTCAATTGCCAATAGTATCATCGTTTCAGTCTAAATTTTGATGAGCGTATAACGACCTTGTTGAACGTTTAGTTGAACCCCAAGAAAAAATTATAAATAAACATTATAATAAAAGATAATGCGATGTATCTTTATGCGTCATAAGAAAAAGTGAAATGATAGATTTATCATTGAGCTAAGATTAATACAAAACAAATTATTTTCTAAACATACATACATTATGGCCGTAGCAAAAGCGAGCACCAACGATAGATCTGTAAGAGTAGCTTCTTCCACCAGTTTTCGATCTCTTTCTTCCGACACTGGCAGTTCCGTTGGTTGTGTTATCGCAAAAGGAACAACGATAGATGGCGAAATGGACACCGAAGAAAACGTGAGATTGGATGGAATACTGAAAGGAAGTTTATCTTGTAAAAAACGCCTGGTACTCGGCAAAAGTGGGAGAATTGAAGGTTCTGTTAACGTAAAAGAAGCAGATATTGGAGGCATTATCGAGGGAGACATCACAACTAATGGTCTACTTGTACTGCGACCTAACGCAAAAGTTCTAGGAAACATCAGCACCAAATCTATTCAGATTGAACTGGGAGCTGTTTATGTGGGAGAATGTAAGATTGGATAAACCACTCGACATTTTTACTACTTATAAAGTACTTCTACTAACTATTATATCTGTTTGATTGCCAATTAATTAATCCATTCTACTTAGGGGAATACGAGTAGAAGTATTTTCATTTTTCAGTAACTTCCCAGTTCATTTCCTGCCAATTTTTAGAAAAAAAATCCTTTTACAATTTTTTGTTCACAGAAAATTCCGAATCTTAGCGCATCTGTTTCGGCAAAAAACATTATTATTGCGTTAAAACATTACGAGAAATGAGATTAGTTATCAACCTAGTTCTTTTATTAATAGCGATTGGACTTGGCTACATGTTAGTGAATAGTATCAAGGAACCCATTTCGTTTGCATCAGAAAAAGATAAGCGCGAAGAGGCAGTTGTCTCCAGATTAATGGACATTCGCAGAGCACAAGAAATGTTCAGAGACATCAAGGGAGGATTTGCACCTAATTTTGACACTTTACAAGAAATATTGGAGACGGAAGATTTCATGGACATCAGATTAGAAGGTGATCCAGATGATCCAAGTGGAGTAGCTGTGAAAAGAGATACTATTTACAAACCTGCGATTGACTCTGTCCGAGCAATGGGATTAAATCTGGATTCTCTTAGATACATTCCATTCACGGCAGGAAAAACCTTCGATATACAAGCAGATACAATTACTTATCAGCAAACCTTGGTAAGTGTAGTGGAAGTTGGGACAACGCGTTCTACTTTCATGGGGAAATACGCAGATCCAAAGTATATCAAATACGACAACGCTTACAAACCAAGTAGTACCATTAAGTTTGGTGATATGAATGCGCCCAAATTGGCGGGTAATTGGGAGTCTAAGTAATTAGATTGCTCTTTACCAAACACAAATAGCCGAATTAAAATTCCTGATGCCTTGGGAAGATTAACAACAACAATAATAGACGAAGCATTTAGTCAAAAAAGTGCTAACAAATATGAACTGTCCATTCTGATTGGAGTGGACAGTTTCTTGTATTTGGTTCTCAATCAACAACGGCACTTGTTGCTGCTTAAAGAATATTCCCTAGAAGCACAAAATAGTTTACAAGGAGAGCGCATCTTGAAATTATTCGATGAAGATCGCTTGCTAAAATTACCTTATGCTGCGGTAAAAGTGGCATTTTTAGGTCAAAAGCAAATCTTCGTTCCTAACCGCTTGTATCATCCTGATCAAAAGCGAATCTATCTGAGTCACGTTGCTGGGCTGAGTGTTTCCGAAGTTGTCAAATCAGATGACTTATCCTTATTGCGCGCACAAAATATCTATGCGACTGATCGCGCAGTGCAAAACTTGATGCAGCAAATGTACCCAAGAGCCAAGTTTTTCCATTCAACATCTGCTCTATATTTAGGTTATCGCCAACACTGCGAATCAGGAAAAGGCAATGTTTTTCTGAATATAAGAGATCAGTACTTACAGCTCTTCTTTTTCCAAGATCGAGAATTGCTTTACTCTAATGCCTTCCAAGTTGAGAACGCCGATGACTTAGTATATTACGTAATGATGCTTTTCCAACAATTTAACCTGCCTGGAAAAACGCAAAAAGTGCAAGTCACGGGCGATTTCATTGAAAATTCAGAGGAGCACCGTACTTTAAGTCGCTACGTCAAGCAAATTTATGCCATCAAAGAATTGAATGATTTACAGTCTAGCGAAGCCACTCGCCGTCAGTTGGATACGCACACTTTTTTTGATTTACTAAGTGTGCCGCTTTGTGGGTAATTAAATACTAATCTCTACTCCTTTCTCTAGTTTAGCATAATCCTTCGCGAAATAAGTAATGATAACGTCTGCACCCGCTCGATGTAAGCTTAAAAGCGTCTCAGGCATCGCTTTTTGATAATCCAACCAACCATTTTGACAAGCAGCAATGAGCATAGCACATTCTCCACTGACATGGTAACAAGCAATAGGTAAATTACTATTCGTTTTGAGTAAATGAATGACATCCATGTAGTTCAAAGCGGGTTTCACCATCAACATATCTGCTCCTTCGAGTGTATCTAATTCTGCCTCTATGAGTGCTTCTCGTTGGTTAGCAGGATTCATTTGATAGGTCTTTTTATCGCCTGCTTTTGGTGCAGAATCTAGTGCATCACGAAAAGGTCCGTAGAACGCACTAGCATATTTTGCGGTGTAAGAAAGAATCCCTGTTTCGTGAAATCCTGCAGCATCTAATGCTTCCCGAATGGTCTGTACTCTGCCATCCATCATGTCCGAAGGACCAATGAAATCAAAACCTGCTTGCGCTTGCGCCACCGCCATTTTTGCCAGGATGGGAAGCGTTTCATCATTAATTATTTTTCCATTGCGTACCACACCATCGTGTCCATCGGAACTGTAAGGATCCATCGCCACATCACTGATGAGGCAAGTATTAGGAAAACGTTTTTTGACAGCAGCAGTAATGCGCAAATAAAAATTATTAGGTGCGTAACTGTATGTCGCCAACTTGTCTTTTTTCGCTTCTTCTACAGCTGGGAAAAGGATGAAATTAGTCAAACCTAACTCCAAGCATTCTTCAATTTCTTGCAGCACCAAATCTTCCGAAAGCCGAAAATTGCCAGGCATGGAACTGATTTCTTCTTTCACACCTTCGCCATCCACCACAAAAAGTGGATATACCAAATGATTGACGGTCAAATTGGTTTCTTGAACCAACCCTCTAATCGCTTCAGAATTTCTATTTCGTCTGGGTCTTCTTAGCATTTTTTCTTTTATGATTTTGAGTTGAAAAAAAATTCTGATTCTGAGGTAAAGAGAGAATCTTACTTTCCACTTTCCACTTTCCACTTTCCACTTTCCACTTTCCACTTTCCACTTTCCACTTTCCACTTTCCACTTTCCACTTTCCACTTTCCACTTTCCACTTTCCACTTTCCACTTTCCAATGTCC
>JBCDFY010000047.1:0-34383 GCA_039176995.1 Bacteroidota bacterium
ATTAGATCATTACGGACATCATAATTGAGTTTTCTTCTTGCTCTAGCGATTTCTATTTTCTTTCTTTCGTCACTATCTTCTGATAGGTCTTCTAAATTATCCCAATACGAATGCTCCGCTCCATTGAGATGGTAACCATGTAGAATACGAACTTCAAACAAAGTCCTATATTGAATGAGGAAAGCCATTTAGTATTGGGTTTTCTTGACAAACTGAAATTATCAATCAATGTGTTTTCCCAGTTTGTCTCGTTCTAAAATGCGATTGAACTCTATAGATTCCTAGACTTAAAAGGCACGAAAATTATACTGTAAAGTATTTACAATCAGCGTACCATGAATTAAAATTTATCTTTTAGAGATCAAGAGTATAAATTCAATTTGAAGACAATTCTCCATCTACATCAGTGATCAAGCCACCAGAACGTATTGGTCTTTGGTCTTTTTCTTCCACCAACCACACTCGATACATCACGTGTGGCATTTGCTTACCTCCAAGCGATCCCCAAAGATGATTCAACTGTTCAAAGGTCATGGTGTAGATATTGAAGACTAATCTAATATCATTCACTTCTTCATTATCAACCATTTCGGATGAATCCCGATAAGTGAAAATGGATTTACTTTGAAAAAACTTGAGCACCGAACTTAAAACAGCAATGCTAATTTCATAATCATCCATATTAGCGGTAAACAGCAAATACAAATTCAGATGGACTGGTGGATTGAAATATTCTAACCTACCTGTGACTGGTGATTTCTGGTAGCTGGGTACATTTTTCAGCGTTCGCTCTTCTTCAATGTTCACTAGAGAAATCACCACTCCTTTATCAAGATTGCTAGACTCAGACTCTGCAAAAGCAATATTTCCTAGACTGACTTTAACATCAATATCTACATCTGCATCTGCAAATTGACTATCTCGATTGATGTAGTTCTCAAGCTCTCTTTTTACTAATTGCAAGGCTGATCTCAACATAGTTGCATAGGAGTTGAAGATTATTGTAATTCCACATTGAAACAATAAGCAAATAAGTGAGCATCTGACAACAGCAAACAAGAGTTGACAGAAACGGCACTAAACCATAAATACTAGTGACTAAAAATTAGTGTAAATAATGAATCCTTGGAAAGATAATTGGAAAGCAATGTCATTTGGTATTAGGATTGTTTTCACTATTATTTTTTGCAAGGATACTACAAAATTCAATATTTTATTTGGATTTTCCAAATGAGATGTTAGATTTTCATAATATTTTATTGTAAGATAGCTAAACTAGCGATTGTGGTTACCTAGCTAAATTGATGATATATAGGGATTTAGCTGTTATTTTTATGGGAACGAAAAAAGATTAAATATTGACACTAATTTGCTTAGTAAATCCTAATAATTTTTTTTCCTCAAACCGATTCGCCATTAATTGAACTCCTATTGGTAATCCACTGGAGTGCTTTTTTAAGGGTAAAGCAATCGCAGGAATTCCCGTCATATTGGCAAGCACTGTAAAAACATCAGAAAGATAAACCGCAACGGGATCATCGTTCAATTCACCAATGTTCCAGGCTAGAGTAGGGGAGGCGGGCATTAGGATGAAGTCGTAGTCCACGAAAATTTCTTTGGTACGTTGCCAAATGAGTTGACGGACTTTTTGAGCTTTGGTATAATACGCATCATAATAACCTGCACTTAATACAAAAGTGCCCAACATGATGCGTCTTTTGACCTCTGTTCCAAAACCTTCGGTTCTGGTCTTAGTATAAGTTTCTTGAAGCGTTTTGACATTTTCAGCTCGGTAGCCATAGCGAACACCATCGTAGCGAGAGAGATTGGAAGAGGCTTCGGCAGTGGTCAGAACATAGTAAGCAGGAATGATTTGGTCTAAATAATCGAAATCAATTGCTTCTACTTGATGTCCTTGCGATTGTAGGGTTTCCATGAAGTCAAAAGTCTGTTTTTTGATTTCTGGGTCGAGCCTCTCGTGCTCTAATGCCGATTTGAAGTAAGCGATTTTGGCTTTACCTTCATAGTTGAGTTTTTCGGAATATTTCGGGACTGGTAACTGACTCACCGTGCTATCAAATTCATCTTTGCCAGCCATCACTTCTAGCAAAATTGCTGCATCTTCTATACTATTGCTCAAGACTCCAATCTGATCGAAAGAAGAACCGTACGCCAATAATCCATAGCGAGAAATGCGGCCATAAGTCGGTTTCATACCAATCACACCACAAAAAGCTGCAGGTTGGCGTACCGAACCGCCAGTATCTGAACCCAAGGCAGCCAAACAAGTGTTGGCTTGTACCGCTACTGCCGAAGCACCCGAAGAACCGCCTGGTACTTTATTAGGGTCAGCCGCATTTCGAGTCACGCCGTAGTAGGAGTTTTCGTTGCTAGAACCCATCGCAAATTCATCACAATTGACGCGTCCGATGATGATCGCGTCTTCTTCTAATAATCTTTGAATCGCAGTCGCTGAATAGGGAGAAGTGAAGCCTTGTAGGATTTTGGAAGCAGCAGAGACTTGATGATCGGCGTAGCAAAGCACATCTTTAATGGCAAGCACCATGCCGTAGAGCTTGCCTCTTTGCTCTGGAGCTTTTTGATCTAATTCTTGTGCTTTTGCCAGGGCTTCTTCTGCAAAGATTTCGATATAAATATTTAAATCTTTGGTCGCTTCAATATTTTCTAAATACTGCTGAACTAAAGTTTCGAGATTAATTTTTTCAGTCTCTAAATCTTTCTGAACTGCTTGTAGGTTGTTGTATTTTTTCAATTTCTAGCGCGTTTGACTTGGCTCACGCAAAAGCGCAACCATACGGTGAAAAAGACGCAAAGTTTTCTATTATATCACTTTTTCCATTACGTACATTTTATTGTATTCCTTCTTTATAAAAGGCTCCTTTAAAATGTATTCATCTACTATTTCAAAACCACATTTTTCATAAAAAAGATAGGCTCTTCCTTTTTGCATTGCCTTTAGGCAAATAATTGATTTACTGGTACTTATCGCTAAGTTTTCTACAAAATCTACTGCTGCTTTACCAATTCCTTTACCTTTTGCTTCGGCAATCAGATAAATGCGTTCTAACTCTAAATATGTTTCCTCAATATCATTTATTTTGAAAAAACCGACTGCTTCACTTTGCCACAAAATTAAATAGAATTCACTATTTGGGAGCAAAAGTTCTTTAGTAAAAGTGTTTTTGTTAAAATTATTGGCGATATAATTTTCGCCTTTGTCTTCCCAAAGATAAGTATAGTGTTCGCGGTAGGATTGTGCGGAGACTTGGATAAGTTGAGGAATATCTTGTTGATCGCATTTTTTGAATTCAATTCTCATCTAATTTACGCCTAAATTTAGAGTAAGATCTGTGATTTCTTCATTCGTCAACCAGATTGGAAGTGCTGCGACTACTCTTTTAATCTTAAGGGTCTGTTTTTCTTTCAATTTGAAAGGTGCTTCCATATCAACAATTTCTGTTCTTCCTTCTGGTGTTATTTTTAAATTTACTACAACTTGCTGTCCTTGCAATTTCTTTCTAAACCCTTCATAGTCAACACAGAAATCTAAGTATTCAGAAAAGTTATCAGGAAATAAAAATGGAATAGGTTTATAATCTCCCCAATCCAAGCTATTGTTGTATTTAGCACTATAATTGGCTACGATGGAGTTGGATATACTGCTAGAAATACTCACTCTTTTTTGAGTGAATAAATTGCCTATATATACTTCATAAAATTTATTGAGATCGAAAGTATTGGGCATTCTTTTTGCCACTTTTTTAGTGATTTTTGCAGTTGCTGATCTTCTATCGGCGAAGATTTGGATAAACTCTGTGTCGTAATGATGAAAGCCATTTTTTGATCTAACCAATAAGGTAACCGATGGAAAATCGGCTGCAAATTGATAAACAAAAGCTTCCACTATGATTAAGTTTTCGGAATATTCTGTTTGCGAGTAAACTCTTTCAATGCCTCTTACCAGAAGTTCTTCTTCCAAAATTTTTTCTAAATCTTGCGTACTAATACTAACGCTCACCAATCGTTCCCCTCGAATAGAATTTACTTTGACTATTGCTTTTAAAGATTGCTCAGCCTGAGCAGCTTGTAGAAAAAGTAGAGCTGCAATAATTAGAATGATGCGCATGGAATTATGTTTAATTTATTGATTTATAGTATATTAATACACCCTGTAAGAAGTTCAGCTAAATTTTATTCTGTCGCTTCGTGGCGAGAATTCTTTAGGAGGGAGAGCATTCATTGGGCAGTTTTGTCCAATGAACGCTTTCCCAAAATTCGCACAAAGCTAAGCAAAAACGATTTAAACGCACATAGTTACAAATCAAACTTTCATTGAAGCAATTCATGCATTTTTAAAAGTTTCATCTACAAAAGCCCTGTAGTTTCGTGTCATTGATAATCATTAATCAGAACATCATGAAACAATATTCTTTCACCTTTTTGTTTTTGTTCTTAACTCTATTGACCTATGCTCAAACTTCTATCATCCGAGGAACTATTGTAGATCAGCAAACAAAAATGCCCTTAATTGGTGCCACCATACAACTCACAAAAAATATAGGGACGGTGAGTGATGTAGATGGGAAATTCCGATTGGAAAATATTCCCGTTGGGCGTAATGAGTTGATGATTGCTTATCTAGGTTATGACAGCCGAGTATTGCCTAATGTGATGGTGACTTCTGGAAAAGAAGTGATACTAGATATTGAATTGGAAGAAACTTTGGTGCGTGCGAATGAGGTCGTCGTGACTGCGGAAGCCCCCAAAGATGGAACAACGAATGCACTTGCGACCATCAGTGCAAGGAGTTTCAATATGGAAGAAGTGAGTCGCTATGCAGGTGGACGCCAAGATCCTGCTCGCTTAGTTGCCAATTATGCGGGGGTCAGTACTTCGGATGATGCTAGAAACGACATTGTAATTCGTGGAAACTCTCCAACCGGCGTTCAATGGAGACTACAAGGTATTCCTATTCCGAATCCAAATCACTACGCCGCATTGGGCACAACTGGCGGACCAGTAACTGCACTGAATAATAATTTACTCAAAGATTCTGACTTCTTAACCAGTGCTTTTCCTGCGGAATATGGCAATGCTACTGCGGGTGTATTTGATCTTCGCTTGCGACAGGGAAATGATGAAAAATATGAATTTACGGGACAAATTGGGTTCAACGGATTCGAAGCGATGGCGGAAGGACCGATGAAACTAGGAGAAGGAAGTTCTTTTTTGGCAAGTTATCGCTATTCCGTTATTGGTTTAATTGGTTCTTTCGTTGATATTGGAACTTCGGGCATTCCAAAATATCAAGATTTATCTTTTACGATGGATTTAGGGAAAACACCAATTGGTCGCTTCTCTATTTTTGGAATGGGCGGTATTAGTGATATTGCATTCTTTGCTGATGAAGCAGAAGAAGGTGATTTTTATGCTCAAGATTCAGAAGATACTTATGCAGGTTCGGATATTGGAGTGATAGGAGTAAAGCACAATTTGATTCTGAATAATTCTACCTATTGGCAAAGTACACTGGGCGTTTCAGCTTCTCGTTCAAGAATTCGTGCGGATGAATTTACGCCAACTGGAGAGAAATTTGCGGCTTTTGAGAATACAGATTTGGTAACTACACACACGCTCTCTAGTTTCATTAATAAAAAATTCAATGCACGCCACACCTTGCGCACAGGAATTTTATTAGAGAATTACGATTTTAATCTCTCGCTAGAAGATAAAAACGATGGTATCTGGGAAACCATTCGTGATTTTGATGGCAATACACAACTGCTGCAAGCATATGCACAATCTCAGTATAAATTGAGTTCCAAATGGACACTGAATACAGGAATCCATGCTCAATTATTGACGTTGAATAATGACTTTGTACTAGAACCTCGTGTTGCAATAAATTGGAACATCCAGCCTAAGCATCAACTGAATATCGGCTATGGTTTGCATCATCAATTGCAACCTTTCCCAATCTATTTTTACGAATCTCCAACTATCGATGGCGGTTTGGAACGGACTAATGAAGATTTGAAATTTAACAGGAGTCAGCATTTCGTAGTAGGCTATGATTGGAAAGTAGCGAAAGACTGGCGATTGAAGGCAGAAACTTACTATCAAGATTTGAGCAATATTGCGGTGGATGCAGAACCAAGTAGTTTTTCAGTATTAAATACAGGTTCAGATTTTGGTTTTCCTGAAGCAGCTAATTTAGTGAACGAAGGTAGTGGTCGCAACTATGGAGTAGAGCTGACCTTAGAAAAATTCTTCAGTCAAGACTATTACGGATTGTTCACTTTAACGCTCTATGATTCTAAATATACAGGCAGCGATGGCGTGGAACGAAACACTGCTTTCAACAATCAGTTTGTACTCAATTTTTTAGCAGGTAAAGAATTCCTGTTTGGAAAGAATAAACAAAATGCGATCACAATAGACGCACGCATTTCGACAGCAGGTGGACGTTACTTCACGCCGATTGATTTAGAGGCTTCCAAGCAGCAAGGTCGAGAAATACGGATTCAAGACCAAGCATTCGGCCAGCAATTTGATAATTATTTTCGTGCCGATTTGAAATTGGGTGTTCGATTTAACGCTAAAAAAGTAGCTCATACTTTTTCCGTAGATTTACAAAATATGCTGAATACAGAGAATCCGTTTTCTGTAAGCTATAGTCCTTCTAGTGAGCGAATTGTAACCACCAATCAGCTTGGCTTTTTCCCAAATGTAACTTATGTGATACAGTTGTAATGAAATTTGAAACTGCTAAAAAATATTTACTTTTTGATGATCGGCTTGTTCGGCTTATTGGTACGCCGATCATCGGCTTAATTATTTCTGCTGCCTTTGGGATTGACTGGCAAAATGATACGGGAGCAGAGATGTTGCGCGACGCAGTGTTTAGTATTTTTCATACCTTTTTGTATTGTCACAGTGCACGTTGGTTGGTCATTAGGATGAGAAAACGTTTTAATGAAAATCACCAAACCTTAAAACGGATTCTTATCCAAACGCTTCTTCTTCCATTTCTAATTTTCGCGCTCACGTATGCCGTACATTGGATGGATATATTGATGCAGGGTGGTAATATCAATGGATTTTATACTGTGCTGACAATCAGTTCCATTGCAACTATTATTGCTGTCAGTATCTATGAAAGTGTCTATTTTTTTCGTTTATGGACTAATTCTTTGTTTGCTCAAAAAGAGTTGGAACGGGAAGCGATTCGCTCTCAAATGAACTTGCTTCAAAGTCAAGTCAATCCACATTTTTTGTTCAATAGTTTGAATACCTTGACTGCTATCATTCCAGAAAATAAAGACTTAGCGATTGAGTTCGTCCAGCAGCTTTCGCAGGTTTATCGAAATGTGTTAGAATGGAGAGAAGATAAGTTGGTACTACTGGAAGACGAATTAGCGGCTTTGGAGAACTATCTCTTTCTGCTAAGGATTCGATTTGGGGAGCAGCTTCAAATTAAAAAGAAAATTGATGAAAATCTAAAGCATACCTACATCATTCCAATGGCACTACAAATGTTATTGGAAAATACCGTGAAGCACAATGTAATTACTAAGCATCGACCATTAAAAATTGAGGTTTATACAGAAGATAATTATATCATCATCCTTAATAACCTACAAAAGAAGCGTGGGAAAGCCAATTCTACTGGATTTGGGTTGCAGAATATTAAAAAGCGTTATGATTTACTCGTTCCTCAAGAGGTAATTATTGAAAAGAGTGAGGAACATTTTAAAGTTGCTTTGCCGCTTATTCAAGTTGAAACTATTGGAATATGAAAGTCTTAATCATAGAAGATGAATTACCCGCAGCGAGACAACTTCATCGAATGTTGCAGTCATCTTCTACACCTGTAGAAGTCTTGGAAACCTTGCAAAGCGTGGAAGAAAGTGTACATTGGCTTCAGACTAGAGAGGATGCTCAATTGATTTTTATGGATATTCAATTGGCAGACGGAATTTCTTTTGATATTTTCAAGGAAGTCGAAGTCAAAATACCCATTATTTTTACCACTGCCTACAATCAATTTACACTTAAAGCCTTCAAAGTCAACAGTATAGACTACTTGTTGAAACCCATTAAGCAAGATGAATTGTATGATGCGATTCGTCGTTTCCAGCAGCAGCAAAGGCAGCAACTTTCCCTAGCAACTGTTCAGCAATTGATGGAACAATTCACCCAAACCAATTATCGAGAAAGGTTTTTATTAAGGGTTGGAGAACAATTTGTGGTGCTAAAAAGCAAAGATATTGCGCATCTCTCCTTCACAGAACGAACCGTCTTAGCGCATACTTTTCACAATCGCAATTATGTACTAGATTTTACGCTAGACCAGCTCGAAGAACTGCTGATGCCTACACAATTTTTTAGAATCAATAGAGGTCAAATTGTGAATTTAGATGCGGTACAAAAAATACATAATTACTTCGGCAACCGACTGAAAATTGATTTGAAGATTCCCTCTAAAGATACTGATAGTATCGTCAGCCGAGATAGAGTGAAAGCCTTTAAACAGTGGATGGAAGGGATGAGTGCTCTTTATTAGGATTAGAATAAAAAGTGGTTCTATTCAATAAAAATTATGAACCTAAATCGCGTCTATTCTCAAATTTGGCAGCATCGAGCCTGCCAAATTTGATCAAGGTTTTCTAAGGGTAAAAAAGCGAGCATCGCTTTTTTACCCTTAGAAAACCTTGATTCGCTGAGGAGGTGTCGACCTCCTTCTCAGCGAATAATTCCACCGATTTTGATCTTTATCACTTCTCAGTATAATTCAGCTTTTCTATGATTTTCTCTAAGTTCAACTTTTCTTGCTCACCGCTCTTCATATTTTTAAAACTCAATTTCCCACTTTCCATTTCTTGGCTTCCCGCCAAAATTACGTAGGGTACATTGCGTGCATTGGCGTACTTCATCTGTTTTTTCATCTTGGTCGGTTCAGGATAAATTTCAGCATTAATACCCGCCGCGCGAACTTGATTCAAACATCGGAAAGCATACTTGAAACTCGCATCATCAAAAGCAATGAAAATCGCCTGCAAATTTTGCTCAACTGCCTCTGGAAAAAGCTGCAATTCTTCCATGACATCATAAATACGTTCTGCACCAAAGGAAACGCCAACGCCTGACATATCTTTCATGCCAAAAACACCCGTCAAATCATCGTAGCGACCACCGCCGCCGATGCTTCCCATCTTGAGATTTGGGTAGCTTCCTGTATCTGCTTTCACTTCAAAAATGCAGCCTGTATAGTAATTTAATCCGCGCGCTAAAGTCACATCAAAAATGACCTTGTTTTTCACTTCGCCCATTTCTAAGTAATCGAATACTTCAGACAGCTCTTCCAAGCCTTTTTGTCCAATTTCGCTATTTACAAAAAGTGGTTTTAGCTCTTCGACGCTGCTTATTTTCAGCATTTGCTCCACCTTGTCTATCGCTTCTTCCGAAATTCCTTTGCTTGCCATTTCCTGTCGAACACCTTCCATTCCGACCTTATCCAATTTATCAATGGCAATCGTCATATCCATAAACTGATCAGAAATGCCTGTCGCTTCTGCCATGCCTGCCAGCACTTTTCGATTGTTGATTTTGATTTCTACATCCACATTCAATGCCGCGAAAACTTCATCATAAATTTGCGTTAGTTCTGCTTCAAAAACCAAAGAGTTAGAACCAACAACATCTACATCACACTGATAAAATTCCTGATAGCGACCTTTTTGCGGACGATCAGCACGCCAAACGGGTTGAATTTGGTAGCGTTTGAAGGGAAATGCGAGTTCGTTCTGATTCATCACGACGAAACGCGCAAAAGGAACAGTCAAATCATAGCGCAAACCACGTTTGGAAATGGACGGAATCAGTTTTGCAGAGTCTTTTGCTTCGAGCGCATCTTTGTTTGCTTTTGATAAAAAGTCGCCATTATTAAGCACTTTGAACAGCAATTTATCACCTTCTTCGCCATATTTTCCAGTCAAAGTTGCCAAATTTTCCATTGCAGGCGTCTCAATGGGCTGAAATCCATATTTGATGAATACTTTTTTGATGGTATCAAAAATATAGTTGCGACGTAAGGTCTGTTCGGGCGTAAAATCTCTGGTGCCTTTCGGTATGGATGGTTTCATTTATTTTTAAAATACTTTATACGTTACTTTAAAGATTGTTCTCATTGCAGGAGGATAGTCTTCAACTTCTCTTAGAAAAGGACTAAAAGACACTCCTTGACATTGATAATCTTCTTTGTTCTCTAAATCATTTCTGGCAAAAAATTGACTTTCATATTTCAAACCTGATTCTACTCCTATTTCTGCATCAAAGCCCTTTTCAATGTCAATAATTCCAAATTGCAAAGCCCAAATATCTAATTTTTTTTGGATGTCGAAATACTGATTTCTCAAATCATTAAAATTAGAACTAGTAAATTTTATTCTGCCCTATTATTTTTGAAACGTGTGTACGCTCCTAAAAGCCCACTTCCTTTTCGTTATGAAGCAGCAGAAAAGATAGTACATGCAATTTTAGTAGGTTAGGGTAGTGAATTCTAATAAATAGATTGAGTTCTTATGCTGCTAAGGTTATTGACTCGCCATATTCCAAACCATTCCAAAATAAAGCACTCGCTTAGAAAAAGTCTCATAACTAAACTGACTGTAATCCTCATTGTAAGAACGATACTGCTGATTATCCGTATTCAGCGCATTTGCTAGATTCAAAAAGCAAACAAAACTGTGGCGATCAAAAACGAGGACTTTGCTGATCGCTAGATTCAAAGAGCGATAAGTATTGAGTTGCTCACCGTTCCAGGTACCCTGAAAAATGGGTTCATATGCCATAGCGGTTTCGTTCCAATTGCTACCCAAAATTGGTGTGAAAAAGGTACCAGGTCGCTGCAAATAGAAGAGTGAAAAACTACCGATTGCTAAGTTATCGTATTGAACACTGGCTTTCAGAAAATAATTCAGATCATTTCTCCCTCGGAAAGTGCCTCCGCTGGTTTCCATTTCCGCATTTAAATAAGTGTTCGCAAGCGAAAAAGTCCAGTTTTGTTGCGGTCGAAAGCGAATCCAACTCTCTACACCAAATAGATTTCGCGCATTGCTGGATTGGCGATCATAATTTAAGACATCACCTGTTTCTTGCTTTTGGAATAAGGCGAATTGAACTTCCCACTGTAGTGATTGATGCGCGTACTCTACTGCCCATTGCTGGCTGGAAAGCAAAGTGAAATTTTGATTTAAGTAATTGGGAATGTTGTAGTTGTAGTATTTTCCACCTGCGAGTAGAAAGCTGTGTTGAGGTTTCCATTGGTAGCGTAAGCTGCCTTGGTAGCTAAAGAAATTCGTGCCAGAAAGATTGCCTCGAATTCCACCACCTGCCAGCAAGTTTTTATTGATATTCCACTTAGCATAGCTGTAATATTGCCAATCGTTGAGTTGCAAACTACTGTCTTGCGTAAGAATGGGAGCATTCTCTTGTAGAGCGAAATAATAGATGGGACTTTGCTCTTGAAAATCAATGAAATTGTTGTCGTAAGTGATACCAGATTGCAGCGAAAATTGTTCCGAGAAATAGTATTTATGATTGCCTGCAAAATAGAATTGACGTTCTTTTTGCTCAGTGTCAATATTCCCAAATTGGTATTGAGCTTTGCTGAAATTATTGCCATGATTGAAAGTCAAAAAATGATGATCTTTTTGGTGTTCTAACTTCAAAGTATTGAACACTCGCTGTTTTGAACCATTTGCTCGACTCTCGAAAGCTAATTGATTGACTTCTGCTTGGTAAGATTCGTCAATTGCGTAGGAAAGAATTTTTAATGAAGTTTGTTCACCCAATTGTTGTCGAAAATGGACACCGATGTCTTTAGTATCAAAATTCTTCAAAAACTCAAGACTCCTTTCGTTGAACTTTAGAAATGGATTAGAAAATTGATAGTTACCATAAATTTGTAGTAATCCTTCACTAGGCAATTTCCTCGAAGTCATCAAGCCTACATTTGCTAAAGAAAGTGCAACCTGTGTAGAATTAGCCGCCAGTTTATCTTGCGTCTCAATTTCCACCAAACCACCGCTGGCATTCGCATAAATCAAAGGTGGATTGCTCGCATAAACAGTCTGATTATTGATTAATTCTGTATTGAATAAGCTAAAGTTTCCTAGGCCATTAATTTGTGAATTTCGGACGGGTTTATAAACAGGAACGCCATTGAGAATAACCCTTGTTCGAGCTGCATTGCTTCCACGTAAAGTTGGATTTGCAGATTCATCAGTATTCGTGCTGGCAGGTAAAGCGGTGATGGCACGCAGAGGGTCAGCCGCAGCGATGGGATTTCTATAGATATCTAAACGCTTGAGTTGTTGTACGGAAAATTCTTCTGCAATGGAGCGTTTGGCAACTACGGCGAAGGCTTTGAGGGCTAAATTTTCTTCTACTAGTTGAATAGGGAAGTAGTTCATGCCTTCTAAATCTTGGAGGGCAAAACTTAATTTTTGATAGCCTGTGTAAGAAACTACTAAGCTATCCTTTACCTGATTTTCCAGCCATGAGAACTCAAAATTGCCCTCTTCATCACTGGTCGTCCCATTGGAAGGAGTGTTTTTAAGGTAGAGATTGACGCCAATCAAGGGTTCGTCTCTTTGATCGGTGATTATTCCTTTTATGGATTGAGTGAAGGTGAGATTGAGTATGAAAAATTGAAGTATGATGAAGGAGAAAAGTTGTTTCATGATATTAAATTTTAAACATAGAAGTAAGTTGTAATGAACTTGAACCACAAAGGGACAAAGGAGCACAAAGAGAATACATATAAAATCTTTGTATTCTTTGATTTCTTTGTGGTTCAAAACAACCTTGGTTACTTCCCAACTAACTTACTTCCCATTTGCATTAAGCGATAATTGTCGGGATAAGCCGCAGTAGCTTCTTGGAAAATTGGTTTTGCCTTTTCGTAGTTTTCTTTCTTGATGTAATATGATAAAAGCAATTCATAAGCTTCATCTTTGCCCCAAGTTGGAAGCACTGGATTGTCATTGTATTGATTATCTAGCTCAATGGCTTTAGCTAATAATTCTTCTACTTTTTGCCCACCGCCATATTGTTCTGGTGTGTAAAAGTCTTGACTACCCATTACGAAATAGACACGTAAGTTCTGATCATCCAATTTCTTCGCTTTTTTCAGTAGAGATGATACTTTCTGCGAAGCGACGCCTGCTTGAATACCGCGCATAAATTGAATCGTGAAACTGTGAATCATGGCTTGTAAGGCGTAGTGCTCGGAGGTTTTTTCTTTGATGTTGGAAGCAGTCTCCAATGCCATTTCTGCTAGTTTTTTACTCTTCTCAGAATCATTTTGAGCGATATAGAAAAGTGCACTTCTGAACTGCGCGTAAGCTAGCCAATAGTCCGTCCAAACATTGACGGGTAGATTGCTCAGTTCATCGATGATATTGTCTAATTCACTGGTATTCTGCTGCATAAAACTCTGATAGAAAGCAGTTTGTATGCGCGATTCGATTTGCTCTAAGCCACCATTTTCGGTCATAGACACAAAAGTAGCTTGATAATCTTTCACTTGTTTGGCGGAAACTTCGCAAGCGTTGAGTGTGAACAATAAACTGATAATTGCTAGATAGATGATTGATGATCTCATAATTTTTGTTTTTAAAGTAGTTTAAAAAATAAACTGAATTAATAAAAAATTTTGGATTTACAAATTGAGGTATTTTTTGAGTTCTTCTACATAAGTTTCAAAGGCTTTGGTTCCTTTCTCGGTCATACTTAAAGCGGTGTGTTGATAGTTATTTTTGAATCCTTTTTCTACTTTGATGTATTCTGCTTTTTGCAGCTTCTTAACTTGTACGCTGATATTACCAGAGGATGCACCCGTCACTTCTTTTACTTCGTTGAAATCGGAGCTTTCTGCTGCCATCAAGTGCGAGACAATTTTCAAGCGCAGTTGAGAATGTAAAATTGGATCTAAATCTTTAAGCTGCATTTCTTCTTTTGTAATTCCTTGCAAAAATATAACCTGGTACGACTAATACAATCAAATAAACGATGCTTGTCAAAAGAGGTTGATAAATATAAGGCAACCAAAAAGAAACGAATCCCGCAACATTGCAAAAAATACCGCCAAAAAGAACTAAACGATTTTTGAGTGCAACGCCTGTCACCATTACGCCTACACTGACGATAATCAATATGGCAGGAATCAAATTTTCTCTTAAAGTGGCACCCATCAAAAAGCCTAACAAGCCTGAATTGATTCCAACAAATATCCAAGCTGCATTAATGACTTTAGAAATTATGTTATTAGACTTTGTACGATTTTTTGCTTTGGAATAATACCAAAACATATAAATCCAGCCCAATAAGGCAAAAAAATAAGGATAATAATGAATATCCCAACGTTCCATTTGTAGTAGTACGAATTGTGCAAAACTGGCTAGTACCAACAAGATTCCCCAAAAGAGGTAAACTGAACCGTTTTGCTCAAAACGCGCATTGGTCTTTGCGATCACATCGCCAATGAGCGACAGGCTTTCTTCTGCTCCTAAGCGTTGCTCTTCCATAGTAATTTATAATTTGAATACACTGCAAATATAAAGTAGTTTATAAAATAAACAAAATTATTTTCGATTAGTTCAGGTTAAAAATCAACCACTACCCGAAATTTGACGACCAAATGCTAAGTCTTTGCAAAAAACAGACAACAAACACTTGCGATTTTGACTTTAGTAGGTGTACATTTGGCATATGAGATCGCTTCGCTGCGAGACAGTAAAGTAGTTGAAGGTTTATCTACATGACACTTAAACACTAAAGATATATGTCAAATGTCTCGAATCTTGAATTCAATAGTCTAAAAATCTAAATTTTGACTTATTCGCAACCGACATATCATTCTAAATTGTACCGCGCCTTCAAGGAGATTGAAGCAACGGACTACCGTACTTTGGTGCGATTTTATGAAGAGCGGTCGGAAGCTATTGCAGGTTTAGATGAAGATGAATATTTCGAGTTGCTGTTCATTTATATGAGTTCGCTTTTTGAATTAGGAGCTTATGCTAAATACTTGAAAAAAGTAGATGGCGTTATCGAAATTGCAATTCTGAACAATGTTGAATTCTTTCAAGGCAAAGATTTGTTCTGCGAATTGCTCTTTCAAAAGGCAGCTGCTCATTTTCAAATGATGGAGTACCAACAAGCAGAACATACGACTCGGGAACTCCTAAAAATTACACCCAATTATCCAGAAGCGGCACTTTTATTGAAAAAAATACTACGCAAGTCACATCCTAGGTTTGTTAAAACTATACAAGCCAGCTCAGTTTTACTCTTTTTGGTCGCCGCTGCCGTTATCGTTTTTGAAATCTTGTACGTCCGCCATTTTCAAAAGGATTACATCAAATTAGTAGAAGCTACAAGACTGATTTTGCTAATTGGAGGTATTCTTGTTTTCGCTTTGGGAGAAGGATATTTGTTCTGGAAAGCCGAGCGGAAAGTGAACGGATTTGTACGAGAGATTAAGAAGCGGAAAGGATTTTAATTGTATGACTATATGGTTTTGTAGCTATAGTTCTATTAACTATAAAGCATTAAAACCATTTAGCACTAAATACCAAAACTTACCACAGACTAACGACTAAGTACCACTACACGCGAGAAAATGTACAATTCAAATTAAACCCATCAAGAAATACTTAGTCCAATGGTTAAATTTTACAAATTGTCAGCAAAGACATCGGAAATCACAGACGAACAGATTCTACGCCTTTGCCACCAAAGTGCACAAGTGGAACGCGGATTCCGCCTATTAATGTCGAAATATCAGGAGCGACTCTATTGGCAGGTGCGCCGTTTGGTGACCGAGCATGAAGATGCCAATGATGTGATTCAAAATGTTTTTGTGAAAGTTTATAGAAGTATAGGCAATTTTGAAGGAAAATCGAAGCTCTACACTTGGCTTTATCGCATCGCCACGAACGAAGCGATCACGTTTTTGAATAAGAAAAAACGCCGCCAGACTAGCTCGATTGATGAAGAGGAAATTGATCTAGCGAATCGCTTAAAAGCAGATCATTATTTTGATGGTGATGCTGCCCAATTGCGCTTACAACAAGCCTTGGTTAGACTGCCAGAGAAGCAACGCTTGGTGTTCAATATGCGCTATTTCGATGAAATGAGTTATAAAGAGATTTCTGCGAGTTTGAGTACTTCGGTGGGCGCTTTGAAAGCGTCTTATCATCATGCGGTAAAGAAAGTGGAGGCTTTTTTGAAAGAAGAATAATTGGCTATTAGCCTTTAGCTGTTGGCTATTAGCTAGATCAATTTACGTCTTATATTTGTCTATTTGGCAGTCAATTGCTAAAAGCCAAATGCCAACAGCTAAACAAAACAAGTTATATATAAATGCCACAACGAGAAGACATACTAAAAGAATTGGGAAACGATGCACCTCATTTGCAAGGGATCGAAGGGGAAGGTTTTCAAGTGCCTGAAGGTTATTTTGAACAGCTACCTAACTTGGTTTTTGCGAAAATTCAAGCAGAAGAAACGCTTGTCAGTTCTGCAAAGAAAAAGCGGTTGAACGCATTAGATGTATTGCTCAATAAATTAGTTATTTTCTCACAGCCGCGCCATGCTACGCTTGCTTTTGCGAGTCTTGCGCTACTCGTTGCCGCAATCTTTCTACTTACAAAGCGTAATACAGCTGTCGAAACTTTGGCGTTAGAAGATTTAGAGCGCGCAGAAGTCGTGCAATACATAGAAAGTAATCTCGACGAATTTGAAGAAGAACTATTCTTAGTAGAAGTAGAATATGCTCCAAAAAATGAGTATCTAGAAAGCATACTCGAAGAAATTGACGTAAACACATTAGAAGAATTATTTTAATCAGAATATAGTTTTGAGTTTTGAGGGAAGAGTTTTGAGCACCCTCAGGACTCAAAACTCCTAACTCAAGACTATTGATGAGAAAGACGATCATGTTGTCACTCTTGCTGGCTTTTGGTTTCACAGTGACTTTATCTGCCCAACAAATTCGAAGAGAACGCATCAAAGCTTTCCGCGCCGCGGTTTTTGTAGAAGAATTGCAATTGACGGAAAAAGAAGCGACAGATTTTTTTCCAATTTATAATGCTTTCGATCAAAAACAAGAAGAGTTAAGAAAAGAATTGCGCCAAGCGCGTCGGAACATTGAATTGGTGGCAGATGCGGATGTGAAAGCACATATTGAAAAAATGTTTCAATTAGAAGAACAAGGAATTGATCTAAAACGCGAATACTTTGATCGTTTTATGGAGGTCCTGCCCGTTCGTAAGGTCTTGCGTATTCAGAAAGCGGAGCAAGAATTTAGGAAGTTATTGTTGGAGAGAGTGCGAGAGAAAAGGACTAATTGACAGCTAAATATAGGAGTCGGTCGCTTCCGAAAGCGTCCGACTCTTTAGATAGATTTTAATTCGGAGCAGCGCGAATGATCGTATTCGTCTGTATCCAGCAACCCACATAGAAACGGCTTCCTTCTTTGAGACCTCGCTGAAAAATATCCTCTCTCGTCGGCATGTATTGGCGATAATTAGCAATATTTTTATTCGCTTCTCCTGCCACACTCGAATCCACACTTTTTGCCTTGTTCCACATATCAATGGCGGGCCAAACTACTTTTTGACTTTCCCAACCTCTACCTGAACCGCACAATGGTCCGCTAGAAGCGTAAAGTTTTCCAATCAAGATGTAAGGTTCACCCCAATTCTCTCTCACGCCTGCTGCTCGCAATGCCCATTTTCGAGCTTCTGGGAAATTGCGGAGATGTGCATAGTAAATTTTGGAAATGAAAAGTAGATCACTTGCCTTTTTCTCTATGTTTTCCTCTTCTTCTGAAGATTGCCGGAAGAGTTCTACCGCTTCACTATATCTTGCTTCTCGCAAGGCTTGGAAGGCTTTTCCTCTGGTTGTAATCGTTGGTTCTGGAGCACATTCCTTATTGCCATAAGCAATTACTTCTGCCATTTTTGGATCGTCATTTGGACAACCTCCCCAATTTAATCGGCTGTACACCATAATTACGGTATCGCAATCGCTTTTGGAAGTCACGAACTGAGGATAGTATTGTTCTTTGTAATACTCACAGTCGTAGAAACCCTTCACGCCCTCAAAAGCGCGCAAACGTTCGGGAGCATATTCTTCCACGATGCGCCAACGCTCACAATAAGGCTCTTTACAATCTTTTAAACCGATTGGAATAATTTCACGAATGAATTGCTCGTATTTTTTGGCTTCTGCTTCGTCAATTTGCTTGTCGAAATACAACTCCACTAAAAGCGAAGTGAAAGGATTAATGACGAAATCATTTGTTTTCATGCCATCTACCTCGATGGCTTTTTTGAACAATTCATAAATCTCTTTTTTGGACTTGCGATTTTCATATTTATAATAGTAATCAAACGCACGACGCGCATTCACATAGCCACCTTCTGGATAGCACGCCTCCAGTTGATCGTACATTTCAAAAACGGCATCTACGTATTGTTCCTTAGCTGCTTTATCTCCCGCTTTGTCCGCTTCGCGAATGAAAAATTCATAGAAATAAATTCCATCTGAATAAACTGTATTTCGTTTTCCATCTGCAGCAGGAGCTGCTGCGTATACCTTTTTCCACATCTGGAAAGCCCGATCTAAATCATTGACTTTCAGCGCATCACGATACAATACATAAGTATCCAATAATTCTTCTTCATTAGGCGCATCCGAAAATTTCGGACAAGGACTCAAACCTTCTTCTTGTGGCGTAGGTTTTGGTTCGGGTTCTGTGGTAGCGACTTCTTCTGCGACTTTAGGTGTGCAAGTCACCATTACAACCAATAAGAAAAGTAGGTACGTAGTTTTTTTCAGCATGGGAATTCATTTTTGATGAGTAAAATTCAATTTCGCTGGACAAGTATAACTATAAAGTGAGAATTTTGGAAATGTGCTGCTCGGAGAAGAACTGCTGGATCAGGATTAACTCAATCCTCTACTTATGGAAAGTCTTATAAATCAACGGAATAAAATACAAGCTGCTTATTGTCCCAACGACTAGACCACCGATCACCGCATATGCTAATGGACGTTGCAATTCTGCACCTAGGCCCGAAGCGAAAAGGATAGGCATTAATGCCAAAATCGTCGTGATGGAAGTCATCAAAATGGGTTTTAAACGTCGAATGCCTGCGCCATGAATCGCAGTGATTAGATCATATTTTTTTCTTAAACGATTCATCATATCCACTTTCAAAATGGCATCGTTCACAACAATGCCGCTCATCACAATCATACCGATAATCGAAATTAGATTGATGCTTTGATTGAAAAACCATAAAGTAGCCACTGCGCCCGCTAAACCAATAGGAACGGTCAACATCACGATGAACGGTTGCAAAAGCGACTCAAATTGCGCCGCCAAGATGAGGTAGAGCAAGAGCAAAGAAATTCCTAAAATTACACTCAATTCTCGCACATTCTGCTGATCTTCAAATACTTGTCCTGAAAAAGAAGCACTCAAGTTGGTGTTTTCACGCAAATAGTTTTTGCTTTCTTTGATTAAATTTTCTTGAAATACAGGAATTGCTAAAGGAATATTCACACCCGTTTTTCCAGCATAAATTTGTTGATAGGCTTGCGTTTTTTTCACTTCCACGAACTGCTGCAAGGGAAATTCTTGCCCTTTGGTATTGTAAATTTGTGCATTGGTCATACGTTCGTACAAAGCTGTACTTTGAGTGGCAACCGCGATGGGAATATAATCGCTAGACGTTTTGAGCGTACCGAGTTCGTAGGTATCGAAAAGGCTTTGCAGTTTTTGGAAAACAGCTTCATAGGAGAGATTATAAAGTAAGACTTTTTCTCTCAAAATGGCGATTTCGTATTGCTCTTTTAAGAGTGGAATGTTGGTGGCTATGCCCTGTTGTTGATAAAAATCAACAACGGTTTGCACTTCGGAAGGATTAGGCAACTCTGCGGTATTGTTTTTCTGCAAATGGATGATCAAAGGAGCGGTTTGGCTACTGAAAATTTGATCGAAGATGTTTTTTAGCGGCTCAATTTTCAATTGCGTATAGGGAAATTGTTGAGCAAAGTAAGTCTGAATTTTAGGAATAAATTCGTCCTCTATTTGATCCAAAAAGAGCAAAATATTCGCTTGGTTGCCTTTGCCGCTCTCGTTTTCCAACAAAAATTGCTGCTCGCCCACAAAAGTGGTACTAAAATCAAAATTGCTTTCTAAATTTTTCAAAACCTGTCGCACCCGCCGCTCATTTTCTTCCAGAGCCAATGACTCATTCCAATCAATTTCCAGAGACAATGCCTTGCGCGTCAAAGGTGGAAAAGTCTCCTGGCTCAATTGCTGAAAAGGGAAATAAATCACGCCAACTAGACCAATAAAAACTAGCAAAAAAATCCAACGATAGCGCAAAACAATATCTACACTTCGCGTATAAAAGTTGCTGACGGTGATATAGCTAGGCTGCGCTTGCTGTTCCGTTTTCTCCTTTTTTAAAAGCAATCGAAAAAGCGTAGGCAGCAAAATGTAGGCTACTAACAAGGAAGCAAACAAAGCAATCGTAATCGAAACCGCCTGATCGTAAAAAAGTGTACCTGCTAGTCCACTTAGAAAAATTAGTGGTAGAAAAACCGAGCAAGTCGTCAGTGCAGAACTCAGCAAGGGGCGAATCACTTCATTCGTGCCTTTGGCACAAGCAGCGGTTCGCTCATAACCCATTTGCCGATATTGCTGAACGTTTTCAATGACGATGATTGCATTATCTATCATCAAACCGACGCCTAAAATCAAGCCCGAGAGCGAGATGATGTTAATCGAAATCTCAAAAAAGTAGAACAGCAGTAGCGTAATCATCAAGGAAACGGGAATCGCGACGGCAATCAGCAGCGGTGCTTTCCAACTTCGGAAAAAGAGAAACATTACAACAATCGCAAAACACGCGCCATAAAGCAAACTCGTGCGCAAATTGTCAATGGAAACAGCCAAAAGTTCAGACTGGTCGTTGGAGACTTGAAATTCCAAATCTGGATAGTCGTTTTCAAAAGCGGTAAGTAGTGTTTCAAATTCCTTTTTGAGCGCGAACAATTGTGCATCTGCTTGCTTGCGAACAGCTAACACAATGGCTTCCCGACCATTGAACAAATAGCTGCCGCGCGCCGCCTTTTTTTGTAAACGCACTGCTGCAATATCCTTCAACTGCAGTACCTGCCCTTCGTGGCGGAAATAAATATTTTCCACATCCTCCTTCGTCCGCACTTCCGACAAAAATCGAATATTATACTGATACTGTCCATCTTGAATCAGGACGCTTCCCAGATTCAGATTGTTGCTTTGCAAAATGCGCTTCAAGTTTTCTTCTTGCAAATTTAAGCTCTGCATCAATCGCCAATTGGGATAAATGCCTAATTCCGCTGCCGCATAGCCACTCACATCCACAAAGGCCACTTGCGGCAATTGCTCGATGCGTCGTTTCAGCACGCTGCGCACGAAAGTTGCCAACTCCAAGTTATTCTCACGCTTCGGTACTACACTCAAATAAAATACTGGAATATCCGTCACACTCGCCTTCAACACCTGCGGACGCTCCAACTCGCGCGGCAACAAATTGCTAATTTGATCTATCTTTTCGTTGACTTCAATGTACGTCAAATCCACATTCGTGCCATATTCAAAATCTAATTCAATGGTCGCGCTGCCATCTTGCGTTTGGCTTTGAATGTCTTTGAGTTGATTGACTTGCAGCAGTTGATTGCGCAAAGGACGCACCACGGTGTTTTCTAAGGCTTGCGCTGCCACATTGGGTGCGTTCACTTGCACGCTGATTTTTGGAATCGCCGTTTCGGGCAGTGAGGAAATCGGTAAACTACGCACCACCACAAAACCCAACACCAACAAGCCGACTACGCTGGTGAGGATGGCGATGGGGCGTTGGAGGAGGAGGGTGAGGGTCATGGAGGTTGTTGATTTGTTGAATCGTTTATTTGTTGATCTGAAGGGGATTCTGCACAATCATTTTCCATTTATTTTTAGTAATCTTTTCTTAATTTGCAATGTCCTATTTGATGATTTGCGTTGGCTTCAAAGTTAGTATCTTTTGAGGAAAACAGCAAGCGTCGTCATACTCTAGTTCGTGAGCATTTATAATGCGCAACGTTTTATTTGGACTCGTTTTTAACGAGCGTATTGATGTTCATTTAGAATGATTATTAACACGCGTCACAGACGCTAGAAATGAGGCGTTTCAGCTTATAAAACCTGACGAACTTTGCACGTTAGGAATATACTGTACGAACGGGCAAGTAATTTGATGAGCGTATGGCATCGCGGAAACATTCCGCGACGATCAGGAGTTATGCGGAAACAATTGACATCAAGATCAACGGTATGAATTAGTCTGTCTCATTCCGCAAACATCGAGGTTAGTGTTCTTGTTGTTTCGTTTCATCCTTTTTCAGCAGTAATCGAAAAAGTGTAGGCAGCAAAATGTACGCCACCAACAAATAAGCAAATAATGCAATCGTAATTGAGTCGATCCCTCTCACTGAAAGTATGCTTTACAATATAAGGAAGCGACTCTTTGTCGCACTGAAGCCTTACGAACTTTGCACGCTTAGGAAGATGCTGTGCGAACGAAGTATATTTGGTGCGAGCAAGTGCTAAGGCTCTAGTTTTTCTAATTGTCTACGGATACTTTTGAAATGAGATTCTTCGATGAAAGACCAATACCTAATACTCTGATGGTCAATTAAGAAGAATAAATCAGTTGGATACCTCAATCCATATCTTTCCAAGCTGAAATCTTTATCGATTAGTACATTTACGTGTTCAAAATCTTTTAGCTGTCCTACAATTTTCATGCTGTCATCCGCTAAAACCAAATGTATAGGTATCCTAACATTACTAATGCTTTTGCCGATAAAAGAAAGTACATCTTCCGTGCAAGCTCCACAAAAGTTAGTTTGAAGCATGATAACTATTGCTTGATCTGAAAGTTCTACTGAATGTATCTTTTGCAAGTAGTTTATTACTTCTTGTTCTCTTTCAAACGAAGCATTATTCTTACAGCCAAGAAGATTAAGAATAAAAAACAATAAGAAAATATGAGAACTTTTTAAGTAGAGATAAATTTGCATTTTCTAAAAGTTAAAAGATATAATATCGTATTCAAGAGCCATTTCCTTTTTTTCTTTATTCTTGTAGTGTCCAGTTGATAAGTATAGACCCTTAGGACCTACGAAAGTTCCAGTATTAGTATAAGTATGGCGACCTAGATCAATCTCCTTAACTAATTCAAATGTAGAATTAAAAACCATCAGGACTTTTTCTTTATCTCCCCACGTGTTGTATGTACCATCTTTGTTTTTTATTGGCATACCTTTAAGAAAAAACCTGTAGTAAAGTTCTCGGAACGGATCGTAATATATCGAACCATAATGTGGCATTTCATACATATGATTTAGCTTTTCTTCAGAATTATACTTAAACTTTTTGGATAAAGGTGCAACTTCCATTTTATGGAATTTACTCCTACCTCCGAAACTTGTTGTGATGTTATTTTTTCTGTCAAATACGTAAATATTAGGGTCAATTGGAAAGCTATGAATACTCTTGTTTTGGTTTATTGCTTTGTAAATTTGATTACAGAAACCATAATATTCTTTCCCCAAATATATGGAGGGATAATGCACAGAAGAGAGTTTATCCATATTTTTATTTTCTAAACTTATGCTTCCCTCAATTGGAGCAGTGTAGTAAGTTTCTTTATGGATTTTACAGTTTGCACAATATGTCATTGTTAATAGACTCTTATCCGCAGGGTCATAGTAAATATTTGATTCCCATAGATTATAAAATAAGTTATCGGGAAGCTTATCACTAGTTAATTCAGGATTAATTTCTCTTGAGTGAACAACTTTAAAATCAACTAGAACAGAGATTCTCTGTTTTTGCATCAATATTAATGAGTCGATAGAATGCATATATATGCCATTAATCTTTCCGTATTTCTCTGTCTCTAAAGAAATTGAATCATAACTAGCAGAACGTATTAATCTTTTGTTGGAAATACTATACAATTCTATTCTTTTCGTATGATCATTGCAAATCGCTAAAGAGGTAGTGCTATCAGAATCATAAAAAAAATCATAATACTTATATGCTAAAGTATCGCTAATATCAATTGAGAATCGTTCAATTGAGTAATCTATATTTTTGTTAGCTATCTCAGTGGGTAGCTCAATATAATCAGTGGTAGTACTACACTTTAATGAGATAAACGTAAAAAGTAAGAGCCAAAACCAATATTTCATAAAAAATATTTATTGTGGAAGAAGCCATACCTCATGAGTTATTAGTAAGGCTTCTTTCTAATAATATTTTAATTGCCTAAATATTCATCTAGAAACGATTTTCTACTAGATAAATCTATATCAAGCCAATTATCTATCTCTTGATCCGAAAAATATTTACGCAAAATTACCATTTTAACTGCCTCACAATCGTGTTCTTTGCATTTACCTGTGCCAGTACTGCATTGAATACCAGCTTTACCGTTTACTGTGCAAACTGTACCAGCGAATCCCGGTTTTGGAGCTTTCTCCTCAACTTTATCATTGATGAATGAATCATATTGACCTGATGAATCAGATCCTTTAGAGAAAGCAAATAGTAAAAAAGATGCACATAGACAAAGAGACAATACTTTTAAATTTTTCATAATTATGTATTTAGTGATAAACAATAAATCAGAAGGGACTATTTTTTATTTCCAATAACATAAACTCCATATAATCCTCTCTAACTTTTTTATTTAGAAATGTAGATTTAGATACGAAAAGCCCTTCTTTCGTAACAAAAGAGTTTCTAGGATAAAATTCACTAGCAGGAAGGTTTATTGACGATAATATTGAAAAGTCTTTAGGTTCTAAAACATATAACACGACATCTTTTTCATCAAAATTTCTCCACCGACCTGTTTTAGGGTCTCGAACAGATGTGGGAATTCCAACGAACAAATAAATATATTCTCTAAACTCATCATAGAGAGTTTGTTCTAATGAGTAGTTTTCAAGGTAGAAAGTATTCGCTTTTTCAGTAGAATATCCAGTTTTGAGTTCCTCAAATTTAGGGTCTATCCAATCAGGAATGTTTAAATTCACTGTTTTCTGGGTGTCTTTTACTTTAAGGAATAGACTGTTGCAACATTTAAAACTCATAACTTCTGTATCGTCATTGAGAAAAAACCTGCTTTTAGCTACGTGATATTCTGTCATTTTAACTTCATCAGGAATGATAAAACTTGGAATTAACTCTTTAGAAAGCAAATCATATCGATATTCAGCGATAAGCCCTCCTAAACTTTCTCCTTTTAAGTTGTAATATGGACCAACTTCAAAATAGAGGCTGTTGTTAATAAATTTTACAGGGAAAGAAGTTCTTCCCATTGGAGTCCCATTATTTTTCATAGCCCCTGGAATATTATGTATGGTAAGGCTGCTGTTTTTCATATTATAGAAGGAAACTTTTCCGTGATATCCTCCAAGTAAAACCAGTAAGCTATCATTTATTACATTGAAGTTAGAGATGTTTCCAACGCCATTTTCCCCTGTTTCAGGAAAAGTTAGCTTATTCCTGAGCTTTCCAGTATTCCAACTATAAATATTAATCGAATTTTGTATGTTATTAGCATCCCTAACATCTGTGTAGAGATTATCATTAGTTTTATGATAAGTATTAGTTCGGAAACTAGATAGACTATCCAAAAGAAAGGCCTTCCTTTTTGTCATTTCAAATTGGAGAATATTTTTCTTCGTATCATCGATCTCACAAGAATGATAGATACCAACGGATAGTAGAAAAAGAAGAATTAATTTAGCTATACAAGAAACGCTCATCGTCAAATTGATTATTAAGTTTATATGTGGTAAAATATTTAAACCTTGCAAATTGATTTTTGCTTTAGACAATAAATACAAGCATAGATGCTAAGGCATGTATTTCTGGCAAGACAGCGTGAAAGAAAAATATAAGTAAGCATTCTCTGATAATGACTAGTAGCGTCAGATTAGTACAAGTATCAATTCTAATAATTTTGTATCTCAAAAAATGCGTACTTAAAAAGGATTGCCTGACTATATTCACAAATAGTAATTTCTCAAAGCAAAGCAAAGAGAGTTTTCAAGTACTCCTCAAATATTTTCACTTGAAAGAACAGACTAACGGATTCGATTTATTATTCTTTCTGCTCTCACATCACTAGAATAATAGAAAGACAATCAGTAGTATTAATATTATCTGTGTAAGTCAGGACAATCTCCTGTGCAGTTAACAACATCTGCATTGAATTGTAAAGCTAGATGAGGTTTCTTAGGATCTCCATCACCACAACCACCTCCTGGACATGGTGTTGATGTGATCTGAACACAGCAAGTAGCATAAATTGCACCTGCTACTAAGAACATTGTACAAAAAGCCATTACCGTTTTTACTAATTTAGACATTTCATTAATTTAATTTCCTACCTACTCTCTCCAAGGTTTTCGGCAATCCCTTGAAAAATTTCAAATGCGCATTCAAGAACTTTTCAATACAAAGATGCATCGTTTTGACCTCCCATGTTCGCCCAAAATCGGACTTTTTCGGACACTTTCGGACAGAATCGGACACTTTCGGACATCAGCCGTCCTTAGGTGGATCTTCGTTGGTTGAATTCGGATAGCCCAATTGCTCATAAATGTGCTTTTGTTGCTTAGCAAAAAGTAAGCCTTTGGGTAAAATAATGCTCAGCTTTTTGAGTCGCCGCATGAGTGTTTTGTAGCAAATGCCGTATTCCTCAGCAACTTGCTGTCTTGTTTTGGGGGTGTTGCTCTCGTGCTTTTTTGCCATAGCTTTCAATTTTAAGTGTTAAAAAAATGGTGATTTGTTGATCTGTCTATTTGATTCGCAGTTTTGAGTTTTGAGGGAATGAGTTTCGAGTTACGCCACAACTCAATCCTCAATCCTCTTCCCTCAAAACTACTTGGGCATCATGATCCAAATTCAAGTTGCCTATATATATAATGGTATCGGTTTTGCTTAATCCTTCCGAAATGGCAGCGGAAACATCATTTTCGTGCGCGACGGTGACATAGTTCCACTTGGCGAGTGGTTCTTCGTAGGTGAATACCACGGCTTTGCCCGAGCGGAGTACCACAGCAGACTTGGGGACGATGAGTTGTTGATAAACGGGGCGTTCGATGACGACTTTGACGTTCATGCCTTCGAAGAGCGAGCGACGAGAGTTATTGAGGCGCGCATAGACGGTGACCAAGCCTTGTTCATCCACGATTGGGTTAATGGCAGTGATGCGTCCGGTGAGTGTTTGTTCGGGTAGAGAAAGGGGAAAAATCTTGACGCTTTCGCCTTTTTTGACGCGGGTGGCATCTTGTTCCAAAAGCGTGAAAACGGCTTCGAAGCTATTGGGGTCAAGCAAGGTGCACACGGTTTCGCCGCCACTCACTTGTTGCTCAGCTTGTACTTTCACATCAGCGATGATGCCTGAAAAAGGCGCATGGATGTTCACTTTGCTCAACTCATGCTCGGCTTGCTTGATGGCGTGTTTGGATTTGTTGTAGCCGCTCAAGGTGTTGACCAGTTTTAGCTTTTGCGCGCTCACGGAAGTATCTACAAAGGCTTGCCCGCCGTTGGCGATGAGCAAATCGGCTTTGTTGACTTCGGCTTCTTCTAGGGCGAGTTGATATTGTTCGAGTTGCAGTTGGAGAGCTTGGTCGTCGAGTTGGAGGAGGAGTTCGCCTTTTTTCACGGCTTGTCCTTCGCGCAAGGGCAGTTCAATGATTTTGCCACCCATTTCTAGTTTAATTTCTAGTTTTTGGCGTGCTTGCAGTGTGCCATTGGTAGTCGTTTGCAGTGGAAAGGTGCCGACTTCGATGGGTTGTACTTTGACGGTAATAGGCTTTTTTTCAATGGTGGTATTACTAGCTAATGTTATGGTGGAAGTTTCTTCAAAGGAAGAAGTATTGCAGTTGATAAGGAGTAAATTGGAGATTAAAAGGATAGTTATGGTTCTCATCTATACGACGTCAATTATTAGGAAGTGTTTGTTATTCGTGATACAATATAAGGTATTTTTGGTGAATTCACAACTATTTAACAAGTTGGTTATCTGGTTATCTGGTTATCTGGTTATCTGGTTATCTGGTTATCTGGTTATCTGGTTATCTGGTTGATTATCAGTGCGTAAGAATTTGATTTGTAGCTTGATTTTGCAGAAATGACAAGAATAAAGTATTTTTGAATTTATTGTAGAATATTAAATAATGCATGAAAAGATTACCGATTGGAATCCAGAGTTTTGAAAAGCTGATAGGAGGGGACTACAAATATGTGGATAAAACTGCTGTTATCCATAAACTGGTCGTGCAAGGTTCCTACCACTTTCTTTCTCGTCCTCGTCGCTTTGGAAAATCACTATTGATTTCTACACTAAAAGAATTATTTCTCGCCAATCGGAGTCTCTTTGATGGTCTTTGGATAGCCGATCATTGGAATTGGAACAGAAAGCATCCTATCATTCATATTTCTTTTAGCAGCATTGGTTATAAAACGCTTGGATTGGAAGTGGCGATTAATACGGAATTAGAGCGTATCGCTACGGATCACGATATCGTGTTGGAAAGCATGGTTTATGACCAAAAGTTTAGAGAATTGATTCGGAAACTTTCGGAGACAGAAAAAGTGGTGGTTCTGATTGATGAGTACGACAAGCCCATAATTGATTATTTGGACAATTTGGAGCAAGCGAAGCAACACCAAAACATCTTAAAAAACTTCTATTCCATCATCAAGGATTCCGATCCTCATCTGCGCTTTTTACTCATCACAGGCGTCTCGAAATTTAGCAAAGTCAGCATTTTTTCAGAGCTCAATAACCTAAATGACATTAGTATAGACGCCAACTATGCAACTTTGACAGGCTACACGCAAGCCGAACTAGAGCATTACTTCGAAGAATACATTCAAAAATATACCACTCCTACCGATCGAGTCGCCTTTTTGGATAAAGTAAGAACTTGGTACAATGGCTATAGTTGGGATGGCAAAACCTTCGTTTACAATCCCTTTTCTATCCTCAATTTCTTCCAAAAGAATCAGTTTCAGAATTTTTGGTTCGCGACGGGAACGCCTACTTTTTTGATTAAGTTGATGAAAGAGCGCAACTTGGTAGAGATCGAAAATGTGGAAATAGATCAGAGTGGTTTTGAGAGTCATGACTTAGCTTATGTTGAAAGTATTCCTCTTCTTTTTCAAACGGGCTATTTGACCATAAAGGAAGCTAAAGACTACGGAATCTACTTGTTAGATTATCCAAATAAAGAAGTCAAAGATTCGCTTTTGCGCTACTTGATCGGGGCATTTCGATACGATCCTGCTTTCAAAAGTACACCTATCGTAGTAAAGTTAATGGAGGCTTTTGTAGATGGTAATGTTGAAAGAATCATGGAAATCATCAACGCTCTTTTCAAGAGCATCCCATCCCATATTTTCATCAAAGAAAAAGAAGCCTACTATCATTCTTTGGTCTATTTAATCTTCCAATACCTAGGACAATTCATTGAAGCAGAAGTACATACATCGGATGGCAGAATAGATGCGGTGGTTCAAACGGACGAACGCATCTATCTGCTTGAATTCAAATTAGATCAAAGTGCGGAGGCTGCGATGGCGCAGATAAAGGCGAAGAAATACGAGGAAAAATATCAATTAGCAAGCAAAAAAACAATCGCGCTGGGTATCAATTTTAGTAGTGCGACCAAGAGTGTGGAGGGGTGGTTGTTGGAGGAGGTTTGACGGATTATGCTATTGCACACTTTCGGGAAAATAGCGTTATAGACTTTTGAATTTTATTTTTAGACACGAATTACGACTACTTTCAATAATTAATATTAAGACAAACTTTAAAAGTCTTCGCTTGTGATCTAATAAAGAAATATAGTAATTAGATTCAAAAAGTGAATACTTCAAACTGCAAGTGAGAAAGAAATTTTAACCTTATCGAATTTCTATGACATGCAATGGATAACCAATGGGTTCTTCTGTAAAGCTATCAAAATCGGGAAATGCAAAGAATTGATTGCCCTCTTTGTGATCTACAATAAAATCATAAGCAGAAAAATCATTGAAACTAAAATCGCCAAATTGATTGCCTTGTTGGTCTAAAATTAAGTAGTGTGCTTCATTTCCTGCTTGCTGTCGCCATTCTTTGCTTTTCTTATATCCAATTAAGGTTTTTCCTTCAAAATTGAGGAGCGTAAAAATTTGTCCTTTGTTGTGGTCTTGCTGAAACTTACTTTTCAATATAAAAGCGTTCTCCCGATCTACAGATTGTGGATAGTCCATTTCTTCGAGTGATAAATTTATGGTCGTTTTGTATTTAAAACTAGGAAGTGCATAAGTATAAATCTTACCCTCTACTTGAAAAAAAACGACTTCTAATTCTTTATTTTTTTCATCTAGCGAAATCATAGGCTCATAAAAAGTAGGTTGGAAAATCCCTTCTTGCAAAATACTATTTTTAGGATAGCCGATTTTTTGGACACATTTACAATCTGACTTATTGATAATCTTTATGGGATTGGCTTTTGACATGAAGTTTGGAGAACCTATTTGCAAAGCTTCTTCCTCTTTGGATAACAAAGATAGGATGTAGTAGTCTTCGTAAGAGATGATTCTATCTCCATCAAAGCCTGCATAAATGATACCTTCTTCTTCTAAATTACAGCGACTTTTCAACTTACCATCCAAAGAAAAAGCGATTACCTCTGTCTGCGTTAAAACAACAATTTCATTTGCTGCTTCGTCAAAAATTCTATTGACAACTTGAGTTATTTTGTCTGTGCCATCACTCGCTAATAAAATATCTTCCACTATTCTTCCTCTTTTTTCATGTAAGTACAAATGCTCTATTCCTTCTTCATTGCCTACAGAAAGATAAAGTTGATTCCTTCGATTATAATCTATGTATCTAGGAAGGTGAATTTCATTAATAAGAAATAGGGAGTCCAATATATTGATAGACAATGATTTATCATTAGCCACTGTCTTGACAGAGCAATTGCTAAAGAAAAGACTTATCAAGAAGAGAAGGGTTATTCCTATTGCTTTTTTTATTTGATAAAAATTAGAATTGCTCATTGATGTTCTATTTGTAGAATATAAGGTCTTCTACGAACAGAAGACCTTATATCTATGAAATGTTAAAAACAATTACTTAATAGAAGATTTTTGAATTATTGATCTCCTCCTCCTGTAGGTACACAGTTACAACTTGGTGATGTCCAACCTTGCTTACAGCATGCATAATAATCTGCTGCACAGGTCACAGCACAAGAATTGCCACTTTGCGAACGACTACAACTAGTAGTACCCGCGTTACACCCACATCCAAACGAGGCATCATCACTTACGAATTCTCCTGTAGCTATATATTCAACAGATTCACCTATAGAACTATTTTCTATACCAACAGACGAAAACTTAATAGATTCGCTTGATAACAATCGCTTTCCAATACCATAAATATTCTTTACTTCCGCTCCTGCAAAGTCATTCATGAATTTTTCTGATAAAGTTTGATCCTTCAACTTGTAGATTACTGTACTGTTGCCACTTTTGATTGCCAACATATCATCAAAAATAATAAACTCGTATTTCCCATTTTGATTAAACAAGGCTTTTTCCTTCCCCTGCATTAAAATAGATTTATCAACAAACCTCCCATCTTTCTGCGGAAAAGATATAAAAGCAACTTCACCTTTACTGGTTGTAATTACGTCAGAATTAATGTATTCAACACCATACTTCTCTGCTAGATTTTTAAAATCTATGTCAGTATTCTCGTTGTTAACGGAAAACAATCCAATTAATAAACTAAATAATAATATTCCTAAACTCTTCATTTTTAAAAGTTTAATAACTGTGCTTACTCTATTCAAGGTTTTCAGCAATCCCTTCAAAACTTTAAATGCGCAACTAAATTCTACAATCATAAAACTCGCTTAATACCTGCTGCGTTCGGTCAATTTTCAGGACAAAACCGCCAAAAACAGGACAGAATCGGATACTTTCGGACAGGGAATTGAAATTTTGTTAGCTTTAAGCGATGCTAGAGATTGAGATTTTGAGAACAAGTTCGAACCGTCTCGAACAGCAAAGCAATTGAACCATTTCAAACGGCAAAGCCTTCAAACAACTTTTAAACCAAGAAAAACGCATGAAACCCACTTCCTTCAGCATCCTCATTTTCTTCGCTCTGTTTAGCGTGATTGGCTTTGCCTTGATTCCACGCTTGTCAGTGCAGTGGTTACCAACAGAACGGTCGCCCTATTTGGTGGTGCAATTTCAGTGGTCAAATGCTTCGCCGACGGCGATTGAGCAAGAGGTGATTACGCCTTTGGAAGGTGCGTTCAACCTAGTGCAAGGCGTGGAAAGCATTTATGCCGTTGCGCGAAATGGAAGGGGCAATTTGAGATTGGAACTCTCGGAAGAAGCGGAATTGGATTATTTGCGCTTTGAAGTGGCTTCCAAGATTCGGCAGTTGTATCCGAAGTTGCCGCAGGGTGTAGGGTTTCCAGTCATTTATGTCTCCAATCCTGAAGCAGAACAGCAGGAACGCCCCATTTTGACCTATGCGTTGAGCGGTAAAGAAGCACCTTCGGTTTTGTATCGCTACGCCAGCGAAGTGCTGAATCCAAAATTGGCATTGATTTCGGGCGTAGAAAATATACAAATTGCAGGAGGTAATGAGCAAGAGTGGCGAATCACTTATAAAGAGGCGCAGCTTGCTGTACTGAAAATCAAACCTGAGGCTATCCGCAATGCGATTCAACAATACTTTACGCCTGCGAATTTGGGCGTAGCGAAAATTAATAATCAAGCATGGCAAGTGCGGCTAAATAATGTTAGAGAAGCATCAAATAGAGCGCAATTGGAAGATTTGGTTATTGGTAAAGCCAATAATCAGGTTTTACGCTTGAAAGATGTTGCGCGTGTTTCCTTCGAAGAACAAACTCCACAGCAGTTCTATCGCATCAATGGACAGAACAGTATTAGACTACTGTTTTATGCAGAACGCGGCGAGAACACGCTCTATTTGGCTCAAAAGGTCAAAAGCGAAATGGCTGCTTTGAAGGGAATACTACCCGCGAGCTATCAAATCCGCTTGGAAGATGATGCGACGACTTATCTAAATGAAGAATTGAATAAAATCGCGCAACGCACCGTACTTTCCCTCGTAATTATATTGTTATTTGTACTGCTGATTTATCGAAATTGGAAGCATTTGCTGATTGTGCTGCTCAGTTTGCTTGCCAATTTAGGCATTGCGTTCATTTTTTACGATCTTTTTGAGGTAGAATTGCATTTGTATGCACTGGCAGGCATTACCGTTTCTTTTGGCATCTTGATTGATAATGGCATCATTATGATTCATCACTTCAGGGAACAAGGCAACCTCAAAGTTTTTCCTGCACTTTTGGCTTCTACGCTCACCACGATTTCTGCTTTGAGTATCATTTGGTTTCTTTCCGACCAATGGAAAGTGAATTTGCTAGACTTCGCCAAAGTCATTGCTATTAACTTAAGCGTTTCTTTATTGGTAGCTGTTTTGCTTATTCCTGCTTTATTAGAAAAGGTAAATTTGACAAAAAAGGTACGTACAAATAATGTTGTATTGCTTCGTAAAAAGGTGCGATGGCATCAATTTTATGAAAAACTGCTCACTTTTTTGGTACGAAGAAAGGTTTGGGTCATCACAGGTGTGATTTTACTTTTTGGTTTGCCTGTTTTTTTGCTGCCCAATAAAATTGAAAATCAACCACTCTACAATCGAACGGTCGGTAATGAGTTGTACGTCGAAAATGCCAAACCCATCGTAAATAAATTGTTAGGTGGCACTTTGAGGTTATTCCTTTGGTACGTTTACGAAGGTGCAACTTATCGAGAAGCGGACGAAACCGTTTTGCGCGTAGAAGCGAATCTGCCTTTTGGTTCGACTTTGGAGCAGATGAATACAATTATTTTGCAGATTGAGGAGTATTTGTCGCAATTCGATGTCGAAGTCAAGCAGTTTACATCTAGAGTGAATAGTGGGCAATACGGTGGAATCGAAATTTATTGAAACTTAGAAAACCACCTCCTTTGGTGGTGGTCATGTTTTGTTAGCTTTGCGTAAAAGTCAAAGCTATGAGTAAATATAAGAAGTTATCTCATGTCATTTACTATCATGTTTATCACATAGTATGGACACCGAA
>JBCDFY010000048.1:0-34381 GCA_039176995.1 Bacteroidota bacterium
CTGATAGTTAAGAAGATCAATAAATTAATTACAAGAACTTTTATACCAGTTGTTCCTGACGGTAAGTGCATAGGTATCTTGATGAAAGATAGAGGTAAGTAAGAATTTTTTTCCACCTTATAAAAATTTTTTTTCACCTATCCATACAGCACAAATCATAATTTTGTATTGATAAATAGATTGAAATTAAAATATAATTTTAGATCAATTGCTTTTTCAGTCAAATCTATTTCAATGAAAAAAATAGCCGTAGTACTATCCTTTCTTTTATTGTGGGGACTATGTTTGTCGGGACAATCTACTGTGATAGGAAAAGTAACAGATAGCGAGGGAGTCACCCTACCTGGAGCAAACATCTATCTGAAAGGAAACAACGCAGGTACAATTACGGACATCGACGGAAAATACGCGTTGACTAATGTTCCTTTAGGATCACAGGTTATAGTTATTTCCTATTTGGGATTTGAAACAGTTGAAGCATCTATTGATGTAATAGAAGATGAGATTAATAAACTGAATGTAAAACTGGCACCTGCAGCCATCTTAAGCAAAGAGGTAGTCATCACAGGACAGGCACTCGGGCAAGCGAAAGCCATCAACCAACAATTGAATGCAGAATCCATCGCGAATATCGTTTCCGCTGATCGGATTCAAGAGCTACCCGATGTAAATGCCGCGGAGGCAGTGGGGCGCTTGCCAGGCATCTCCTTAAATAGAAGTGGCGGAGAAGGACAAAAAGTGGTGATTCGTGGAATGGAACCCAAATTTGCAGCCATCACGGTGAATGGAGTGAATCTCCCTTCCAATTCTGGTACAGATCGTTCTGTTGATTTATCACTAATTTCTCCTGAATTATTGGATGGCATAGAAGTTTATAAATCACCATTGCCGGATATGGATGCCGAGGCGGTGGGAGGCACTGTTAATTTGCGTTTAAGAAAAGCTCCAGAGCAATTGAAGATAAATGCCAAGGGACTTTGGGGATTCAACCGTTTGCATGACGAATTCAAAGATTATAAAGGAACGCTTCAAATCAGTAAGCGCATTTTCAATAAGAAACTTGGTGTGATTGCACAAGGGAGTGTAGAACGCTTCAACCGAGGTGGTGATGTCACTGCGAACGGCTGGCGTCAAGGACCTACTGACCAAGAAACGGGAATTACCGCTATTTTGGGTAGCAATCTTCGCTTAGAAGACCGTCAAGAAATCCGTAGGCGATACAACGCTAGTTTAGGACTAGACTACAATGTGGGAACGGGCTCTATCTCTCTGTTTAGTTTATTCAGCCAAACGGACAGAGATCGCTTCATTATGGAACAACGCTTCGACCCTTCTGAACCATCTGTGCAGTACAGAGGTAGAGGCATTGATAATCAACTGAATTTATACAACATTGCATTAAGTGGCGAACATCCATTAGGTAAAGTTATCATTGATTGGAATTTATCCACCTCGAAAACAAATGGGATGACGCCTTATGATATGACCGCTCGTTTCTCGGATTCCAAAAATGATTTTGACCCTAATTTGAATCCAGATAGTGCGCCATCTAATTACTTTGATGCCGCTAATCCAGATTTGCCCAGTTCCTTTTTTGACAGAATTAATCATAGAACCTCCTCTACTTCGGAACAAAACAATACCGCCATCCTTAATTTTAAACTTCCCTTTACTACTGAAGGTCCGCTGGATGGATACTTCAAATTTGGAGGAAAGTATAAGCAGATTAAAAGAGACCGCAATGTCGCGCTCACCGCAGAAAACTTCTACTATCTAGGAAGTCAGTTTACGCGTAATGCAATTGATCGTTACGATGGTGATTTAGCTTTTCTTCCTACCAATAGTGAACTCATCAGTATCACCAGCTTTTTGAAAGGTAGTTCCGGCATTAGCTTTGAAGGAGAAGGTAACAAAGAAGTAGAATTTGTTGGTGAATTGGATGAAGACTTACTTCGGGCTTGGTACGAAAGCCAAAAGGAAATTCTGAATAATGATAGAAGTGCGTTAAATGAAAATTATCAAGTCGATGAGAGCGTAGCCGCTGCTTATGCGATGATTAAATTGAACATCGGAGAAAAGCTATCTATCATACCTGGCGTGCGTTATGAATATTCAGACAATCTCTACACGGGCGGTATTTCTTCTATCAATGGGCTGTATGGGAATCAAGGCTTTTTTGAAGACACGACTACTACTCAGGTTTATGGAGAACTTCTTCCGCATTTGCACCTCAAATTTAAACCAACGAGTTGGTTCGATATTCGAGCCTCTTATGCCACTACCCTAGCGCGTCCAGATTTCAACTACATTACACCAAATGCTGAGATTAATAATACCGCTACTATAATTACTACGGGTAATCCAACCTTAAGCCACGCAAGAGCACAGAATTATGACCTCTTCTTTTCTGCTTACAAAGGAGGGATAGGTTTATTGACTTTTGGGCTATTTTACAAAGATATAGACAATATCTTCTATCCATTCAGTACGCTCTTAGCAGATCAAGAAACGGCGGAAAATTTTGGATGGCCAAACAATAGAGGATTTGAATACCGATCGTTTGTCAATTCTGATGTAGCCACAGTTTATGGTTATGAAATTGATTTGCAGACTAACCTGAGCTTTCTGCCCAAGCCACTAGATGGATTGGTATTAAATGCTAACTATTCTCGTCTCTTCTCCGAAACAGAGGTGTTCTTCTTCACCATAGAGCAAAAGTTAATTCAACCGTTCCCCCCAATTTTTGAAACCCTCGTCACCAATCTCGATCGCCAAGTGCAAATGATTAGTCAAGTGCCACACATCTTCAATGGCTCTATTGGTTATGATTTTAAAAATTTCTCTGCTAGAGTTTCTTGCATCTACCAAGCCAGCAAAGCAAATGGTTACAATAGAAATAAAGATTTTGATTCCTTCACTTTGGAATTATGGCGATGGGATGCTTCCGCTAAATATAAAATTGGGGACAATTGGAGTGTTTTCTTGAACCTCAATAACATTACCAATCAGCAGGATATCACTTTCATTAGAAATGAAAATTTCTTAAGCAATATTCAAACTTACGGTATGACAGGTACTACTGGCATACAGTTTAGATTATAAGTACTCGGACATAAATAAATGGCATTTTTGACCGAGCAAGTTTTTGCATTTAGACAAGGCATTTTTTGTAGGAATAACGAGTTATTGCTGGAAAAAATAACATTCATGCAGTGTTGTTCGCAAAAAAGATTAAGTATCTTTTTAACGAAATGAACCGCAAGCGGATGGGAGGCTAAATCAAAAAGATGCCGTCATAAAATATTACTTTAATTGTGTCCGAGTACTTAATATGATTTTTAACTTTTTATCAATATAAAACTGATTTATATGTACAAACTTTACAAACTGACGATAGCACTACTGATGATGTGTACGATTACGGCTTTTGGGCAAAGAGAAGTATTGATCGAAGCATCTGCCGACCCACTTGTCCCAACCGATATTTTCCCAGTCATCATGGGAGATACTACCGCTACTGGTGAGCGTGTAGATAATAATACCACTTATCTTTTAGAGAATGGGAATGTTTATGTTACTACAGGTCGTCTTGTCAATTCAGAAGATTGGGCGATGCAGATTCGGGCAGTAGATTTAGAAAATACAGAGTTAAAACCTATCATCACTCGTCTTCCGAATGCCAGTGGTAGTTTTCCAGATATCATGCGCTCCAATGGCGATGTTCACTTTCAAAATCTTTGGATTATTTCTGGGGAAAAAGGTCCTGGAGAGAATAGTGATTGGGGGAAAATTAGAATTCTTGGTACAGGGACTACCGTAAAGGTGTCGGATTGTATTATTGAAAAAGATCGCGGAGGATTTCTGCAACTAAGGGCGGATAGTGTTAAAATGTACGTCGAGAATTCTATCTTCAGAAATGGGGGTAATCGTCGCATCCTTCAGGGAAATGGACGTGGAATAGATGCTAGAAATTTTTCTCTGGATACTTTAGTCATGCGCAATGTAATCGTGCACAATATCATCGATCGCTTTTTCAGAAGTCAAGGTGGAGTCTCTCCACATAATTATATTGAGATTGATAATTGTACGGCATTCAATGTTGCGGGAAGACATGGTTTTATTCAGTTGGGGCGCGTACGTCAAGCAAAAATTACGGACAATTTATTTGTCAATCCAATCATGTTGGGCACCAGCCCATTTTACACGGATGAGCAGACGCAACCTGATAATGAAGCGCATAAAGTGATTACCATTGACACCTTGTATGATGATACTCAACTGAATATTAATAACAATAACATTTTCTGGACACAGGATGTGATGGATGTTTGGGCAGGTATTGACTCCGTTTCCATGCCTGGTATACTTTCAAGACTCATCATGGAAAAATTGGGAGATGATGCCGCCGATGCTTTCTTCCAAGATCCAGTAGAGTTGGCAAGTGTTCCAATGAGTATTCTTCAATATGTCAAAGATGTGTATGCCAATCCTGCGGATGAAGATATGTTTGATCATACCGTGGAGGACATCTCTGTGGAGGGTACTGCTCTGGACTATGGTAATTTATTTGACTTTTCCACTTTCGATCCCTGCTACGATGAAAACAGTGCCTCCGCTACGGGTGCTGAATTCGGAGGAGCAGTTGGAGCAGTATTTATGTGCCCAGAGTTATTTTCTAGCACAGAAAATATTCCACAAGAAGTGGCTGGCTTTGAGTTATATCCGAATCCATCAAAAGGCTTCGCTACTTTCCAATACAGCATTAAGCAGGCGAGTCAAATTGATTTGAGTATTTATAATCTGAATGGACAATTGGTGCAGACGCTGGCTAATGAATTCCATCAAGTAGGAGACTACACTTTAGAATGGACTAACCAGCTTGTCAATGGTTTATACATTGCGGTCTTGAGAACAGAAACAGGTGTGCAAAGTATGAAGCTAATGATTAAGTAAACTATTGTGATTGAGTGGCAGCTCGTATTTTTGCGAGCTGCTATGATTTTTGATTTTGTACAAGTACAGCATAGAATGTATTTATCAGGAGACGGTCGCCTTATGCGTCTATCTCCTTTATTTTAAAATCATTTTATATATACACTGATACATTTCACTATAAGGAAATTCTCAACTACCTACGTCTTAAGAAGAGACCTGCATCTCCACTTTTCAAACTTTACGACTCTCTTTCATGAAAAAATTATTCTTTATTTTTAGCTATGCTACTCTTTTTTTGAGTGGACAAACATTGGTGAAAAATGTAGTAGCACCAGATAAGGTGGATAAAAATTTCCTTGAACAAAGGCTCGGTGAACTCACCGATAAAACCCTTCAACATATTCGTGAATATAAAGTGGATTCCTTACAATTTCCGCGCTCCATCAAGCCCGATGCCACGCCTCACACTACCAACTCCAGAAGTTGGACAAGCGGATTCTATCCTGGTACACTTTGGCAACTGTACCATTTCTCCAAAAATGAAAAAGTTAAACAAGCTGCTCAACAGTGGACGGCTTTTGTAGAAAAAGAAAAATACGATCGACACACCCACGACTTGGGCTTCAAACTAAACTGTAGCCACGGTCAAGCCTACGAAATCACACAAGAGCCACACCACAAAGAAGTCGTCATCACTGCTTCCGAAACACTCATCAAGCGATACAACCCAGTCGTAGGTGCTATTCGCTCTTGGGACCACAATCGAGACAAATGGGAGTATCCCGTCATTATTGATAATATGATGAATCTGGAAATGCTCTTCGAAGCTACAGAATTTACGGGTGATTCTACTTATTACGATATTGCCCATCAACACGCCTTGACAACACTCAAAAATCACTTTCGGGAAGACCACAGCTCTTATCACGTTATTGATTACTATTCAAGAACAGGAAAAATAAGAAAACGCAATACCCACCAAGGCGACAGCGATGATTCTGCTTGGGCACGCGGTCAGGCATGGGGTTTGTATGGCTTCACTTTGACTTATGGCAAAACGGGCGATGAGCGCTTCTTAGAAAAAGCACAAGCTATAGCCGATTTCTTTTTTAACCACAAAAATATGCCAGAAGATATGATTCCTTACTGGGACTTCGATGCTCCTAATATCCCCGATGAACCTAGAGATGTGTCGGCAGCTACTATTGCTGCCTCTGCCCTATTGGAGTTGATGCAATACGACAACGACAACAAAGAAAAATACCTCGGCTGGGCAGATCAAGTATTACTAAGCTTGAGTCAGCCGCAGTATCAAACCAAAGCGGTCCCCTTCTTCCTAGGACAGTCCACAGGACATCTTCCACACGATTCAGAAATTAATGTTCCCATTAGCTATGCGGATTACTATTACGTAGAAGCTTTGTTGAGAAGATTGGAATTGTACCAATCTCAACCAACCGATCAAGTACAAGCCGTACTGCACATTCAAGATAAATCCTACGATGACAAAAACAAATCCAAAGTAACGCACGAATATAACACTCGGAAAAAAGTCACCGTACCTAACAATCTTGGCCCACAAAACAAATGGGTCATGTTTGAAGGTCCAGTTTTGGAAAATGACAAAATTGCTTATCGCTTCTATATGGATAGCCGCCACCGTTTTGATATTTATGGTAAGACCGTACCTGATCTAGTGATGGATACTGTCGGTTGGGACTATCATAACATCATGAATTGGGGATCGGATATTTTGAAAGTGGGCAATTCGTTAGGGATGGGAAGTCCTGCAATCTATCTGGATGGCGAGGTCATTACCTTCTCCAACTTTGAAAAACACCAAGTGGAGGTTAGCAAAGACGAAGACCAAATCGCTTGCGTGAAAAGCACCTTCAAAGGCTTAAACATCAAAGGAATACGCATTGATTTAGTGGAGGAATGGTGTCTGAAAGCAGGTTCACCAGCCTCAACCATCTACCTAGAAGTGACTAAAGGCGAGCTTCCCGAAGGTGCGGTTTTTGCAACGGGCGTAGTCAAACATCTACCTTTTGCTATTGTCGGCGAATCTGACAATAATGCTTTTCTCTACACTTGGGGCAAACAATCTTATCACCACGAAGATATGGGTATGGCAGTCGTAGCCAGTAAAAACAGTGATTACGCTTTTCCCAAAAACGGAGAAACGCACTTAATGACCATCGTACCCAAAGATGGAAAAGCAACTTATCAATTCCTAGCGGCTTGGGAACGTGATGTGATTGGTGTGAAACACGAAGGAGCTTTTCGGAAAATGATTTTGGAGATGGAGTGAAGGAAGTAGTGTTTAGAAATGTCATTTTTTGCTCTGGACTATGTAAACAACTCCAAGATTTGAGGTTAAAAATGATATTTCTTGTTCCAAAATGGATGAAAGCCCTCCATGTGATAAATTGAGACTTTGAGAGAAAAAGAGATTGAGAACTTGCAATCCAAATAAAGGAGTAAACAACCTTATTTCCCTTACTGTCTTAGTGGTTTAAAAACAAAAAGACGATTTAAAAATTAGTGAGAAACAGAAGAAATAAACAAACAAAAATCTTTGTGTCTTTGCGTCTTCGCGTGAGCCTTTTCTGCTTATTTCTATTCCTACATAATCTCTTATTTGCACAAATAAACACCTCTATTTTATACGAAACCGAAAACGGCTGCTTAGAATACATCAGCGATAAAAACGGCAATCGAATCCCTGACTTTAGCTACGCAGGCTGCCAGATAGATACAATAGTAAGAGCATTGTGGCGAAACAGTGAGTCCAGAAGTATTGCGCCCATCGAAGGAGACAACACCCAACATCTGCAAGTAGCCATTGATTCCATCGCTGAATTACCTTTGGATGCCAATGGTTTTCGAGGACACCTGATTTTGGAAGCGGGCGTTTACGAAATAGCAGGAACCATTAGAATTCCGAGTAGCGGCATCGTACTGGCAGGCGTAGGCAATCAACTCGATAGCTCCAGCAACACTATTCTTCGTGCTATTGGCAATACCCCCGATCAGCGAGATGTGCTCATAATGGGACACCCAAATAGCAAAAGTTGGAAGAGTGTATTGCCTCAGTTTCAAATAGCTATTACCAATGAATTTCTAGCCGTCAATAGTAGAAGCATTCAAGTAGCTGATTTGAATCAATTCCAAATTGGACAGACCGTCATCATACGAATGTTCAGCACTCAAAAATGGTTAGATTCCATCAACGGTGGTGATACGGATAGTGATGAACCTTGGAAAGTAGGAGACATTGATCGCTACTATCAACGCAAAGTTATTGCCATTGACACGCTAGAGCAAAAGCTGATCCTAGATGTTCCGATTTACGATCATTTTGATAACGAGTTAACCGATGGTATCATCTATCCTTGGATGGATAACAATTTAGTCGAAAAATCTGGCATCGAAAATTTGCACATTGAAATAGAAACCGAAGGCGAAGAAACCGAAAATCATGCTTGGAATGGCATCCGACTAGATGGCGTTGAAAATTGTTGGGTGAAAGAAGTGGTCGTTAGACATTTTGGATACGCTGCGATTTATACCACTAAAGCAAATTATGTTACCGTCGAAAATTGCGAAGGTTTAGCACCACATTCCCTCATCACGGGTGCGCGCCGCTATAATTTCGCAGCCAACGCCTACTCCAATAACATTCTATTCACTCGCTGTCGAGCAACCGAAGGACGGCATAGCTTTGTCTCCAATGGAACGAGTAGTGTATCGGGTGTTGTTTGGCATCGTTGTACTTCTACCGAAGATTACAGTACTACTGAAGGGCATCGCAGATGGAGTCAAGCCTTGCTCTTTGATAAAATAGATTTCAAAAACTTTACAGCAAGTACGATTTTAGGCTTACACAATCGAGGCAGATTTGGGACAGGACATGGTTGGGCAGCAGTACACAGTGTCGCTTGGAATGTAACACACGATAATCCAGGTTCTCGTATCGTTATTCAGCAACCTCCTGGACGACAAAACTATGGTATTGCTTGTAGAGGGAGAGTGACCAACCAATTTACTTTTACACATCCTTTAGGCTACGTAGAAGCTAGTAATTCGACAGAAGAGTGGGAATCGCTTTACGAAACGCAACTTCGCGCAAGATTAGAAAACGGAACAGTTCCCGACGCTCCTGCTCGCTTAAAAATTATGGAAGAAGATGGAAAAATATTCTTACGGTGGTTAGATATAGCTGCCACTGAAAATCAATACGTTGTGGAATATGCTTTGGAAAATGAGGAGACGTATACCACGCTAACGGCACTGCCTGCCAATAGCACTGAACTTGAGTTACCTACTGTTTCAGCAATAAGAAAATACAGAGTGTATGCTACCAATGACAATTGTAAATCCGCTTATTCTAATGTGGTCACTGATACAGAGATAACTACTTCTACTACAGGTGCACTAGATGATACCCCTCTCCTACTCTTTCCCAATCCTTTTTCTAGTCAAATATTCCTTAAAAAGGATAAGGAGATCAAGCAAATTATCATAACAAATAGCGTAGGAAAAGTTCTCCATCAATTTCGTTCTGTCCCAACTGAAATTTCTACTAAAAACTGGACGAATGGCATTTACTTTTTCAAAATAGAAAAGCAAGATGGGCAGATTTATGTACAGAAAATGATAAAATAATAGCAAAGTGAAATACAAGATACTCTTCCTCGGCTTTTTAGCTCCATTATTTTTACTCGCACAAGAAACTTGCAATAATGGACTATTATTTGAAGAACAAAATGGACTCTTAGTCATTGAGATGGAAAGCGTTGAATTAAATAGTAGTTGGAAAATGGATACTACCGCATCTGGATTCACAGGAAAGGGCTATATCTTTTGGGAAGGCACGCAATACTTTTCTAGTATTCCCAATAGAAAGCTCTACTACAGTATAAAAATTAATAATCCTGGTACTTACAAATTTTCTTGGCGAATGCGAGTCGGTAAAGGAACTGAAACCACTGAACATAATGATACTTGGCTCAAAGTAGAAGCGGATGACTTCTATGCCAGAACTTCTAATAGCACCCTCAAACCAAAGCCACAGTGCCAAGACGACCCGAATGCAAAATGTCCAAATGGTTCTAGTCTTCAAGGTTATTTTAAGGTTTATGGAAACACCACCACTTTCAGATGGGCAGCAGGTACTAGCGATCATGATCCTCATTTCATCTTTGCCACTTTCGATAATCCTGGAGAGTATAGAATTATACTAGACGCAAGATCCTCTTTTTGTTTTTTAGATAGAATGGTTTTGAGACAGGCAAATGTACCAGACTATGTGGCATGGGACACTGATTTAACGCAATCCCCTTGTACGGCGGCTACTTCAATAGACGAATTAGAAGAGAACAATTCTCTTGAAATATATCCTAACCCTGCAAGCAACATTTTGAATATAAAATATCTGCCGAGCCAACCTGGAACACTCGAAATCAGAAATGTTCAAGGACTTGTTGTACAGACAATAGAAATTCAAAATACCCAGCAATTCATTGATATTCAATACTTAATGAAAGGAATGTATTACCTCACTTATCAAAATGAAGAAATTATTTCGACTTCAAAATTTTTGAAGATATAAATATCACAGGATAAAGCGAGTCGTTTGTTTTCGTTGAAAGGGACACCGATTCCTTATTAAACCTTGATCAAATCATGTGGGTATCGAACCCACATGATTTAAAAACACGCATAGTTTTGTTAGAAATGTTAGCCTAGTAAGTTGACACGTAGTTTGGAATCACATAGTTTAAAAAATTGAATTAAAATTAATATGGTTACACCAAAACTTATTGGAGCGTCTATTGCAGCAGACGCCAAATCACCAGCAGCACGTCGGCACGATCTACAAGTCGTCGTACCCGTCAAAAATGAAATTAGAAAAGTAGAAGCTTTTGATGCCACGCCAACGATGAATCAAGCTCAAGAAATTATCACGGAAAGCAATTCCTCTTTTCAATTTTTGAGAATGGCGCGTATTGTTTTCAATGCACATATGGACAATTACGCTGCCGTAAAGCGCAGTCTAGCGCAGGAAGAAGCCGTTTACTACATCAATAGAGGCAGTGCCACCGTAGAAGTAGCTGGAGAAACCCATCAACTGGGAAAAGGAGATGTGCTGTACGTAGGAATTCAAAATCAGGTACAGCTTTCGACTAGCGAAATGGCGGATATTAGTGAGTTCCGAGCAGTAGATTGTAATACTAAACATCCTGTTCAATTGGTGCGCCATACGAACATTGAAGGGACACTATTAGCTGCTGACTTGGGCAACAAACGCCAAATGAGCAAGCGTACGGTTTTCAAATTAGTCGATCAAAATGTAAAGGCGTGTCGCCTATTATTTGGTGATACTTATATGGCAAATAGAGGTGGCGTAGGGAGCTATCCTCCGCACTTCCACGGGCCTGATGGTCCACACGGTTTGGGTGAAAATGCCAAAGAAGAAATCTATCATTTCCGCTGCGAATCCGACATCGAAGGGGATGTACCTTATGTCCTGCAAAATTGTGCTTTACCCGAAGAAAAAGTGAATACTTACGTCCATGTTTTTGACGAAGTTGCCATCAATGTAACCCCCACTTATCACGATACTATCGCGCCACCTAGTGTAGATTTTACCTTCACTTGGTGCTTAGGTTCTTTCAAGGAAGGACATCGCGATTGGGCGGAGATTTATAATAAACCGGGCTTTGAAGAGGAGTGGTAAAACGGGAATCATGAATGTCGAATATTGAACACCGAACCCGCTCGACTGCGCAGCGGGCAAGTGACGAAGTTTCTAAGTAGTACTTGTTCTTCAAGGTGACCTTTTTGCCAACATTTCAAAATTCCGTTAGGAATGGACTGTGGGTAGAAACGCATTCTAAAGGATCTACAAGTGCCGTAGGTACGAACTATAGCGCGCACCTACGGAGCTTAGATTTGATCGCTTGATTTTTCTGCCAACAGTTCGTCCCTACAGGACTAAAATTTGCTATGAATCGTTATAAATATATGCTGTTGATATTCTTTTTTTTGATCTACAACTGCAATTCAGTTGAGCAAACATCAGAGGAAGAAGCAACCGAAGAAAGCGTAACTATAGAAGAAATTGATTTCGCAAAAGCAGACCTTATTCCTCTTGCTGATCAATACTTGAAACAAGATCCCGTTCCGATAACTGACTTCTCCAGCGAACGCAGCGCAGGCGGCATCCACGACTTCTATTCCGAAGGCGACTATTGGTGGCCCAATCCAGACGATCCCGATGGAGCGTACATTCGAAGAGACGGTAAAACCAATCCCGATAACTTCACGGCGCACCGCAAAGCCATGCGCGATTTGAATATTTGGGTGGGAGCTTTGGTGGCTGCCTACAAAGTAACGGGCGATAAAAAATATGCAGAACAAGCACTGAAACATCTTCGCGCTTTCTTTTTGGATGCGGAAACCTTGATGAATCCTAACTTGCTTTACGCACAAGCCATCAAAGGGCGAGTGACGGGTAGAGGAATCGGCATCATTGATACGATTCATTTGATTGAAGTGGCAAAAGCAGTTCAATATCTATCCAGAGGTTTTCTCTCGGAAGAAGAAGAGATAGGTTTGAAAAAGTGGTTCGAGAATTATGCGACTTGGATGAATACGCACGGATATGGCTTGAAAGAAAAAGATCATGGCAACAACCACAGTACTTGGTGGGCAGCACAGGTAGCAGCTTTTGCGGAACTAACTGAACGAGAAGACTTAATGGAGGTGGCGCGCCAACAATTCAAAAAACTCTTATCAGAACAAATGACAACCGACGGTAGCTTTCCAGATGAGATGGAACGCACCAAACCTTATAATTACTCACTTTTCAACTTAGAAGGCTATTCGGTAATCTGCCAAATTGCTTCCAGACCTGAAAATAATCTTTGGGAATACGAAACCGAAAATGGCACTTTAGAAAAAGCATGGGCATTCATGCTGCCTTATGTGCAAGACAAATCTACTTGGATAAGACCACCTGATGTACAATATTTTGATGAATTGCCGATTCAAACGCCAGGTTTACTGTTTGCTGGTCTAGCTTATGAAAACGGGGAATTTTTAAGTACTTGGCAGTCTTTACAACCTAAGCGAAAATCAGAAGAAATTAAAAGAAATTATCCCATTTATCAACCTTTGCTTTGGGTAGAAAAGAGTCGATAAAAATCAAGATTCTTGAGAGAAATATTTATAGGTTTTACTCCAAAATCGTGAGAATAATCGATTCTGATTGCTACGCTTTTCAAATCAATTGGGTATCGAATCCAATTGATTTGATTCTCCCACGACTGGACAATCCTAAAATTCGATCATCGTACACACTATGAATGTATTGACCATAAAGCTGTAAGTAGCAACTATTCAATTTGCATTCCTTATACAAAACAAAGATGAAAAAAATAACTTTAGCGTTTCTGTGCTGCTTAGCAATTCTAGAATTTCAAGCACAAAGCATTTCTACGCACACTACTCGACTAAACGATAACTGGCAGTACGTTCGAGAAGACTTGGGTGGCGTTTGGGAAGCAGTACGTCCAGTGAAAGCAGGGCGACCAGAGACCGTTCCACTTTGGCAAGAAGTTACCTTACCACATTGCTTCAACGCAACCGATGCTGTCAATCCGTATGAGAATTACTATCAAGGTGTCAGTTGGTATCGCACGGCTTTGGACATTCAAAATCCTTATAAAAATGGAAGAACATTGCTACATTTTGAAGGTGCAGGGCAGAAAACGGAAGTCTACATCGGCACCCAAAAAGTGGGTGAACACGTTGGTGGCTACGATGAATGGACAGTGGATATTACTGACTATTTGAATCAAGTAAAAGACCTAGAGGCACTAGCTAAAAAATATGAAGATAAAATACCACTGTCCATCAAATGCGACAATTCTCGTGATCTAGAAATGATTCCGTCTGATCTATCTGATTTTAATGTGTACGGCGGTTTGTATCGCTACGTCAATTTGATTTATGTGCCTAAAAATTATATTCATCAAGTACAAACAAAAGCTAGAATCGAAGATGGAGAAAAAGGAAAAGTGGTATTGGGTATTCAGTTAAAAAATGAAGTCAGAAAGCAATTAAACTTACAAATCGAAGTCAAGAATCCGCAAGGAAAAATAGTCTACGAAACTAGATTGACCACTACTGAAAGTGAATTGAGGCACGATTTCCAACTCAATAAAATCGAACATTGGTCAACAACTATGCCTAATTTATACCACTTAGTCATCAAAAATCAAAGTGCAAGTGGCGAGCAGATTTACAGCGATCAATTTGGCTTTCGCACTTTTCGCTTTGAGAAAAATGGACCGTTTTATTTGAATGGAGAACGACTCTTGATTAGAGGGACGCATCGTCACGAAGATCACGCAGGTGTGGCGGCAGCGATGACGGAAGATATGATTCGTGAAGAATTGCAATTGATGAAAGAGATGGGCGTCAATTTCATTCGTTTGGGGCATTATCAGCAGTCGCGTATAGTGCTGAATCTTTGCGACAGTTTGGGCTTTTTGGTTTGGGAAGAAATTCCGTGGTGCAGAGGTGGACTCGGCGGCGAGACTTACAAAGAACAAGCTCGCCGAATGCTCAAAAACATGATCGCGCAGCATTACAATCATCCTTCAGTCATTATTTGGGGCTTGGGCAATGAAAATGATTGGGCTGGCGATTATCCTGAATTTGATAAACAAAAAATCCGCACTTTCATGAGCGAACTGAATGATTTGGCGCATTCCTTGGATGACGAACGCAAGACGGGTATTCGGCGATGTGACTTTTGTAAGGATATTGTTGATGTGTATTCACCTTCTATTTGGGCAGGTTGGTATCGCGGTAAATTTGTGGAATATGCAGAAGTTTCGTACAAAAATATGCAGCAAGTCGATCACTTCTTTCATATGGAATGGGGTGGCAGCAGTCATGCTGGGCGACACGATGAAAATCCAGATCAAGGCTTAGAAAAAGTACAAATGGGACAAGGCGCGGATGAACGTGCAGGCGATGCTTCTTTAATTGGAGGAAAAGCACGTGTCTCGCGCGATGGGAATTGGTCGGAAACTTACATTTGTAACCTCTTCGATTGGCATTTGAGAGCACAAACGGAAATGCCTTGGTTGACAGGAGCGGCACAATGGGCATTCAAAGATTTTTCTACGCCCGTACGCCCAGAAAATCCAGTGCCTTACATGAATCAAAAAGGCGTCATTCAGCGTGATTTCACTAAAAAAGAAAGCTATTACATTTTCCAATCCTACTGGACGGAAAAACCAATGGTACACATTTATGGTCATTCTTGGCAAACGCGTTGGGGAGCAGAAGGCGAGAATCGGATGGTGAAAGTATATTCCAATTGCAAGGAAGTAGAATTGTTTTTAAATGGCAAAAGTGTAGGTAGCAAAAAGCGCAATCGCAAAATTTTTCCTGCTTGCGGCTTGTTTTGGACGATTCCATTTCAAAAGGGGCAAAATGAATTACTCGCGGTTGGAAAAAGAGATGGAAAGGAAGTACGCGATAGGGTACAATTCGAATACCAAACTAAAAAGTGGAGCAAACCCGATCACTTTATTTTGACGGAAAAACAAATTGATGAACGCCACAGTTGGCTAGAAGTCAGACTCTTAGATGAAAATAACTTGCTATGTTTGGATGCTAAAAACAGCGTAGAATTTTTCGTCATTGGCGATGCAGAATTGATTAAAAACCAAGGAACGCCGCATGGTTCGCAAAAAGTAGAATTGAGCAATGGTGTGGCAAAAATTAAAATAAAACGCAACGGCTCGACTTATTCTTCTGCTGTGAAATCGGAAGGTTTGAAAACGCTAATTTTAGAAGGGCTAGAAAATGATTAATTATAATTAGGGTTGTACGAAGTATTAGGTATTGGATAAGCAAAATCTAGCTATCAAGGCATAAAATCTAGTATTTGCAGTGAGTCAATAGTTCCAAAATTCAGGTTCTATCACAAAACTTATAGTCCTAATACTTAATTCCTAGTACTTCATACACGAATAAACTATAATTCTTTCCTCATTCCTCCAAACAGACCTATTTTGTTTTATTCATAATCTTGTGTACCTTGTTTTGAGGGTGATTGTAAGGTCATCAACCCTTTGAAGCAGTCATTTATCATAGTGATCGCTCGAATTGTATGAAATTATTGAAATAAACGCTCTCAGGCTTGACAAAAAAATATTGGTATACACTATGGCTATGGCTTAGTTTTCCAGCATTAGTGTGGGCACAAAGTTCTTTATTAATTCAGCAATTGGATAGAACTGATGGACTATCGCAAAACTCTGTGATTGCCATTGCACAAGATGAGGAAGGCTATATGTGGTTTGGTACGAGAGACGGTCTGAATAAATATGACGGGTATCGTTTCATAACTTTCCGAAGGGATCAAAATCAATCCAGTAGCTCACTACCGAGCAACGATATCCGCAAACTTTACTACGATACGCTTACACATCAACTTTGGATAGGAACTCCCAATGGAGTAAGCAGCTACAATATTTATACGCATCAATTTACCAACTACTTATCAAATCCAGAGAACAACGATACATACTTCGTCAAGGATATTTTTCGAGATCAGGCTAAAAACTTATGGTTAGCAACCCCCAAAGGTTTACTCTTACTAGACGAGCAATCTGGAGTAGCGAAACAAATTCCTTTGAGTACCACTACCAAAAACGTTAGAACAATTTATCAGGATGAGGAAGCAGTCCTTTGGATTGGTACTACCGAAGGTTTATTTCTTTTACAACAAAGAGCAGAACACTTTATCAAAAAAGACTTAGAGCAATACGCTCCTGGCTTATCTATTTTCAAAGACCTGTGTATAAAAACCATTTAAAAATATAAACACGACCATCTATGGTTTGGGACAGCAAAGAATGGGGTGTTCAAATATGAAATAGCCAATGGAAAAATTGAAAATTTCAGACATGACCCCAATGATCCTAATTCTTTGTTTTATGATGATCCTCGAATCATTGTGAGTGCCCCCGATGGCGATATTTACATTGGAACGTTTTTAGGGATAAACCGCTACGATACCAAATTGCAAGAACTATCTTCACTAAGGCTTGAACAAAAAAATGCCTCTAAGCAGAGTCTGAGTAATAATTCGATTCACGCGCTTTTTTTTGATAAAAATGATGCTCTATGGATTGGGACTTACTATGCTGGAATAAATTATCACGACCAAAGGCTTAGACGCTTCAATATTCATCAATACAAAATAGATCAAAACACGATTAATTTTAATGTGGTCTCTTCTTTTGAAGAAGATCACAAAGGAAACCTGTGGATAGGTACAGAAGGAGGCGGTCTGAACTACCTCAGTAAGAAAACTGGTATTTATCAAAGTTTTGAGCATCAAGAGAATAATTCACGCTCTTTGAGTGGCAATAATGTAAAAACTATTTTGCAAGACGACAAAGGGCTTTGGATAGGTACTTTTCAAAGTGGATTGTGCTACACAGAAGACATAGAAAATGGATTTGAAGTCTTCCAACACGAACCTAAAAATCCAAATACTCCGAGCAATAACAATATATATGGACTTTTAAAAAGGGACAACGATCTTTGGATAGCGACTTACAGTGGAGGGATAAATAGAATGAATATTCAACAAAAAACCTTTGAATATTTCAAGGCCAACCCGTTAGATAGCTCCGCACTCATTTCTAATAATTGTCGCTTGATCTTCGAGGATCACGTCAGAAATATTTGGGTTGGAACAGATAGAGGACTAGATAAGATAACAATTGATGAGCAAGACATTGTTACTTTCGAGCATTATTTGAAAGGGATTAAAATTTACAGCATCGCACAAGTAAATGAAGAAGGATTTTGGATAGGTACTTCCAGTAATGGCTTACTGTATTTTGACCTAGCAGATAAAACTTTCTCTAATCCCATACAAGAAGAGACTTTAATGCAAGGAACCGTATATGGAATCTTGGTGGAGCAAAAACAGCATTTATGGCTAAGCACCAGTAATGGTATTTTCCAATATAACATTGAAACGAAAAGACTGAATACTTACAGTACAGCTTATGGTTTGGAAAATTTAGAATACAATTTTAACGCTTATTACAAAGATCATCAAGGACAATTCTATTTTGGGAGCACCAACGGCTACATCAGTTTTTCTCCTCAACAGATTGAAGATACCATTAAATATGCTCCTTTGGTCTTTACTTATCTGGATGCAATGGGAGAAAGAATAGAAGTTAGTGAAGATGGAATTTTGCAAAAGGATATTAACCATAGCTCAAAAATTGTATTGGATTACAACAAAGCCAACTTTAGCATTGGTTTCGCTAAATTAGACTACTTTAATCCAAAGAATAATCGCTATGCCTATAAAATGGAAGGCATTGATCAGGATTGGATTTTGGCTCAAAAGGAAGCAGAGGCAACCTACACCATCCAACGACACGGAACTTATAATTTCAAGGTAAAATCTTACAACAACAATGGAATTGGATCGGAGGAAGAGCGAACAATTACCTTCGAGGTGCATCCACCTTGGTGGAGAACTGCTTGGGCCTACTTGCTATATACACTTATCGGCATTTTTACATTAGTTGCCATTCGTCAATATTATCACCTTCAAGCGTCTTACCGACTAGAACAGCTTTCTAAACAAAAGCAAGCAGAAATCAATGAGATGAAATTGCGTTTTTTCACCAATATCACGCACGAATTTCGTACACCTTTAACTTTGATTATCAGTCCATTAGAAGATATTCTTCGATATTATGAAGGAAAAAAAAACCAATTAAGACAGCTTCAACTGATTCACAAAAATGCTCAGCGACTACTCACTCTAGTCAATCAATTACTGACGTTTAGAGTCTTGGAAAGCGACCATATTCGCATGAAAGTCAGCGAGCGCAATATTGTTGCTTTCGTACAAGAGATATTTTTGACTTTCAAAGATAAAGCAGAACGACACCGTATTAATTATCAATTTAAAAGTAGCAGCGACGAAATTCTACTTTGGTTTGATAAGGATAAAATGGAGAAAGTCTTCTATAATTTGCTTTCTAATGCCTTTAAATTTACGCCAGATGGTCAATCAATCATTGTAGCACTAAACCGTACAAAGCATCAAGTGGAGGTTGAAATAAAAGATACAGGCAAAGGAATAAAAAAGAAAGATCGTCCACATATTTTCAAGCGATTCTATGAAAAATCTAATCCTTCTACCATTCAAAGCTCTGGTATTGGATTATCTATGAGCAAGCAATTAGTAGAATTGCACAAAGGTCTTATAGAAGTGGAGAGCGAATATCAAAAAGGTGCGCTTTTCAAAGTCATTTTACCCATGGGAAATGCTCACTTCAAAACAACAGAGCTGGATTCAAACCTATTGGACGACGACAATATCAAAAGTTACACACAGCTTGAGGAAGAAGTAACCATTCCAATTCCAGCAATAGAAAAAAATAGTGAAAAAGAAGTACTTCTAATTGTGGAAGACAATGAGGATATTGCTCAATACATTTACAATATTTTCAATCTTCAGTATCATACTGTTGTTGCCCCCAATGGAAAACTTGCACTCAAAGAAATTCAATCGACCCTCCCCGACCTAATCATCAGCGACGTGATGATGCCCGAAATGGATGGCATTACTCTCTGTCAACGGGTCAAATCTGCTCTAGCGACCAGCCATATTCCAGTTATTTTACTCACCGCACGTACTGCTGCCATTCAAGAACTGGAAGGTTTAAAAATTGGAGCAGACGACTACATTACTAAACCTTTTGATCCCGAATTGTTACGCCTGAAAGTCGCTAACATCATTACCACCCGTCGAAAACTTCATGAGAAAATTGCAGTATCCAAATCCTTCAATCCAAAAACCGTAGAGTTGCCCTCTAAAGACCAAGCCTTTCTCCAGCAAATGCTCGCTTTGATGGAAGCCAATATTGAAAATCCAGACTTCGACATCGACTTTTTTGCTCAACAGCTGACATTGAGTCGTTCCATTTTATACAAAAAAATTAAAGCCCTTACCAATGAGACACCCAAGAGTCTAATGAAACAAATGCGACTCAAAAAGTCCGCTCAACTCCTCGCCTCTCAACAGCTAAAGGTATCCGAAGTCGCCTATCAAGTGGGGTTTAGCGACCCGAAATATTTTGCAAAATGTTTTCGGGAAAAGTATGGGTGTCGACCTTCGGAGTATGAGATAGAGACCTAAGTTCATCTCCTTTGCCATCAATTATACTCCTTCTGGATAAGAAAGTGCATTTACTTTTTTGTTGATTTGTTGAAGTATTTATTCGTTTAACACCCTCAATATCAAATTATTAGATTTTGTGCAAAGGAATCCCGAGAAGTAAGAAAAATTCGTGGTTCATTCATGTATTATCAACATTACCTTTATAATTCTTTTCAGAAGTGGACACGTTTTTAAAATTCGTGTAGTTGCAAACAAAAAATCTTTTCCTTTAGGTTTATTGTAGAAAGCTGCCATAAATCTTTTCAGATTTTATCCTGACTATTTCATGTTAGATGAACCAATCATCAAATTAGATCAAAGGCTTTAAACTTAAAAGTATTTCCTTCACTTCGCCTGCTCTTCTGTATTTAATCTTGACCTTCTTTCCACTTTGCGTCGCCAATAACTTTCGGAGGGCTTCTAAGGAAGACTCGCTTGCTTTTACACCATCAATTTCTACTATTTCGTCTCCAGCTTTTAGTTCAGATTCTTCAGCACTTGAATTGGGAATGATGCCGCGAATAATAACTTTTGATTTGTCAGCATCAAAGGAAAGTTTCAGCCCAGAATTTTGGATGTAGAAAGCCTCGTCGAAGTACTTATTTTTTACCCAGTAACTCTTTTTCCCTTTATAATCGAAAGTGATGTTGAATTTTCTGAGTATTTCGTTTCCGATAATTCCTGCGACCTCCTTACTCGCAAAAAAGCCAGTCTTGATATCGTATATATTGGCAGGTATATTCTCAAACTCAAAGTTGGCGAGCTTTAGTTTTTTTATTTTTCCTACCTCTACTTGAGTGGTACTCGTTGAGATTCCTTTAGGTGTACTGGAGTAGGTCTTACCAATTTTATTTTTTATTTGAGACTTTCTTGCAAATGGAGCAGTAAATCCCATTGCTAAACCAGCACCAGTGTCCAACATGAATTTTTCATCAACGTAGCTCCCCTCTTTTAAGATCACTTGAAAAGTTGCCATTGGTAAGTTATTCTTGATTTTCAACGATACCACTTCGCCATTGCCCTGATAGTCATAAGATTTTGATTCGTATAAAATCAACTTTGAGTAATGGTAGTTTATCTCTGTGACATATTTTTCCAATAAACCATAGCCAATGATTCCGTCAATATCTTTACCCATCGTTTTTTCTAGATGCTCTAATGGCACACTTACTAAATCCATCTTTTCTAATTTGATAGAGCCAAGTTCGATGGATTTATTTTTTATGATAGAAGATTGTGTTTCGCCTGATGCGCCCGTCGCCGTAGAAGTCTTATTGGAGACAAAGTTGAGTCTTGTTGCAGTTTCAGAATTGATGACCGTTGCGCCCGCTCCTGTATCAAAAATAAAGTCTAATTGTTCCGAGTCGTTAATCGTCAACTGAAGAAAAACGTGTTCCCCACTCAATTCGAAGGGAATTTGCGCAACTGGATTTGTACTTTGAGCATAACCACCAATAGTTGCTAAGAATGCAATTAAAAAATGTATTTTTTTCAAATGATTCATCATCTCTATCAATTTATTGGTATTCCTTTATTCTATTCCTGAAATATAACTAGCTGTCGGGAGAAGAAGATCAGTAGAGGAACAAGACACAAATCAGAAGTACAACAAATTCTTACAAAATAGTTGTTGAGCACTGCAAAATTCCTAGAACGAATAAAGGGCTTAGCCTCAAAACGAATACCCTACTCCAATATTAAACTGATATAATATTGGACGCTGTTCTGCTTGCCACAAGTCCGAATTTATCCAATTGGTTAGCGATTTTTCAATTTGAGTGGTTGCCAACAATCGCCAGTCTTCACTCATTTGATAGGCTAATTCTAACTTGATAGGAATCCTTATTTGAACCCCACTACGATAGACCGATTCTTCTTCCAAATTGATCACTTCTTGTTCATCAATCGTGAAAAGTCCATTGCTTTGCTGCTGAAAACCAACATTTATTCCACCAAATACTGCAAGTTGCCAGCGTTGAGCCATAATTTGATAGCCTAGCATAACTGGAAGCTGGAGATTGACGAAACGATTGTATTGTTGTACGTTTTGGCGAATAATGCCTGCCACAGAGTCCGTCCTAATGATCGTTTGTTCTCCCGTGAAGGTATTTTGAAAGACCGTATCAACAGAATTGGGGCGATACAGTAAGGCTTCTCGTTCGTTGGTGAAGCGGAATCTCGTCCATATTTGTTCGTATTGGAGTCCAATTTTAATTCGCCAATTTTCTTTCCACTTTCGCTGTACTTCCAACCCAGCTTGCCAACCCCAAATGGGTTCAAGATGCTGCGTAGTAAGGTTATTTTTTGTCACAAAAAGCTGATTCGATCCAGCCAGTATTCGCAATTCCCATTGCTTATTTTTTGATATTACAATCGGTGATTCCTCCAGATCAATCTGCTCTGCTTGCTGAGGGATCAGTGGAATGGCATTTGATGACAATGCTTCGAATGCTGCCACTTGACTTGGGATGCGTTCAACTGTTTTTTTGGAGGGGGATATTAATAATTCTTCACTAATTCTATTATCTGCTAATGCTCCATTCTCTTCCTGATTAGAGATTAGAACAGGTAATTTCTCCTGCGCCACAATTGAAGAAGCCTCATCCTGAACGTCTGAACTATCTAATTGAACTTCAACATCTTGTATTGAATTTGGCTTATCTAAATTTGGAATATAAATAGTAGAACTATTATTTCCCTGAGCAACGTATTGAATTGGGAAAGCCCCCAATTCAAGCGGTACTTTGCTGTTTTGCCCCAGCAACAAAACCGTTAATGATAACACACCAACACTTATTCCAGACCACCACCAGAAAATAATGCGGCGTTTCTTTTTACGCTGATCCAAAGCTGATTGAATTTGCTCCCCGACTGCTGACCATTCTAACTCGGTGGGTACATTCGTCTCGAAGTAATTATCGAACTCAGCGTGTATTTTCTTATCAAAATCAGATGACGCCATGTTCCTGCATTTTAAATATTTTTTGTTGTAATAGTTGTCTAGCTCGCACCAACTGCGAACGTGAAGTAGAAACTGAAATTTCTAGCATTTCACTAATCTCTTGATGCGAATAACCATCAATAATGAATAAGTTGAAGACTGTTCGATAACCTCGTGGTAAATCTGCAATGAGATGAATGAGATAATCCGCATTCAATTTGTCCAACTCAATTTGTTCGGCTATGCTGTCCTCATTTTCAAGATTAGTCAAAGGCTGAAACTCCATTTTGTGATGACGAATCACCTTAATAAGTTTCCGAATAGCTATGATTTTCAACCAATTTTTGAACGCGCCTCTTTCGGATTCGAAGCTCTTAATATTCAGAAAAACTTCAATAAAAACCTCTTGTATCAAGTCCTTAATCTCCAATCGGGGAACATTGAATCTTCGACAAATCCCTAGCACATAAGGCAAGTACAGTTCGTACAATTGCTGCTGTGCTTTGGGCTTTTGCCGCTGGCAATCTCGGATGATGTCGGACTCTTGCAATTTATTGATTTTTAGTTACTTGTTTAATTACAGGGCTCCAAACTAACCTCAAAAGAGCCTTCCAATTGCCCTACAGATACGAAAAGATCCATACAATCCGTCTCTTCGCCTTCAAACCGAATTGAGCGATAAAAAAAAGCAGAAAAATCGCCAACTAGCCTGTCTTCTGTCAATTCAGTAATATTAACTTTAGGTGCTTCATTGCCACATTGAAAAACGGTGCCATCCGCAATCAAACTGGACTCCTCTCCATCAATCACCGAAGAATACGTCAAAGCAGAAACTACGATCGAATTGTCTGCACCGCGAAAAAAAGTCATTGAAAAATTCCCTCCTGCGGTACTCACAGAACCATCTGAATTACAAATAATTTCTCCATTAGAAACTACATAAACAATGTCCTCTAGAACTTTACCGTAGGCAACCGTAGTTTCAGTTGAAAAATTAGCGAGTGAAAGTTCTAGGACTCCATCGTCAGTTTCCACTATGGTAGGTTCAGCGATAACTTCTTCCTCTATGAAGTTAAAATTTTCTCTGGTACAAGCTGGCAAAAATGCTGTACCTATGAATAGCCATATCAGACTCCTTAAATTTTGCATGGTAATTTCTTTGTATTAAGTGATAAAACGAGTTTGAAAAAGAAGTAAAAGAATAGTTTGTATTTGTTAGCACATTCATATCGTCTTGCTTAGCACTTCTAATTCTTTCCCTCCCTCAATTATTCATTGCCAGTTGTAGTAAAAAAAGCTGCATGAGCAAAGAAAAAATTTGAGTTTATTGATACATTAGTACAAAAAATCAAGAATGAACAAGCAACTATACTTCGCGTTGATTGTGACCTTATCAATAGTTAGCTGTAAGATTGGTGATAAGACATCGAAAGAAAGAAGTTTAGAAGACAACAAAAACATCTACTATCCGTCAATCATTTCTGCAGAGGAATTTTCTGAAAACTCCATCAGCTTTACCAAAGATGAAAGCACACTTTTTTTATCAAGAACTACGGGTTGGGAATATCAATCTGGACATATCTCCACAAAAGAAAAGAGCGTCTACAAAGTACTAAATCCCATTAAAGCATTGGATACCATTTACAACGGTGCGATTAGCCTATCAGGAAATAAAATCATCTTTTGCAAAAAAAATAACGGAAAAGCGGAGATTTATTTACTCTCAAAAAGAGAGAACGAATGGTCTCAAAAGGTCAATTTATCACAAGCATCAGGGATTTATGGAGGCTATTTTTACTGGTTGACCGAGACGGAGTTATTCTTCTATACCCCTGAAAGTAATGGAGATATAGTCTGTGGAAAATTGCAAGGAAATACGCTACAAATTACGGACCGCTTAGACTTACTCAACACAGTTGATGCAACTGAATTTAGTCCATTTGTCCAAAAGAAAAAGCAATATCTCATCTTCACGAGATACCTTGAAGGCGATGCGCAGCAACAAGGATTTTTCATCAGTTTCAATACCAATGGCTTTTCTTCGCCTGAATGGTCTGAACCTCAAAAAATTCAGTCTTTGCCTTATGGTTGGAATCCCTATGTTCTTGAAAAAGAAAATCTATTTCTTTATTCTGACGGAGAGGATATTATTGCTGTGCCGATGGAAAAGTTGAGTGTAGAGATTAGTGCGCTAAAGGAGACTATGCTGAGGGGAAATTGAAATGCAAACTGCGCCCAAAAGCATTGATGTTTGTATAATGAATTACACAAGTACTAAGTAATGCTTGTGTTGAGGGCAACATACCCCCGATTCGGATAGACACCAAATCCATCAAAATTCCCTGAGGACAAAAGTCAATTATCTTAGCGACAATTGACTTCTGCAATTTTGGATTAACACAATGTCAAAATTCTCTCACCACTTGATCTTGGTAAGATCGCATTGAATTTTTTCTCCTCTTTTTCCTGGTGTACCAGGGTTTTCAGCGCACTCGCACAAGCGAGTTGTTCCGTAATCATTGTAAGGATTATCAGCACTACTTCTCGCCCAAATGGTAACCAGTGCTTTTTCGTCTGGCTTTGCTTCGCAACTTCCATCTACCTCAAATGCGTGAATCGTATTGCGGTGAAAATAGACTAGAGGCTGATGCTTGGGTGCTCCAGTACTCCACATTCTATATTCTTGAGGTACATCTGTATCAAATTGCACCCTTCTAATGGATTGATCTTCATGGACAGTATTGAGCATTTTATTGTACTTATCCATTGCGAAAGTTTTAAACTCATTCGTACAAGCAGGTTGTCTGATGGTGTAGTACATTTCTGGAATGGCATGATTATGATATGGATAAAATGTATTGACTGCTTGAACCACCATTCCGACTTCTGCACCTACTTTTTCTCCATTAATCTCCTCTATGCGCAGCAATCCCCAATGTCCAAAAATTTCGCCATAAGCATAGCCTCCTCTAGTTTTCTTAAAATTTTTCAAGTTTCGTTCACTATCTTCAGCGTACATAGGTGACCAGCCAACCGCAGCCCATAAATTAGGGAGAGCATTGGCACTAATATCGTAAGGGAAATTGGGCGGTAGCACTATATCAGAACCAGTAATCATTTTATTGAAATTCTTTGCAAAAGATAGACCTTCCTTTTTAACCTCAACATCTGTCACTTTTTCATGGAAAAAATCTTCAAAAGTTTTTCTTCCAAGCCATTGATCTACCACTGAATGCTGTCTTGCTTCTCCTCCTGGACTGTATAACCAATCTACTTCTGCCCTTGCAGCAAAGCACTTTTTCGCCTTATCAGGATTAAGTAGGACTAAGTAAATATGCTTCACAACCAATTGCATATCCCTGCGATCCATTATGCAAAGTCGCTTTAAACCCTCTGTAGTTTCATAGATAGCTTCATCAGAATCAACACAATTTCCGTTTGATGTTGTTAGAGCTGTTACATAAGCCTCTAGGTATTTGAGGGTTTCTTCCCAAAGAGTATCAATATATTTTTGATCTTCTTTTGAGTATTGAACCTCTTCTTCTAAACATTTACACTCGAAGTTCTTCACTTCTTCTTCTGCAATGAAGTCTGGTATTTTAATGTCCTGTGCATGAAGACCTAGTGATAAGGTCAAGTAAAAAAATAATATTGCTATTCTCATTTTTCTAATTTTTGATTTGGTAATAAAAGCGGTTTCTGGAGTGCGTGTAAATTTCATCATCTTGATAGCCAATACTTTATGAACCTACCTCTGAAATAATTTACTCCCTTCCCGATAGCTATCAGTAGATAAACTCATGATTTTTTTCTTAGGTGGAGCTGCCCACCGCAGGCATGAACGCTGAACTCCTGACGATCAGTTGAATCAATTTTTTAGACAAGCTCTTAGAAAAACCACTCTATTGATAGATTTTGTCGATACTCAAATTTCTCTGGGTTTTTAGAGCCAGCACCTGGTCCACTTTCCTCTGGCGAATCATTGAAAAACCAAGCATTTCTACCCCACATAAAATCAAACCATATGTAAAGTGGTCCAGCCTTCAGCACTGCTCCAGGATTGATCAGTTCAGAATCAGCAAAAGCAACTTCGTCTTTGAAGACTCTGCTGTAGTCCATGTACACATCGAACTCCTCAAATAGCCACCACTTGATAGTGAAATTTCTTTCTAAACTTGCATTCAAAACGGTAGCCTTAGCAGCTACGAGTCGAGTATCCTCGAAAAATCCCATATTGACTAAGCGATCATCTACTCCATCGGGATTGTTAGGTTCATAGACATATCGAGAAAGCTGAAATTTAGGTTCCCAATTTCCATAGTTCCCCACATAATGAAAAGCTGCCTTCCATCTTGAGCCATTGCTTCCAGTAGTTCTATTTTTGATTTCTCCTACTTCCACCGATAGTCCCAATTCAGTAGTATTCGATTCTTTTCCTTTGAAGGTTTTTGCTAACCTAATGTTTCCTTGATTCCTTTCCTCATTTTGTTGATCGCCCATGCGCACCAAATCTGGTGCGAAGCGATTGAGCGCGGTTGTATTGTTATATTCCTCATTCATGAAGTAAGCAAGATGCAAATCCCAACCATTTTTTTGAAAATGGTATTTAATACCCGCATCTCGATCATCCTCTATTCCTACATAATAACCCAAAGAATACCAAAAACTATTGGTAGAACCAGGAAGTGTACCAAAAGGAACTTGCGTAACTCCAAATTTTATGTTGTGCTTTTCTTTGAAGTCTATTCCTGTCCACATATGATGTATCAAAGTTTGATAAGAGAAAAAGCGAACTTGACCAGAAAAGGCAAACTTGGTACTATCCTTAAAACCATAATCTCCATCAAGAGACAGTCTAAATTGATCTATGTAGAATCCTCTTTCATTAGCTGTCGTTTCGCTGAGATAGGGAAGCACAACTCCCCTGAGCCATACTGCCCCTCCAAAATTCAAGTTAGATTCGGGAGTGGGTTTTACATTAAATCCTTTTTCACTCACCTCATTTTTAAGGTTCTCTTCTTGTCCCAGTAAGTCAGGGGTATTTAGAAAAAAAGTACAGATAGTAAGAAAAGTCAAAGACGTTGAGCTCAAATAAGTTTTTACTTTTTTAGTTATATACTGCATCTGCTATTTTATAGTAGAAAGCGAAATGCAGGAGTGAGGTTCGGCTTTTTGAGTAATATCGTTTTGCAGTATTCCAATTTTAGTGTTTGATGTATCGTCCTATTCCCTTGTTGGTTCATAACGTACTGCTCGCTGCCACTTTTAGTGGCAAGCGGATAAAAGTAAAGGACTACTATCCGTCTCAAGCAATAAAAGTATAGAAGAAGGACAGGAGTCCTACTCTATCCTACTAAAATTGATTAATTGTAGCTATCTTTGAATATGAGATCAATATACATTACTTTTTGTGTACTAACTGCCACACTGTGTCAAGCACAAAACCTCTATTTCCCACCCACCAATTCTAATATTTGGGAGACCACTTCGGCGACTAGCCTAGGCTATTGTCCCGAAGGCATTGATAGCCTCTATCAATTTCTAGAAGACGAGCAAACTTTCTCTTTTCTCTTGCTCAAGGACGGAAAAATTGTACTAGAAAGGTATTTCGGCACTTATACTGCTGATAGCATCAACGTTTGGTATTCCGCTGGCAAGTCCTTCACAGCGCTCTTGACAGGCATCGCACAAGACGAGGGCTTTCTGGATATCGAAGATAAAACTTCTGATTATTTGGGACGTGGTTGGACGAGTTTAAGCAGATCAAAAGAGGACTTGATTAAAGTCCGCAACCAACTCTCTATGACCTCAGGCTTAGAGGAATTGACCTTTCTCTGTACGCTTCCTTCTTGTCTGACCTATCGAGCAGATGCGGGTACCCGTTGGGTATATCACAATGGACCGTATACGCTGTTGACAGACGTGGTCGAGGCGGCTACAGGACTAGACTATGATGCCTTTTCAAACACCCGTGTAGAACAACCCATTGGGATGAATGGCTTTTGGGCACGTGGTCTCTTCACCCATTTCTACTACAGCAATGCCAGAGACATGGCGAGATTTGGCTTGCTGTTCCTCAATGAAGGGCAGTGGGACAATACTCCCATATTGGGCGACCCAAATTATTTCAACGATATGGTCAATTCCTCCCAAAATCTCAATCCTGCTTACGGCTATTTATGGTGGCTCAATGGCAAATCCAGCTACATTTCAACTGGCTCACCCAACTCTGTCGATGGCACGCTTTATCCTAACGCACCCGCTGACATGTACTCAGCAATCGGGCTAGACGGACAACACATCAGTGTCGTTCCCAGTAAAGGATGGGTAATGGTAAGACAAGGCGATTTTTCAGCCAATGGTCGGGTCGACTTCGATCTACTGGACGAAATCTGGAAGCGAATTGTCGCACTGGAAACACCGATGGAGTGTCGCAATGCGATTACTTTCAGCGATTGCTACCTCAACGATGCCTTACCACTTCAAACTTTTGAAGCCCAAACCACTATCGTCAGCAGTGGAAATGTCCAAATCGAATCAGGTAAAACGATTGACTTTACAGCAGGGGAAGCAATCGTACTCAAAGATGGATTTGAAGTACTAAACGGCTCAGATTTTAGCACGACTATCAATCCAACTTTGGACTGCACGCCACCTCTAGCCAATAATCCAGTCGAGCAGACCAGCTTGGCAATACCATCTTCTTCCGATTCGTCCCTTCAAAGCTTCTCCTCTAGCGTCTATCCAAACCCTAGTCAAGCTATCATCAACCTACAAATCGAGTCTGATCAAGCCCAGCCGATTCAAGTTTATCTAACTGATATTTCTGGTAAGCAGCAACTCCTCTACGAGGAATGGATGGAAGTCGGACAGCAGCAACTTGAATTTAACTTACAGCAGCTCCAGAAGGGCACTTACATCTTGAATATTCGGACAGGATCGGAGAGTAGATTTCATAAGGTAGTTTTGCATTAGGTACTGATAGTGAGCAGCAGGTGAGGCACTATCGTATTGAGCAGGTACTGCCGATCGGCTTTGTTTGCAACCAAGCGGAATGTATGCGTATCATGCTTGCTGTGCTAGATGAGCATGTAGAATCTCGGATACACGTGTCCGTATTGAATCCGAGACTATCGGCTCTCGTTTTTTGACAGTAAGACCGCGACTATCGAGGTTACGAATGCTTATTATTATTTTAGGAAAGCCGCAGCATAAGCCAAACTAGCATAAATATCCGTTCTTTCCAGTTTTGGAAAATCCTCCAATATTTCTTCAATAGTCATTCCAGCAGCGAGATAACTTAGAATATCTCCTACAGTAATGCGCATTCCTCTGATGCAGGCTTGTCCGCTGCGTTTTCCAGCTTCAACAGTGATGATATTTTGATATTCCAGAATAGCTGTATTTGCTTCTACAATATTACTGCAAACAGTCAAATCATACAAGTAGTTTGAACCTCGCTAATCATGTCTGCTTGTAAATCAAGAAAAACAGAATAGTACAGGACGCTGATAAAAAAATGGCTTACTATATTTGACGTACCACCACATGCCAACACTTTGCTAAATAAAACGAAATCCACTTTGAAATTACAATTGCTTTTGTTCCTGTTATTGAGCCTCCAACAGTTAGTTTGGTCTCAGACTGACACTAGAACCAACATCATTTTCATCCTCACCGACGACCAACGTTTTGATGCGATTGGCTATGTGGGCAACGACTTAGCACATACACCTGAAATGGATAAACTTGCTCAACAAGGTGCGTACTTTAAGCAAGCGATGGTGACGACGCCCATTTGTGCCGCCAGTAGAGCCAGCATCTTGACAGGGCTGTACGAACGAGCGCACAATTTCAACTTCCGAACGGGCAATGTGAAAGAGGAATACATGACCAATTCCTATCCCAAATTGCTGAAAGAAGCAGGCTATCGCACAGGGTTTTATGGAAAGTATGGCGTGCGCTACGATAATTTAGACCAACAATTCCATGAATACGAATCCTACGACCGCAATGGTACTTACAAGGATCGGCGTGGATACTATTATAAAACATTAGGAAAAGATACGGTTCATTTGACACGCTATACGGGTCAGCAAGCCTTAGATTTTATAGATCGCTCAAATGCAGGAAAGCCATTTTGCTTGTCTTTGAGTTTCAGCGCCCCTCATGCTCACGACAGCGCGGAAGAGCAATATTTTTGGCAAGAAACGACGGCGAATCATTTGAGAGACGTTACCGTTCCAGCACCCGAAAAGGACGAGGATAAATACTTTGACGCACAACCCAAATTCGTGCGAGACGGCTTCAACCGAACGCGTTGGTATTGGCGATACGATACACCCGAAAAATATCAACATAGCGTGAAAGGCTACTACCGAATGATTGCGGGCATTGATTTGGAAATTGGGAAAATCCGCAAGAAACTGGAGGAAAAAGGAATGGCAGAAAATACGGTCATTATCTTGATGGGTGACAATGGCTATTTCTTGGGTGAGCGTCAATTCGCTGGAAAATGGTTGATGTACGACAATTCGGTACGTGTCCCTTTGATTGTTTTCGATCCTAGCGCGAAAAAGCATTTGGATAGTGAAGAATTGGCGTTGAATGTGGATGTACCTTCCACAATTTTGGATTTAGCGAAGGTAAAGCAGCCTGACTCTTGGCATGGCAAAAGTTTAATGCCCATCGTGCGAGGCAAGGAGAAAACATTGGCAAGAGATACCGCTTTGATTGAGCATCTTTGGGAATTTGAACATATTCCTCCAAGCGAAGGTGTGCGCACCCAAGACTGGAAATATTTCCGCTATGTGAATGACAAAAGCGTAGAAGAATTGTACTATTTGAAAGACGACCCAAAGGAAGTCAACAACCTTGCCAACAATTCAAAATACCAAAACACTTTAGCAGCATTAAGAGCAGCCTGCGATCAACTAATCAAACAAAAAAGTAATGCCTTCCGCAATCCGCCTACTGGTTTGATGGTAGAATTCATTAGAGCGCCCGAGGACGAAGTTCAAGTTATTGATTTGCAACCCGAATACAGTTGGCTAGTGCCTAACGAATCTATTTCGCAAATGGCCTACCAAATTTTGGTGGCTTCTTCTGAGCAAAACATCATCAACAACATTGGTGATGTTTGGAACAGCGGTCGCGTGCAAAGCAGTCAATCTTTCGACATCACGCACGAAGGGAAACCACTGGCAGTTGGCGAGACCTATTGTTGGAAAGTCCGCACTTGGGATTTGGATAACCGCTTGGTGGACTATTCTGATTATCAGACTTTTACCACAGGTAGTGCAGACAAAATGATAACTACTGCCAATAAATTTCTGAAAGAAGAGATTACACCAAGGTCTATCCAAAAAATGGGCGATGCCTACTTGCTAGACTTTGGCAAAGCCGCTTTTGCCAGCATGGAATTTGACTACACATCCAAAGATGATCGAACGCTAACGATTCATATAGGCGAAAAACTAAAAGACGGAAAAATTGATCGCGACCCAGGCGGACATATTCGCTATCAAGAACTAAAAATGGACGTGAAAAAAGGAATGCATACCTATCAGTTGCCTGTGAAAGTGGACAAGCGAAATACCTTGCCCAACAAAGCGGTACAACTGCCCGAAGATTTCCCTGTACTCGTACCTTTCCGTTATGCAGAAGTGCATAACGCCACTGGACAACTAGAACCCAACCACTTTCGACAACTCGCTTTTTTCAATTATTGGGAAAACGACCAAAGCCATTTTAAGAGTAACAATGATATTCTAGATCAGGTGTGGGATTTGTGCAAATATTCCATCAAAGCCACCACTTTTGCGGGCCTTTATGTGGATGGCGACCGGGAGCGTATTCCCTACGAAGCCGATGCCTACCTCAATCAATTGAGTCACTACACCACTGATCGGGAATACGCCATTGCACGCAGGACGATTGAATATTTTATGGAATATCCAACTTGGCCGACCGAATGGCAATTACACGTTGCGCTTATGGTTCATGCCGACTATTTGTACACCGGAAATACAGAGTTGATTGAAAGATACTACGAACCTTTGAAACATAAATCTTTGATGGAATTGCGCAACGAAGATGGTCTGGTGACTTCCACCAAAGTGACGCCTGAATTTATGAAAAAACTGGGCTTCAAAAATCCCGACGAAAAACTTCGCGACATCGTGGATTGGCCACCCGCCAATTGGCAAGGCAATCCAGAAGTGACTGGCGAGCGAGATGGTTTTGTATTCAAAGACTACAGCACCGTCATCAACGCCCTTTACTATCGCAATATGCAAATCATGGCGGAGTTTGCCGACTTATTAGGAAAAGGAGAAGAAGCTGCAGAGTTTGAGTTGCTCGCCTTACAAGCCAAAAAAGCGATGAACGAACAAATGCTCGACAAAAAAAGAGGCATTTACTTGGATGGCATTGGTACAGATCACGCCGCGCTTCATGCCAATATGTTTCCACTGGCATTCGATATGGTGCCTAAAAAATACATTCCAAGCGTTATTGAGCACATCAAATCTAGGAAAATGGCGTGTAGCGTGTACGGCACGCAATACCTGATGGAAGCCTTGTACAATGCAGGGGAAGAGGACTACGCCCTCCAATTAATGGCAGACACCAGCGACCGCAGTTGGTACAATATGATTCGCATTGGCTCGACCATCACGCTGGAAGCATGGGACATGAAATACAAGCCTAATGCGGATTGGAATCATGCTTGGGGCGCTGTTCCTGCTAACATCATTCCACGCCAAATGTGGGGCATTCAACCGATCACGGCGGGTGGTAGCATGGTAAGCATTACGCCTCAATTGGGGCAATTGCAATCTTCCGAAATTGAAGTGCCGTTCATTACGGGTATCGTCAAAGCGAGTTATCAGAAAGTGAATAATCGACTAGAAAAATATTCGATTGAGTTACCCGCGAATGTTTCGGGAGAGTTGACGCTCAAAATGGATAGCAAGCAAAGTATTCAGGTCAACGGCAAATTGGTCAATACTGTTTTTGGAACGATCAGGCTGTCGCCAGGCAAAAATGATATAGAGTTGAGGGTAAATTCTTTGTAACTATTCAGCAAAAGCTGAGATTCAATAAAATGTTTATTTTGTGTGATGTTTCCAAAAGAGATACAAGACTTGTTCACCACATTGCCTCCAGAGAGTCGTCTGGTAGTAGAGGGAGTAGCTATGCTATATGAGTCA
>JBCDFY010000049.1:0-33950 GCA_039176995.1 Bacteroidota bacterium
AGCGGCTGGGCTCGTGGGGAGGGGCCAGTCGCGAGTGGGACGGACACCCGCCCTGTCCCCCTCCGCCTCGGCGTCTAGCTCAAAATTTAGAAGAAACACAAGGTCAAGTTAAGACTTTGGAAGATGAGAAAAATGAATTGATGTCAGAGTACGAAGAGACAAAGTCTAACCTAGAAGGTCAGATTTCTTCTTTGGAAACAGACGTAAATTCAGCTAAGAAAGAGGCTTCTGATGCTATGTCAATGGTTAAAGAAAAAGAGTCTGAATTAGATGATCTTAGTGGTATGATTGATGGAGCATTCAAATCTTACGAATCTAGCGGATTAATGCTAGAAGAGGTGAATGACCACATCTACTTAAAAACTTCTGAGCCAGTATTGTTCTCTAGCGGTTCTATCCGTTTGGGAAGCGATGATCGTTCAGTTGTTGATTCTCTAGCTTCTTTGTTGAAAGCTAATCCTAATCTAGAAGTTATCGTTGAAGGACACACTGACAACACTCAGGTTGTAAGTGGTGCTGCTTACCGTGATAACTGGGATTTGAGTTTCCGTCGTGCGGACGCTGTTGTTCGTCGTTTGATGAAAGCTGGTGTTGATCCAGGTCAGTTGGCTGCTGCCGCTCGTGGTGAGTACGTTCCTAAAATGGACGATCAAAAGTCAAGAGAAGCAAAAGCTGCTAACAGAAGAGTAGTCTTCCGCATTGCACCTAAAATGGGTGACTTATTTGAAGCTGCTAACAATTAGAAAATAGCATATTCTAAGATAAAGAGGCTTGCACTCATTGAGTGTAAGCCTTTTTTGTGCTTATTGAAGGGATTCGGTTCCGCTTATCTTGAAGTAATCTATTCTTTTAGATGTCTAACTGTAAACTCTAGTGGCGATTCTCCTTTAGGGTCGCTTACACCAATGTCTAGCGCATAGATTTGATTCTCCACCCCTGCTTTCTCTGCTGCCTCTTTTACAGCTGCTGCATGAAATGGATGATGATACAATTCTCCGTTATTTGTAGGTGGTGCAGATGTTCCATTATTCATCACATAGACTGGTGCATCATCAGCACTGAAAAGACCTAGCATATCTATTTTCTTTCTGTAAGCTGTCATTTCTGGAGTGTATAATTCCTCCACCGAACTAATGTTGTAGAAATCAAAAAGTGATTGTTGGTCATTATTTGGATCGTCTAAACGGAAGCCGTGTACTTCAAAAATATCCTCCCAAGTTACCAAATCATAACTTGCCTGTGCTCCTATAGCTACTGCTGAACGAATGCGAGTAGATTGACGTTCAACTGGATCATTGCTTCTAATATCTGCCATATCCTCATGCGTTGCTAACCAAAGCGAAGCACCTGCACCTGCAGAAACTCCGTAGCAAGAAACTCGATTAGGGTCAATATTAAATTCCTTTGCATGATACCGTAAAAATTGAACTGCTCGTCTAATGTCTTCTAAGCAAGTCATTACACCATTCTCAGATTCTTCTAAGAAACGATAGTTAATCGTAGCAAAGGCAATACCTTGAGTTAGAAAACTACGAATATCTTGAGAAAAATCGTAGGCTTGTGCTTTATCGCCACTTATGAATCCTCCCGAATGGATGTAAATAACCAACGGACTTGGTTCGCGTGTGGTCAACGTGAAAATATCAAGTGCGTTTCGGCGATGGGCATCGCTGTAAGCAAGATCCTCTGCGTAGCGATAGCGCACTCGTTCATCACCTGTACTTAAACCACTAATAGGAGGTGTAGTGTAATTGATTTCTAGAGTAGGGACACGTCGGGTGATACTGTTCAAAGGATCTGGCAACTGATCGTACTCGCAAGACGAGAAGCTAGTTGCCACTATCGTCACTGCGATTATAAAAAGGCGTAATCGGATATGCATTTTTCTGTGTTTTATGTGTGAAATGATGGTTTCATAGTTAGATGATTTCGTGGCTATATTGACAAACTATATAGCTTTTGAACCATCCAACGTTTCACTCTTTCCGACTACTAAGATACACCTTCGTTTAATATACGAAAAGCGGATAATCAAGGCACTTACACCTGATTATCCGCTTTCTTTTTCAATGTGATCTTTACTTTACGATTTACTTCCTTTTTCTTAAAAAAGAAAATGAAAAATTATCCGACCAAATGATCTTCTAATCCAGTCTTCCCACCTAAATACTTTGCCTCTCCAAAGCCAAGAATAGGAAAAAAGATAAATCCTAGAAATACTAATCCAATTCCAAAACCAGCAGATTTTCCGAATCTATTGGCTAATTCAATGTAAATCATTATCGCAATAACAATATTAACAATGGGAATGAAGATCAAGACAATCCACTATAAGGGTTTATCCACGATTTCGAGTAAAACGATGATGTTGTAGATCGGTACAATAGCAGCCCATCCAGGTTTTCCTGCTTTTTCGTACACCTTCCAAATGGAGGCGATAACTAAAGCAATAATACCTAAATACAGAATGAGGGCAATAATGCCAGGACCATTTGAATCCATGATTAAAAAGGTTTAAGGTTTGAAAAAATAATTGATAATACTTTTTTGTTCTGTACTAATGTACGTGTATTGATGTGATTTCGGCAAATAACCGAAATAAGTAAGCGAGGAGATTTCAGCTTTTAACGGCCGTAGTTTATTTTTGTGACAATGAGTACCTAAAAAAGTTGGACATTCTTCATTTGAGCTCTCCAAAAGCACCTTTTAGATCATAAAAAACCGAATGAATGTGATCAATATCTGCATTTCGATGATCGTACTCAATGACGAATTGTGGACTTTGCAATCGGTAGTAAATACCATCTTCGAATTTGCCTGTTCCTGCCCAAACAAATTTGAATTCCTTTATGTCTATTTTTCTTAAATAAGTAGTGGCGATGTCCTTTCTAAAATTGCTAAAATAAGTTTCGATAATCTTTTTTACTAGGGACTGTTGGCGAGCGGATAAATCAGCAACATTAATGCCTTCCCCTTTTTTAATGTAAGCCTCACGACCTGTTCGCGTTAGAATATCTTCGTAAGCTTTTTTTGCAATGACAGCCGTTGCTTTTTGTTTTTCACTCAAACTTTCAAACAACGCATTACCCAATTGCGTTTCTCGATACATAGCTTCGAAGCCAGCAAACGGGCCATCTGCCACTACAGTCGGATGTGCACCCAAGAAGAGTGGTGTGATGTAAATATTACCTTCACTAAAAGTCATATTAATAGAAAGATGATGTCCTTCCAATCGCCAGCCCCAGTCGCTATCTTTGCTGGGTTTTCCAAAAATCGTTAACCAAAATTTTCCCTGTCCGTAGTGTTGAAAAACATCGCTACCTTCTGTTTTCATTTCTTCCTTCCGGCGTTCATCCAACCAGATAATCCAATTCGCTTTCAAATAGCCCATGTCACTCAAAGCAGCTTGTAACAATAGTTGCGTTGCTCGCTTTTGCTCCTCATTCATATCTTCTAAAGCGACTCCTTTTCGCTCATGCAAAAATACAGGCAGATTGCTCCAACGATAACGATCTAAATCCCTAAAATCCAGCTGAATATCTTTTTTCTGAAAAACCTTTAATACGTGTTTTGCTGCTCTAATATTGGCTTCTAAAGCAGTGCCTTGAGCATAAGATGTAAATTGGAAAAGAAAGGTAAAGATTAGAGAGAAAAAGATGCAGTTGGTTGTCATGCTTTGCTTTTTTTGTTCTAAAATTCCTGGTGATTAGGAAAATAAAAGGAACTCAAAGTTACAACAATACTTCTCTTAAACACTCTTAAACACTCTTAAACCACTCTTGAAAGGCTTCTCCAACAATTGGTAAGGGTTTTTCTTTTTCATTCACAGCATCCATAATTCCAATGATGAGTAAAGTAAGTGTAGCAAAAAAGAGAATACTACTGATTGCACCGCCCAAAATAAAAGGAGTCATTCTCGCTACTAAAAATAAGAGGTGCAAGCCCAAGGCTTGACGAACATGAAAATTGCCTAAAGAAGAACGTTCTCTATTATTCATGATCAAAGCAATCATCCAACCAATAATGGTGATGTAAGAAATAATGGCAATTGTTTTGGGAGACGTTTGATTATCCATCGTTTTTTTCCTACAAAATTAATTACCTTGCTCTCTCAATGCTATATTTTTCGATAAATCCAAGCAAAAAATAGTTCTAAAGCCAAATCAACAAAACGAAAATTGATTTACCATATAGGTCACAATAGCATTTCTATGTAGTCCACATAATTTAAGAAATAAAACTTAGTTTCAAACTGGGAAGTACCATTTCTTCTTCTATGTCCTATGTGAAAGCAACTAGATGAACTATGTGGTAGAAGACGAATCAACAAACATATGGAATCCTCTCTTTTGACTTCTGTTATTCTCCCAGTTTCTCTTGCTATCATTATGCTTGGAATGGGTCTAACGCTCGTCGTGGATGACTTCAAACGCGTTTTTCAATATCCTAAAGCTGCATTGGTTGGTCTAACTAATCAACTCATCATTCTACCCATTATCGGATTTGCTCTAGCAGTCGCATTTCAACTACCGACCGCAATGGCAGTTGGTTTGATGATTGTTGCAGCCTGTCCGGGTGGCGTGACGAGTAATCTCATTACCCACGTTTCTAAAGGAGACATTGCGCTTTCGATTACCTTAACAGCAATTGCGAGTTTGATTACAGTTCTCTCCATTCCATTTATTATTTCTCTATCCTTAACGCACTTTGCGAATGATGCTACAACGAAAATTGAGTTACCAATTTTAGAAACTATACTTCAAATTATGGTAATTACAGTCGTTCCCGTAGGCATCGGAATGTTGATTCGCCATTATCGGTCTAGTTTCGCAGATCGAATGGATAAACCGATGCGCACTGCCTCTACGGTTATTTTTCTACTGGTCATGGTTGGCATCATTGCTGGGAATAGAGAGATGATTTTGCCTGCACTGAAAAGTGTCGGCTTAGTCACTATATTGCTCAATATATTGACAATGGGTGTTGGTTACCTCGCTGCGAAATTATTTCAACTGAACCTCAAACAATCCATTTCCATCATCATCGAAAGCGGTATTCAAAATGGAACCTTAGCCATCGTAATTGCTACTACTATTCTCAAACAAAATGACATGAGTATTCCACCTGCGCTCTATTCGTTATTGATGTTTTTTACGGGTGGTTTTTTAATGTGGTGGTTTGGAAAGAGAAAGGAAGTTTAAGAAGTGAGATGTCAGATCATCAATTTCATTGATTGTCAGAAGTCAGACAAACCACATCAAACCAATTCCAACTATATCGAACAAAGTCAAACTTTTTCTGATACATGCGCAAAATCCGTTGGTGGATTGCTGGAACGATTTTTTTGGCAACTACCATTAACTATATAGATCGCCAAGCACTTTCCGTAGCCGCACCTTTCATTCGGGAAGATTTGAACCTTTCCAATGAGCAGTACGGCTGGATTGTTAGTGCATTTTTGCTTTCTTATGCAATTATGCAAATCCTTTCTGGACGTATAATTGATGTTTTGGGTACAAAGAAAGGCTTTAGTTTAGCAGTGATTTGGTGGTCAATTGCGAATATGTTGCACGCCTTCGGAAGAGGTATGATGAGTTTGGGTATTTTTCGATTTTTGTTGGGTATTGGAGAGGCAGGTAACTATCCAGCGGCGATGAAGGCAATTGCAGAATGGTTCCCAAAAGCAGAGCGGAGCAAAGCAGTCGGAATCTTGAATATGGGACCAGGCATGGGCGCAATTATCGCTCCACCACTCATGGCTTGGTTGATTTTGAGTATGGGGTGGAAAATGGCATTTGTAGTAACTGGAATGCTTGGTTTTGTCTGGCTATTACTATGGCGTTGGATTTATTATACTCCTAAGGAACATCCAAAAATAACGGAAGAAGAATTGGCTTTACTAGCTGATAATCAAACAACTAAAGAGGAACGAACGCCTTGGTTGTCCTACTTTAAATACAAGGAAGTTTGGGGATTGGCTTTGGCACGTTTCATTGCCGATGGTTCGTTTTATTTCTTCGTTTTTTGGTTGCCTTCTTACTTGGCAGAAGTAAAAGGATTTGATTTAAAGCAGATAGGAATGTTTGCGTGGATTCCTTTTCTGATGGCAGACATTGGTAGCTTCGTGGGTGGCTGGACAGGCGGAAAATTGATGGAGCGTGGCTATTCTTTGGACGCTGCTCGGAAAAGCATCATTTGGATTGGCGCGATTTTGGTAGTTCCTGTTTTGGGCTGCTTGTATGTAGAATCTTCGGTTTGGGCAATTGCCTTAATTAGCTTTGCTCTGTTCAGTACACAATTCAAACAATCGTCTTTATTTACTTTGCCGATAGATCTGTTTTCCAAGAAGGATGCCGCTTCTGTCTGGGGAATTTCGGGTTCGGCAGGCAGCTTTGGAGCAATGCTGTTTACGCCTGTTATTGGATACTTGGTAGATACAATTTCCTATTCGCCTGTGTTTGTCATTGTAGCATTGATGCACGTATTTTCTGCCCTATTTGTGATGGTTTTTATTCCGCAAGTTAGGCGAGTCGATGTATAGCCAGTGTTTAGAAATGTCATTTTTCGCTCTGAACTACGGAAACGATCTCAAAAGCTGAAGTTAAAAATGACATTTCTTATTCCAAGCTGGATGAAAATCTTTTATATTAGAAATGCCTAGAAATCTCAATAATTTTGCATAACCTTTTTATAATCAAGGAATTAGAATTACCTTTGCGCGCCTTCTAAAAAACGTGCAAACTCTAAATACCTTTTCTCGTAAACTGATAAGTACAAACACCACACACAAAAGTACATTCGCGCTGCGTGTAAGCTCACTTAGAGATTCAAGATGGCAAAAAGTGAAGATTATATTTCGGTACTCTGTCTTTATTCGCAAGAAGATGAAGAAATGAAGGACTTGTTTGAGCGACATTTTAGATTGCTTCACAATCGTCCTGAACACTATTTTGATCAAATTCGCTATGTTGCTGTAGAACGCTATACTTCTTATGGTATCACGCCCGAAGACATTCGATTATATACTGATGTGGTCGTTATCTTATTGAGTGCCAATTTCTTAACTTCAGGATATGCCCAAGCCGCTTACCGTCTGAGCACACTTTTCAAACTTCATTTTCAAAATAATTTATTCCTTGTTCCAGTTTTGCTAAAGGCTTGTGATTGGGAAGCTACAGAGTTTGAAAAACTGGACATTATGCTTCCTGACAAAGAGCATCCAGTTGCATCTGATCACTGGTCGCACGTGGACGAAGCATTGGTGAAAGTGGCAGAAGATTTTAGTGAAATTCCAATATTAGTCAGAGAACAAAAACAAAAAATAGAGTCTGCTTGGAGAAGGACAACGAGTAGCGAAAGTATCGGGAGTTATGATGGTTTTTTGAGGCAATTTCCTTTGAGTCGCTATCGGGAAGAAGCACAAGCCAAGCGAGATGAACTACTAGAAAACCGCTTATGGAAAAAAGCGAATGGTCAAAATACTTCTGCTGCTTATTTTGAGTATTTGCAAGATTCACCTTTGGATTTGCACGACGAAGAAGCGCGAAAAAAGATCATCGAAATTGAAGCCAGCCGAGACGCTGCTTGGCAGGATGCAGAAAATAATGATGAACTTTCCTTCTATTTGAATTATATCAATCGTTTTCCAGATAATGAGGAAAGAAATGAAGTAGCGCAATTTCAGGTGGAAGAAATTCTGAATCGCCCACTAGATCAGGTCGCGCATCCTGATGACTTGGACGATATTCAAACCGAAGAACTCAAAGAAGAGCATCATTCTTTCGATACAGAAAGTAACTATTTGACTTATCTGACGCTGCAAAACTTAGATTCGGAGGAATTGCTGTCCCTCATTCTTTTAATCGAATATATTGAAGGTGCGAGTCGAAGATTAGGTAGAATTGCTGGCTATTTGAAAGGACAGATTGGGCAATGGAAAATGATTGTTTCAGGGCTGCTGCTTTTCTTCCTGCTTTATGTTGCTGCCTTTCTTTTTTATGACACTTTTGATAATGCAAGCCAGTTTATCAAGTTTGGAGTGCCAGCTATAATTATTGGTTTAGGTCTTTTGATTCTCTACTACTTGATTCCAGAAATCGAAAAAGATTTTAAATACGTGAAACGACAGCAAGACCTCGTTCGACAAAAAAAAGTGAGTCTTAAAATGGCTTATCTGCAATATGATCAATTCAATAAGCGCGCTATTATAAAAGAGGTTTTGGATGCAGAGAAGCAAGCAACGCTGATTAGTCAGAAAGGACTAACGAGTTACTTTTCTATAAAAGATACTTAAATGCCTTATTCTAATTGAACCACTAAGACACTAAGTATAGTAAGATTTTATCAGTGTGTTTATAACAAATTGCACTTTTATAGAAGATTTGAAGTAGCAAAAACTCTGATCTCTGCTCTTTTCAAATCATGGCGGCATCAGCCTAAGGCAGACGTGGTCGAACCGCCATGATTTGATCGAGGTTTCTTAAGGACAAAAAATGGCTAAAAAGCCATTTTTTGTCCTTAAGAAACCTCGATGGATTTGGATGGACTCGACGTCCATCCAAATCCACAACAAGTCGCTCTCAGCAAGCACTTTCAGTATTTACGCAATTTGTTATACACACTTTACCAGTTGTTACAAACTGGATTTGAACTCTGGATTTTATGACTTCTTCACCACTTCATACTTACCAATTACTCTTCCTTCTTTTTTCAAAATCAAAACAAAACTACCACTTGGGACACCCGACATTTCAAAAGGCTCTAGGAAAACGCCACCGTTGACGTGCGTATAAGTATAACGTTTGACAGGCTGCATATTTTTATTCAATAAAATCATATTGACCTCTCCTTCGCTTTCTAATTTGTAGCGCACCTTGATTGTGTTACTTACCGCATCAACATATAGTTTTTTGAGTGGCTTTTTTTTAGGAATAGGCTTCTTTCCTGGCACTTCTTTGGATTGCAATTCCGACATTTTGGGATCATCTTCTGCTTGAACAGCAATCATTTTTTTCTTCTTGATGACCAAAACTGCGCCATTGCTCGGTGTCCAAACTTTCAGATTATTAGGAAGAAGAAAGCGATTCTTGGCGTTTACAGAACTAGTACTTTTTGCCTCATCCACCATAATCGTTCGCACTTCAATTTGCTCTTGATCTACAAAAATGAGCTTAAATTGATTGAAACTACCACTATTGCGCGTCCACTTTTTGTCGTCGTTGCTCTTTCGTAAAGGTGCACCCCAACAGCCTTCTCCAACATAAACCGTTCCGTTAGAATCGTCGCGAATGAAACCTTGATCGCTTCCTAAACCTTTGGAAGGACGAATTGGATAGGTTGTCTTTACTACATGCGCATCGGATTCGACTACTAAGTTGACTCGGTTTTCATAAAAAACCGAAGCCCAGTTTTTATACATTTCCCAATTATCTGCTTTCTCGCGCGTATGTGGCACCATACTATGATGATACTGCGCAATTTTCCAGCGAATTTTTTCGTGTGCGATCAAATCATTTTCCAACCAATCCTTTTGCTTTCCACCTGAAGGAATCATTGAATTCAGCGTGTAAGTCCGCAGCAAATCCCCTCCAAAAGTCATAGAGTAATACACATTTGGACTTGGAACATCGAATAGATTAGTGATGGAAGTATTCGCAGATTCATGATTGCCTCGTGCTGCTAAAATCGGTGTCAAACGCCCATCGGGAGCAATCGTCAATTGCCAATCATTGAACCACTGTTGCCATTCTTTACCCGAATCACCGCCTGTCATATCTCCCGCAAACATCACAACATGGGGACGCAATTTGCTCACCATTATGTTAGCATTGCGGCGCGCATCCCTAAAATTTCGTGAATCGCCACCTGCTACAATAGATAAACGATCAACTGCTTGATCTGGAGCAGTTTGAAAAGACATGGCCTTGCTGCAACCTTCTGAATCTGCGATCAAGAAATAATAAACGGTATTAGGTTGAAGTCCTGTCAAGCGCACAAAATGATTCTTCATGCCCTTGGCTTCAACAATCCGATCTGCTTTTTGGCTATGCGTATAATTCAAAGGATTTCCACCTTTATTTTGCGTGTCGTAATACAAAACCGTTCGCTCTCCCGAAATCTGATTCCAACCGACAACCATCGTCGTTGCTGGATCATTTCGCCACATACAACGGTACTTATCCGTTGCGGCATAAGAGAAATGAACATAAAATAATGTCAGCAAAAAAGTAGCAATAAAAAATCTGAATGATCGCATCAAAGTGGTTCGGTGTTGATTAATGTTAATGTAAGAAACTAAGCTGCTTCTATAACCCAGAATAAATAAACTCCATCCTTTTACAGAGGTTGCAAACTATCCTTTCAAATGGACTAAAAATAAAGCAAGAAGTAAAAATTATTCTATAAATGATGCGAAATGAAGGTTGTAAAATGGAAATTTAACGAATAAGAGGTATATACATAAATGCTAAAGCCTTTACTTTATTGTAATTTTAACGATCTTTGTACATTTATTAGGCAATCGATTTGTTTAAATATGTTACCCTGAATAATGAAACCAAAACTTGGCAAGTTTAACTAATCATGATTTTGCCAAATATCTAATAGTAAGGTTCTTAAGAAAAAGAAACTTACCAAGTTTGTTATCTGATTTCTTAGGTAGTATTACGCAGGCTTGTATTTTTAAATAAACAGTTAAACAAATCAACAAATCAGCAATAATAAATGGCTAAAGATACTCAACTCTTCAACCTCATCCATCAAGAATTAGATCGTCAGCAAAGAGGAATCGAATTGATTGCTTCTGAAAATTTCACCAGTGCCGCCGTAATGGAAGCAATGGGTTCTTGCTTGACCAATAAATACGCAGAAGGCTATCCTGGCAAACGTTATTACGGCGGATGCGAGGTTGTGGATCAAGTAGAACAACTAGCAATTGATCGCTTGAAAGAATTGTTTGGTGCAGAATACGCGAACGTGCAGCCACATTCTGGCGCGCAAGCGAACGCAGCAGTTTTCCTAGCAATCTTGAAGCCTGGTGATCGCACTTTAGGATTCGATTTGGCACACGGGGGACATCTGTCACATGGTTCGCCAGCCAATTATTCGGGTAAAGTTTACGATGCACATTTCTATGGTGTGGAGCAAGAAACGGGCTTGATTGACATGGATAAAGTGGAGGCAAAAGCCAAAGCAATCAAACCAAAATTGATTATTTGTGGTGCTTCGGCTTATGCTAGAGATTGGGATTATGCGCGTTTCCGTGCCATCGCGGATGAGGTAGGTGCATTGCTTTTAGCAGATATTGCACATCCAGCAGGTTTGATTGCTACCGGACTGTTGAATAACCCAATGGAACACTGCCATATTGTTACTTCCACGACTCATAAAACTTTGCGCGGACCTCGTGGTGGTATTATCATGATGGGCAAAAACTTCGCCAATCCATTTGGTATCAAAACCAAAAGTGGAAAGACGAAAACGATGCGAACTTTACTCAACTCTGCCGTTTTCCCAGGAATGCAAGGTGGACCACTAGAGCACGTCATTGCAGCGAAAGCAGTCGCTTTTGGAGAAGCCTTACAACCTGAATTCAAAACCTACGGACAGCAAGTCATCAAAAACGCACAAGCGATGGCAAGTGCTTTTGTCCAGAAAGGTTACAATATTATTTCTGGGGGAACAGATAATCACTCGATGCTCATTGATTTATCTCCAAAAGGCGTGACAGGAAAAGCAGTGGAAGAAGCACTAGGAGAGGCAGATATTACCGTCAATAAAAACATGGTGCCTTTCGATCAAAACTCTCCAATGGTGACTTCTGGCATTCGTATTGGAACGGCAGCCGTCACAACTCGTGGTTTTCAAGAGGATGACTGTCTACGCGTCGTGGAATGGATAGATCAAATTGCAATGGATGTAGAAAATGAGGCCTTGCAAAAAAGTATTCGAGGAGAAGTGAATAGATTTATGGAGCGGTTTCCTTTATATGAAGGAATGACTGTGGCTTAATTGAGCTTCTAAAAATTATAAATTGAAAAGGTTTGAGAGTTGGTTCTTGAGCCTTTTTTTGTTTTGGGTCAGGCTGATGCCGCCATGATTTGAAAAAAACAGAGATTAGAGCTCTCGCTACTTCAAATCTTCTATAAAAGTGCAATTTGGGATACACACGATTGTATAGGTTACCTAGATGTTCTTCGACAATTTTCCTATCTTCGACCCATCACTTTTCTTAAGAAAGAACGCTTTGCGCCTTTGTGTGCGCTTTCACAGACAAAACAAATTCAAAATGAAAAATACCCTCACCGTACTGCTTTGCTTGAGTTTTCTATGCTTTCAAGCACCAACACAAGCCCAAAAAATAGAAAAAGATGAATTATCCAAACAATTTCACGGACTCAAATGGCGAAATATCGGACCTTTTCGTGGAGGACGCGCCAATGCCATAACGGGCGTTTTGGGCGATCCAACGATCTATTACTTTGGTAGCGTAGGTGGTGGCATATGGAAAACTGAAGATGCTGGAGTGAGTTGGAAAAATATATCTGATGGCTACTTCAAAATGGCTTCGGTTGGTGCAATTGCCATAGCAGAAAGTGATCAAAATGTAATCTATGTCGGAATGGGCGAACACGCCGTTCGAGGTGTCATGACTTCGCACGGAGATGGAATGTACAAATCCATGGATGGTGGAAAAACTTGGCAGCACATTGGTTTGGAGCATTCGCGCCACATTGCAGAAATTCGTATTCATCCTAGTAATCCAGATGAAGTGTATGTAGCCGTGCAAGGTGCATTACACAAAGCCAGCGAAGAGCGAGGCGTTTATAAAAGTACAGATGGTGGAAAGAATTGGAAAAAAGTGCTTTACGTTAATGAAGATACAGGAGCAGCGGATTTGAGTATGGATGTGCACAATCCACGCATTTTATATGCTGGAATGTGGGAGCATCGTCGCTATCCTTGGCAAGTGAAAAGTGGTGGCGAAGGGAGCGGATTATATAAATCAATTGATGGTGGCGAAACTTGGGACAAACTCAAAAAAGGCTTACCCGAAATGATGGGAAAAGTAGCAATTGATGTCAGTCCTGCCAATCCTGATCGCGTCTTTGCGAACATTGAATCGGAAGGTGAAAAAGGTGGTGTTTACCGCTCCGATGATGGTGGAAACTCCTGGAAGCAGACCTCCAAAGATCGTGTGACCATTGCGCGTTCTTGGTATTATATTGAAATTTTCGCCGATCCCGTAAATCCAGAAGTTGTATATGTTCTAAATGCGCCGATGCTTAAGTCCATTGATGGAGGAAAGACCTTCAAACCCATTTCTAATCCACATACCGACCAGCATCATCTTTGGATCAATCCACAAAATACCGACAACATTGCTTTGGCGAATGACGGCGGTGCTTGCATTACTTTCAATGGTGGAAAAACTTGGAGCAGTCAACAAAATCAACCCACCGCGCAGTTTTATCGCGTCATTGCTGACAATCGTTTTCCTTATCATGTTTATGCTGGACAGCAAGACAATTCGACGGTTGTCATCTCCAGTCGAACGCCCTCTTCTAGTATTGGTTGGAAAGATTGGTATGCAGCTGCAGGTGGCGAAAGTGCGTTTCTGGCATTCGATCCAGACAATCCGCGCTATGTTTATGGTGGAAGCTATCAAGGAAACATTTCGGTTTTCGATCATGAAACTGGTTTGACCAAAGATATCATGGCATATCCAGTGGTGGGTCTTGGAACTGCCCCCACAAAAATGAAATATCGCTTCAATTGGAATGCACCGATCGTCACTTCTCCACAAAACCGAGAAGTGATTTATCATGCTGGAAATAAAGTATTAAAATCTACTGACCGCGGGCAAAGTTGGGCAGAAATCAGTCCTGATTTGACGCGTAATGATAAGGAAAAACAAGTCGTTGGTGGCGCGCCTTTCACCATCGAAGGAGCAGGTGGCGAAAACTATGGAACGATCACTTATTTGGTTGCTTCTCCACACGAGCAGGGTGTGCTTTGGGTGGGAACAGATGATGGCTTAGTTCAATTGAGCAAAGATGATGGCAGAACTTGGAACAACGTAACGCCTAAAGGTTTGGATGAAACGCAAATTAACGCTATTGAAGTTTCTCCGCACGATGCTGCGACAGCTTATGCTGCTGCGACGAGTTATAAATTTGGGGATTTCACACCGATGGTTTACGTGACAAACGATTATGGAAAAACTTGGAAGAATAAAGTCAATGGAATTGCAGAAGAGGATTATGTGCGTGTCATTCGCGAAGATCAGACAAGAAAAGGCTTGCTTTATGCAGGTACGGAGACGGGTATCTATGTTTCCTTCGATAGTGGAGACCATTGGAAAAGAATGCAACTCAATTTGCCCGTAACACCAATTTTAGATTTGACCATTCAAGATAATGATTTAATTGCTGCAACTTCGGGACGCGCCTTTTGGATATTGGATGATTTAAGTGCGTTGCAGCAACTGAAAGAGGAGGAGGAAAAGTTGGCCATTTATCAACCTAAATCAACTTATAAATTCAATGTGGGTACACCTTCTCGTGCACCTAGTACCGCAGGACAAAATCCAGCAAGCGGTGTCATTTTTGATTACTATTTGCCCGAAGTGAATGATTCTGGTATGGTAAAACTGGAAATTTTGGATGGCAGTGGTAAAGTTATTCGCAGCTACTCTAGTAAAAAAAATAAGTCCTTCAAATCTTTTCAAGGTGGACCACCTGCACCGCAAGTTTTACCTGCTAAAAAAGGCGTCAATCGCTTCAGTTGGGACTTGCGACGCGAGACTCTACCTGCGGTTCAGGGAGTCTTTATGCTAGGAGATTATCGCGGTGGTTTGGTTGCGCCAGGCACTTACACGTTGCGATTAACACAAGGAGAGATGAGCGTAGAAAGTAAAGCGGAAGTATTGCCTAATCCTAAGATTGAAGCTTCGCAAACAGATTACGAAGCGCAGGAAGCCCTCTTGATGAAGGTAGAAAATACTGTTCGTGATATTCATGATGCGGTGAATGATATGCGAAAAGTCAAAAAGCAATTGACTGCACTGAAAGGAGTACTCACTGAAAATGAAACGACAGAAAAATTAGTAGGAAAAGCAGAAATCGCCATTAAAGCTATTGATGAGTGGGAGCGTAATTTGATTCAACCCGATCAAAAGACGTTCCAGGATGTCATCAACTTCCCAAATCAATTGAATGCAGAACTAATGAATCTAAAAAGTCGTGCAGACTCTTTCTTTCCGAAACCAACCAAAGGAGCAAGCCAAAGATTAGAAGATTTGCTAGAGGAATGGAATGTGCATCAAAAAGCAATGAATGAAATTCTGGATAAAGATGTTTCGGAATTCAATGCTCTTTATGAGCAGCAACAATTGCCAGCAGTTATGATGCCAAAGAAAGCTGTAAAGCCTTAGCAGCGGAAAGTCACGCCTTATCCACAAAAAGCAATACTGCGCAGCAAGTCTTATTAAGAAGAGTTTTTGCATAATTTATTAAATAGAATTGTGGGCTTCAATTGAGTTGAAGTCCACAATTTTCTTTCGGAAACGCAAATCTCATTTTCGAAGGTCAAAACCTGCTCTTCGGAAGGACTTGCCTTCTTTCCCTCCTATTTTCCTGCACCTTTGAATCATCATTTAAAAAACAATTAAGACAACACGATCATGAGAATATTCCATTTCCATTTCGCTTACCTCAGTCTACTTCTTGTTTGCTTTACTTTTGCTTCAATTGCCCAAAACCGTCATCTTCCTGATGGACATAAGTAGGATTCACAACTCGAAATCTCTATAACCAAAGCGATCTACACTGCTTTGCAATATAGCGACGTCTCTGCTATGAGTGCACAAATAGCAAAGAAGTCAATTGGAACGGACAAACGGGTTTTCCTAATCCCGTAGATGATCCACATTTCAACCCAAATGGTCTAGTCGAAGTACTTTTCGATAAAAATAGCTCCAACTGGACGGATTGGAAGGTGTATGAATTGAACTACAAAGAGATTACTAATATCATCAAAATTCTTAAATTTGACAGCATGAAGTGCTTTCAATATTTATTAATACTGATGTGCTGCTGCCAAAGTTGGTACGCAATTGCTCAACATCCTGCTGCAAACCGTATTTCACTGGATAGTCTACTTAATTGGCTGCAACCTAATCTACAAAATCCCAACATCAATACAATTGCCTTTGAATATGCGCACATCGCACTACAACGCGCTCAACTTCAAACAGACAGTACCAAAGTTGCCGAAGCCTATTTATACTTAGCCGAATGGCATAACTTTCACGCCGATTATTTCAATCGACAGAACGACTCTGCCATCTATTACGACCATCGTGCACTTGATGTCTATGACGCCTTAGATGACAAGGCATCGGTGGCAATGATGTATTATTATCTAGGACTTGATCTACATGGCATCGGACGATCTTCGGAAGCAGAAGCAGCTACCTTGCGTTCGATCGAAATGTACGATAGTTTGGGTAATAGAGAAATGATTGCTAAAAACTATATCCAACTTTGCAATTTGTATCCCTATTATGGGGATACCTTACGTAGCATTGAGTACGGTGAAAAGGGCATCGAAGAATTGGCAAAGTTAGGAATTGACGATCGAAATGCTCATGCCCACACTTTTTTAGCATTAGCGTATCAATATGGTGGGCAGTATGAAGAGGCAGTACAAGCAGCTACCACTTCGATGGAAATATTCCGAGAGACAAAGGGCGAAGAACGTTATTGGAATCCGCAGTATATTCAAAATTACAATATTCGCGGCAACGCCTATTTAGAATTAAAATCATACAACAAAGCCTTGACAGATTTCAAGTACAGTTTGATGATATCCGAACAATATGATCTAGGAGAACAATATGGTGACTACTTGCTCGTAGCTACTGCACTGACTGAACTGGAACGATTCGAAGAAGCGTTAGCGTCGATAGCTGCTGCCGAACGCTACCAAATTGAACATGAATTTGACGATCCAAGTGCCTACAAAGCTTATGCGGAAACTTACGAAGCCATGGGGGATTATAAACAGGCCTTGGCTTATGAAAAACGAGCAGAGACCTATGAAATTGAGGATTTAAAAGAGCGGATCGCCAGTATGGAAAGCGAACTTATAGTAAAGTATGAAACCGCAGAAAAGAATAAGCTCATCGACTTACAATCTTCCCAACTTCAGCAACAAAAACGCATTCAGCAACTCAGCTTCGGCATTGGAGGTTTGCTCATCTTGCTGCTTGGAGGTTTATTTCTGACCTATCGAAGCAACCAAAAACGAAATCGTCAACTACAAGAACTCAACAACGATTTAGAAGACACCAATACCCAACTCGACCAACGCAATGCCCAAAACGAACTCCTCCTCAAAGAAATCCACCACCGCGTTAAAAACAACTTAGAGACGGTCTCTAGCTTACTCGAATTGCAATCGGCACAAGTGGAAGACGACGAAGTGCAAAGCGTGATGCAAGCCAGCCAAAGTCGCGTGCAATCCATGAGTATTTTGCATCAAAAACTGTATCAGAGGGAGAATTTGGCGAGCATTGAAATGAAAGATTATTTTAAAAATCTAGCAGAGAGCGTCTTGGATACTTACGACGCTTGGGAAAAAATGAACATCGAATACGATATGTCCGAGATGGAACTAGACGTGGACACTGCAGTACCAATAGGACTGATTGTCAATGAGTTGTTGACTAATGCTTTGAAATATGCGTTTCCTGATGGGGAGAAGGGGAAGGTTTATTTGAGTTTGAAACAAGTTCAGCCAAAAGGATTACAACTATTAGTAGCGGACAATGGAATTGGAAGAAGTGCAAATACGCCATCGCAAGGAACAGGTTTTGGATCACAATTGGTAGCCTTATTGACGCGACAGTTGTGTGGGACAATGCGAGAAGAAAGAGACAATGGGATACGCTATGTGTTTGATTTTGAACAAAGTATATGGAATTAAAATGTTCTTTGTTACTTTGTAATCAAAAATAGCAAAGCCCATGCACAACATCAAAATCCTAATTGTAGAAGACGAAATGATTATCGCTGCTAAGATTTCTTTGCATTTGGAACAACTGGGCTACGAAGTAACAGGCATTATTCCAAGAGGCGAAGAGGCTGTGGTACACTGTCGAGAGAATGCACCAGATATATTGCTACTAGATATCAATTTGAAAGGCTTGATTGATGGTGTAGAAACAGCACAAGTCCTACAAAAAGAAATGAAAGTTCCCATTATTTATCTCACTGCCAACGCAGATGAAGTTACCTTCAATCGAGCAAAAAGCACTCGTCCCTACGCTTTTATTTCTAAGCCTTATAAAAAACTGGACTTACAACGCGCCATAGAACTAACCGTGAGCAGAACGGCAGAATACAAAGGTATTAGTATCAAAGATGAAACGACTCAAGAAGACTCCTATCTCCTTTCTGACCGTATCTTTGTACGCCACAACAACAAAATGGTCAAACTCTTTCTTAAAGACATTCTCTATGTAGAAGCCGAACGCAGCTACTGTCGCATTTTTAGTCGTGAGAGCGAATATTTATTGTCCATTCCACTCAAGGACTTGGTAGAAAAATTGCAAGCGGAACAATTCATGCGTGTGCATCGCTCTTTCCTCATCAATTTACAACAAGTGGATGAAGTCGCAGAAAGTCATGTGGTCATCAAGAAAAAAGCAGTACCGCTTGGGAAGTCCTATCGAGAGGAGTTTTTGCAGCGGATACAATTAATATGAATAGAGTTGTGGGGTTTAATTTGAGTTGAAACCCACAATTTCCCTTCGGAGACCAAAATCTCACCTTCGGAAGTTAAAACCTACTCTTCGGAAGAACTCACTTTCTTTCCTTCCTATTTCCTTGCACCTTTGAATCATCAATTAAAAAAAATAATTAAAATAACACCGTCATGAAAACTTTCCATTTCAATTTCATCGCATTAACCCTAATTTTTGCTTGCTTCATTTTTGCTTCTACCGCCCAAAATCGTTACCTTCCCGATGGACGCAAATGGGAATCGCAACCCGAAGATTTTAATCCTCCGTTTTCGCAAATAGAGTTGAAAGCCGCAGGTTTTAGAGCAAGTTGCCACGTGTAACTCCGATTGTCGTGGTTTGCAACCGCGATACGATACGCTCATCAGGCTTGAATAGTGAGCGTGTGGAATCTTAGATACAATCCGAGACTATCCTAACTATTTAAAAAATAACAACACAATGAAAACAATTGGAATCATTGGTGGTGCAGGCTTCATTGGTAGCTATGTCACCAAACAATTTTTAGCAGCAGGCTACCAAGTGAAAGTCTCTGCAACCAACATCCATCAAGCAGAACGCTATGCGCATCTAAAAACATTACCAAATGCAGAAAACTTGAGCTTGCTACCTCTGAAAGCAGAAAACAAAGCACAAATGCAAGCCTTTGTTGAAGGTTGCGAATTAATTGTTCACGGAGGTACACCTCTTAATTTGGAGTCTAAAAATCCACAATCAGAATTACTAGACCCAACGTTGCAAGGCACTGCCAATTTATTGGAGTGCATCAGTAAGTCCTCTACCTTAGAAAAGGTCATTTTTATTGCTTCCGTAGTGGCCTATAACACTAATTTCCCGTTTCCACCAGATGGCAAAATCCATGAAAAAGATACCGTCAACGAGCAAGACACGCCTTTCATGAGCGAGGAGAGTACTCCCTATGCAAAAGCCAAATTTCTAGCCAACCAGATGGTTAGTGATTACATAAAAAACCATCCCAATATGACAGTAGAAGTAGCAACTGTATGTCCAGTTTGGGTAGTTGGGAATAGCTTATCGCAGCGAGAAGATTCTTCTTCCATAGGCATGCAATTTTTGTTTAAAAACCAAATCGCGCCCAATCCATTTGTTCAAATGCTCTACGATACCGACGCTGCCTTTGCAATGGTAGATGTAGAAGATGTAGCCAATGCCATTTTCAACATTAGTCAAACCAATGGGCTGCACGACAAGCAGTATTTGTTGAGTAGCGAAAGTTGGAAAGTCTCCGATATTTCTGCGATGTTAAATCAGAAAACACCTGCTGGAAAGTCTTTTGTTTTTTATGAGAATGATTTGGCGAAAAGAGACTTGGGGATGAGGTTTGATTCGGTTCGGGAGGTGTTGCAGGGATTTCGTGGGTGAACCTGTAGCGGCGGATTTAACCGATTGTCGTGGTTTGTAACCACGATACTATATGCTCATTAGGTTGAATATCGAATATCAAACACGGAATATCGAATATCGAAGTCATGCAGCACGTAGCGTGAAAAACAATGAGTGTATTGAATTTAGGATACACTTGTCCGCCTTAGGTGTGAATCCGAGACGATCAAATTTCATTTTTTCACAACTATAAATTCATTTTAAACTATGAAAAACTTATTTTTTATAGCCTTGGCATTACTATGTCTCAATATCAGTCAAGCACAAGACTTTTACTTGCCTGTTTCTACCAAATCAGAGATTGCTAAAGCCGCTTATTATAAAATGTCACAAGCAGCTTCAATGCTCAATTTTGAAGTAGCCGAGGAGCAATTTACTGCTGCAATTGAGGCCGATCCAAATTTCTTCATGGCTTATGTGCTCAATCTTTACTACTCTGGTGGAGAAGAACGAGCTGCATTGATCGATAAAGCTTTAGCAATTGATGTCAGCAACTTTAATGAAGCAGAAAAGATAGTACGCCAGCACCTAGTCGTATGGGACAAAGACCCTAAAGCTAAAATTGGCGAAAATATGAAAGCTCTAGTAGCAGCTTACCCCACAACGCCCGAGGCTTATATGTGGGCGGCTTTACATGCAGGATATACAGATGGCGATAATGAGGCAGCCATAAAATATGCAGAAAAAGTGGTGGAATTCCGCCCTGACCTTGCTCCGATTTATAACGTTTTGGGCTATGCATATATGGATATCGGACAAATGGATAAAGCTAAAGTAGCTTTTGAAAAGCAAATCGCTTTATCGCCAAAACAAGCTAATCCTTACGATAGTATGGCAGATTACTATGTCGTGATGAAGGACTACGCTAAAGCTGCGGAAAACTATGACAAAGCCGCAGCACTAGGACTGACAGATGCGAAAGAACGAGCAGATGAGGCACGAGAAAAGATGAAGTAGTCGATGCTTGAATTCTTACTAGATCGTCGCAGTTTGACATCAAAGTCACCTTTAGACTTGGACGATCTAAAGTTTTCTGCTTTTGTACAAAGCCCTTAGCTTACACGTAATTTTTTACAAAATAAATCAATTTCAGTGATGAACATACAATTGAAACATTCCAATCTATTCCCCTGCTTTTTAATGCTTTCATTCATACTTCTTATTGGTCAAAGTTGTGAACAAGCTACATCAACAGCAGCAAAAAATACCACATCAATTGAAGCGACTAAAGCAATAGAAGAACCTGAATACTTTCTACTTCGACCAGAAGTCGAAAAAGCATTTGGTTACGCGCATGCCGTAAAAATTGGGAATCACATCAAGATTTCAGGAGCGGTAAGTATGGATGATACAGGCAATCCAACAGCTATCGGTGATTTTGAGCAGCAAATGAAAAACTGTTATGCCGACTTGAAAAAGATATTGGAACATTACAATTGCACCTTTGAGAATGTAGTGAAGGAAGACATTTTTACTACCGATATGTCCCAATTTCTTCAATTTGCTGGCTATCGAAATGAAATTTATACGAGTCACTTTCCGACTGGTTCTTGGTTAGGCGTAAAAGAACTCGCATTACCTGAATTTATGATTGAAATTGAAGTGGAGGTATATAAGAGCGAATGACGAATAATGGCTTCTTATTGATGTTTGAGGGTTTCGCCTTCAAAACTTGTTCCGATCTACTTGGAAGCGAAGTCCTCAGCTCAATTAATTACCCTCAATTTTTATTTACATATACAAAAACACTTTATATGAGCTATTTCGACAACTTATATCTTATCTTTTTTTCGCTAATCCTATTGAGCTGCTTATCCCTTTCAAACCTCCACGGACAAACGCCTTGCATTATCAACATCGACGAAGATGGAGATGGTACGCCAGAGATCATCATCACGAATACTATTGATACAGATGGAAATTTGCTAATAGAAAGCATTGATGGCAATGAAGTTTAGGCTTCTTGGAGTCCGTTAATTGCAATATTGGGTTTTTGATTTCCATTTAGGATAGATAGAAAGCCTTCAATTCATCTTATTTCCCTAAATTTAAGAAAAAATATCATGCATAGGCTAATTACCTTCTTCTTCATTACCGTATTGCCATTAGTAGTACAATCTCAAATTCCCGAGCATGAACTATACGATTTATCAGCCAACGAAACCCTAGCTGGCCTTCCACTTGACACCGTCTTTCTCAAAGCAGCAGGTGTTTTCAATGGCATGACAGGTGAAACAGATGCTCAAATCAAAGCAGATTTTTGGAGAATATTGTCTAGAAGTAAAGCCACCAAAAATCCTATGTATATCGGTAAAGCGTATCACTTGCTAGCCATGTGGCATTATTTGTCTATCACCTCTGAGTCACCCGATTCTATCTATCCTTATGATCTAGCTGCTTTGAATCAGTATCTACAAACAACAGATACAGCCACTATTGCCAAAGCCTATGCAGATGTCGGTATCACTTTATTTGATGCGCAGCAGTATGAAGAAGCAGAAGAATACTGCATGAAAGGGCTAGCATTGGCAAAAGCAATTAACGATCAAGATAGAATTACTTCTATTCATTCCTACCTTGCTATCATTTATGGTGGAACTCAAGATTATAAAATGGCACTTCGATACACTCAAGAAGTCATCGCCGCTTATGAAGCAAAAGAAAAAACGCATCCACTCATTCGGGCATTGGTCAGTCTTTCTGACATACAAGTACAAATAGGCAAAGCAGAAGCAGCAGTCGCCTCAGCCAACCGTGCACTAGCTTTAGTCGAAAAACTACCTGACGAATATCAAGATTCAGAAAGTTATAATGTAAGAGCTTGGCGAGGTAAGGCTTACAGAGCTTCGGGTCAATATGATGAGGCACTAGAAGACCTCATGTTTGCATGGAGTGGTATGAGTGCTTTGTATGGAGAGGAAATGACAAACGGTTGGAAAGGCGATATTGGCTCGATTTATTATTTGAAAGGTGATTACAAAACAGCGATTCCATATCTACGGGATTATTATTACCATACGACGGCTCGAAAAAACAATGTACCAAAAGAGTTCTTAGAACAGACGAATCAGTTAGCCTTCTGCTTTCAAGCTACAGAGCAGTTGGACTCTGCTTTGTTCTATTTGCAAAAAGCAAGAGACTTTCAAGTCAATGTATTAGAAGAAGAACTAGCCGCCGTCAAAAACGAACTCCGTATCAAATACGACACCGAACAAAAAGAGGAAACCATCGCCACCCAATTTACTCAAATCCAACAACAAAAACGCATTCAGCAACTCAGCTTCGGCATTGGAGGCTTGTTGACTTTACTGCTAGGTGGACTCTTGTTGACCTATCAAAACAACCAAAAACGAAATCGTCAACTACAAGAACTAAACGAAGATTTGGAAGATTCTAACCTCCAACTCGACCAACGCAACGCCCAAAATGAACTCCTCCTCAAAGAAATCCACCACCGCGTCAAAAACAATCTCGAAACCGTCTCTAGCCTCCTCGAATTACAATCCGCTCAAGTGGAATACGACGAGGTACAAAGCATAATGCAAGCCAGTCAAAGTCGGGTGCAATCGATGAGTATCTTGCACCAAAAATTGTATCAGGGCGAGAATTTGGCAAGCATTGAAATGAAAGATTATTTTAAAAATTTGGCAGAGAGCGTATTGGATACTTATGATGCTTGGAAGCAAGTGGAGATTGAATACGATATGAAAGAATTGGAATTGGATGTGGATACTGCAGTACCGATTGGCTTGATTGTCAATGAATTACTGACGAATGCGTTGAAGTATGCGTTTCCAGATGGCGAGAAAGGAAAGGTGTATTTGAGTTTGGAACAAATTCAGCCAAAGGGTTTGCAATTGGTAGTTGCTGATGATGGCGTTGGGAAAACTACTTCTAATGTGTCAACAGGCACAGGTTTTGGTTCGCAATTGGTGGCTCTATTGACGCGGCAATTGAATGGGACGATGCTAGAGGAAAGTGGAGATGGAATGCGCCATATATTTCAGTTTAAATATACCGCTTAGCATTGAAGATATCGGAGGCAATCTCAAAGACTGTTGGAAACTCAAACCCCACCTTCGGAAACTCAAACCTAGCCTTTGGAAGAAAGTACTTTCATAAAAGCCTTAGTTGTTGCACTTTTGGAGTAGTATCAAAATGCAAATGAAAACAACAAAGTTGCCACACTAAAAAACCACTTTTTTAATTTTCTCACATTCGGATTTAGAATACAACCAGACTATAAAACGCACTGCATAGTCCGGCCATTTTTATGTCCTGTGCTTTCTAAATCTCTACAATTTAAACACATTATGAAACATAGAAAACTATTCCAATTCTTCCTACTCCTCTTCTTATGGGGCTTTTTGCTTCCAAATATGGTGCAAGCACAAGACCAAATTGCGAAGAGTACTTTTGTATATCTTAATCACGGTGGCAGTGGTGTTCCTTTTCCTGTACAGGTCAAAAATAGCGAGGGGACAGTCTGCAATTCTAATGAGCCAGTTATTCATAACTTTCATCTCGTGAGGGGAACACAACCTGATCCAAACATCCCCAACTGGAATGATGAATTTACGATATTCAATACAGCAGCCAATACGCCTATACAAAATCGCTTTAAGGCAGTGGCTGGCAAACCAACCAGACTTACCATTGATGTTTATGTAAGTAGATTTCCTGATGTGCCTAATCAACCTACTTCTCGAAACCACCTTATCAATGGCGATGCAGAAGCACGGATCGGTTCGACTAAAAACGAACAAAATGTAGCTCCTTTTTACGATGAAGTTAAGATTTTATCCAAAACTTTAGTAACCGAAGCATCTCTTTATAGACACTATCGCTTTACGCTGGATGTGACTTTCAGAAGAGGCGCAGGAACGGGCTATGTCGTATTGACGCTTCCCATATTCAACAATGCGCTCGATTATCAGACACGCTACGAGGAATTTATTATTCCATTTACAGTATCGGGTATATTAGATCCAAGTTTACCAACTTTAGGAACCATGCAAGAACCTTTTGTTCCCCATTTAGTACTGCATCGTCCGCCAGGAGATTTAAGTAAAAGCTCCATCAGCACCACCAACACAACTTGCAGAAGCCTAGAAGAAACCGTAGCGGACGAACAAGCACAGTCGGTTAATGCTTCCGTAAAGCTAGGGACGAAAGGTTCTGTCGGCATTATCGTGCAAGTCGATTATGAAATCTATGTCGAATTTACAGGAAGTGCCTCAACGGGTGGAATGACGCTGAGTGGCAATTCTACCGAAAGCTGCATGACCATCACCAATGAGTTTTCCACCCAAAACCTAGCAGGCGGCAGCAATGGTTCAGATATTTTTGTGGGCTACAGTCGAACTTTGGAATACGGCGTTTTCCCCAATTTAGTATTCGATGGTTGCTCCTATCGGATCGATACCAGTTTTATTTACATCCCCGTAGATGCCGAACCATTTTCTACTACCAAAGATGGCATCCTATTAGATATTATTGATCTACAAAAAACAGTGGGTAATGAAGCCTTGAGCGATAAAGAAAGAGCGCAAGCAAAGTATCAAATTGATCTTTGGAGAGAAACATTAGAGTTGAATGAAAAAAACATCAATAACCCTAACAATCAAGAACTCCCCAATGTCGAAGGCGGTAATTTTAGTGGAGGGACAAGTACCAATTACTCTACCACGCTAGCCACCACCGAAACTCGTTCTCTCAACGTACAGCACTTTTTGGAAGCTAATGCAGGTTTACGGGGAGTAGTAAATGTAGCCGGTTCAGGCTTTTCTTCAGGCTTTAATTTTAAGACCAAAAAGACTTTTGGACGCACAACTTCTAACTCTCAAAGCTCTTCTACGACCATTACCTATACCTTAGGAGATAATGATCGAGAAGATAAATTCAACTTGGAAAAAGTAGTCGCTGATCCGATGTTTGGGACGCCTGTATTTATTTTAAAACCCACTTCCAGAACCAGTTGTCCTTACGAAGGTGGTTATCAGATTGACCAACCTCGCATAGCTAATGGTGATGCTAGTTGTTCTAATACTTCCATTGATATTGCGAATGCCCCCATTGGTCAAGGTGGCGTAGATATTCCATTGGATATCTGTAACGATAGTGACTTTGAACGAACCTATCATGTCACTATAAAAGATGGTACGAATGTCAGAAATGCAGTGCTGACTCTAAATGGCAACAATGTGAATGACACGGACAATGGCGTTCCTTTCACCGTTCCTGCCAATCAATGCTTTGAAAATGCAGGTGACAAGCCCATATTGAACATCCGACCTAGTTCTACCGGACAACGAACTTATCGCAATATCATTTTGGTGCTTGCGCCGCTATGTGATGGTGCTTTAGCGCAAGAAATCACGCTCAATATCGAATTTGGCGAAGGCGAACTCAATCTTTGCTTCCAAGATGAAGATCAGGATGGCGTGGGCGATGCAATGGACAACTGTGCAAGTATCGCCAATCCAGAACAACTAGATACCGACAACGACGGCATCGGAGATGCTTGCGATGCTTGTCCAACAATAGCGGAAAATCCTACAGAAGATACTGATGGTGATGGTTTGATTTGTGATAATTGTCCCAATGTAGCTAGCATAGGACTCCATTTTGACGGCATAGATGACTATATAGAAGTGATGGATTCAGATGAACTTTCCTTGACTGATGATTTCACCATTGAAGCTTGGGTGAATGTGAGCGAATTTGATCTTTTTAGGAGTATCATTGGCAAGACCGTTCAGAATTTACCTGCACCTTTCGATTACTACTTACTCTCTGGAAAACCTAACTTGCTTGTTGGAGATGGAGCCAGCTTTGTATCTGTAGTGGCGACAGAGGCGATTCCAGCAGGGCAATGGGCGCATTTGGCAGTAGTCAAAAATGGAAATTCCATTACACATTATCTAAATGGTGAACTCAATGGTACAGGAACGGCAGATATAGTTCTTGCAGATAACAATAGTAGCATGATGATTGGTTCGAGAGCAGATTTGGCGATTAATATGAAGGGTAGTATGGACGAATTACGCATCTGGAATACTGCTCGAACCATAGTACAAATCAACACCTATCTTAACGAAGAACTAGAAGGTACAGAAGATGGTCTAGTTGCTTATTATCCTTTCAATGAAGGAGAAATTGGGCAAAACAATACAGGCGTGACCGATTTGATAGATCGAACTGCAAATAATAATATAGGTAGTTTTCAAAACTTCGCACAGAATGGAACAGCCTCCAATTGGAGTACAGGCGCACCTGTCAATTTCTTGGATAGCGATGGTGATGGTATCGGCGATGCTTGTGATGAAACAACTACCAATACAACTCAATTGGTAGCACCGATCTTCTTCCAAATCGCACCTAATCCTGCTAGTGACCAAGTTCAGTTATCGTGGAAATTAGAAGGTGAAAATTCCATTCAACTCCTAGTTTATGATGCTTTTGGAAAATTGAAAATGCAGCAGGTTTTGCAAAATAATGTTGCACAAAATACACATGAATTATCTATTCAAAATTGGGAAAATGGATTGTATTATGTGGTTTTGAATGATGGCAAGCAATTACAAACGCAGAAGTTGTTGGTGCAGCAATAGCATCACTTGAGGTTTTCAGAATCTGAAGAAATAGTAAGTGTAAGCGTAAGATTCTTTGGAGTCTTGCGCTTTTTACTAATTTCGTCAAAAACAATCTCGAAACCGTTTCTAGCTTACTCGAATTACAATCCGCGCAAGTCAAAGACAATGAAGTACAAAGTGTCATGCAAGCCAGTCAAAGTCGGGTACAATCCATGAGTATTTTGCACCAAAATTTATATCAAGGAGAGAATTTGGCGAGTATTGAAATGAAAAATTATTTCAAGCATTTGGCAGAAAGTATTTTGGATACTTATGATGCTTGGGAGCGAGTGGACGTGAACTATGACATGAAAGAAATTGAACTAGATGTAGATACGGCAGTACCAATTGGTTTGATTGTCAATGAGTTACTGACGAATGCGTTGAAGTATGCTTTCCCAGATGGAGAGCAAGGTAGGATTACTTTAAGTCTAAAACTATTAGAAGAAAAAGCTTTACGACTCATTGTAGCAGATAATGGCATAGGTAAATCTACTGCTGATTCATCTAAAGGCACAGGTTTTGGTTCGCAATTGGTGCGTTTGTTGACGCGGCAATTGAATAGAAGGATGCGAGTAGAAACAAAAAATGGAATGCACTACACTTTTGAGTTTAAAAATAGTAATTGGCATTAAAATCGCTTCGGAAGCCTAAATCCTCCCTTCGGAAACCAAAACCTTACTTTCGGAAACTAAAACCCTACCTTCGGAAGGAATCACTTTCCCATTATTCATTTTCCATTCATTTTACGTCCGATTTTGAATTTTTCATCCAAATCGAACACAAAATGAAATTGAAAAAACTTTATCAACTCGTTTTATTGTTATTGCTTTGGGGTATACTCTTACCTCATTTTCTAGTCGCACAAACTACTTCGGGAGATACTATTTATTACGACTCTCCTTTCAACGATTTTACCCTTCAAATTACGGGTTTACCCACTGCATCTGGCTGTGAGGGAACAACTTGGAGCTTGGGAATGAATCCACGAGTTGATGCGGGCTATGAAGTTAGTCAAGTACGAGATTGTGCCAATCCAAGACGCTTACATCATCTTTTGGAACGTGGTCGTCCTTATGAAATCAATGTTACACTTATACCAAAGGATGGCAATAAACCTTACATCATGTGGTATCGAATGTTTGACAATGCAGCAGATGAAGTTAATACAGATCCTTCTGTACTCCCTACTAATATATTAGAGGAAGAGGAGAACCAATACAAGTTCAAGTTAGTAGCAGAACAAGCATCAGGTTTGAAGTCAAGTTGTTTGCAATTGACCTTTGCCAAAATTAGAGGAACTCAAGCTGACTTTTGGTATTTGTACATCCCAATATATGTAACTGGCGCAGCAGAAGGGCAGGAACGAGTCGCAATACTAGGAACAACGGTATCCCCACAAGTTCCATATCTTATTCTTCATGATCCTCCAGGCGATAATAGTTATGCTACTTACGAGACCTCAGATGAATATTGTACCAGTGTAGAAATATCAGAAGGAAATTCTTTTGGTTTTGAGTTCAACAACTCCGTTAAGATTGGTTTCAAGAAAGAAGTTGGTATTATTCTTACTACGGAAATAGAAGCATATGCTCAATTCAACAGTGGCTTAGCCTTTTCACAAGAAAGTACTTCCAGTAGCTCTTACGAAACTTGTATAACGAACGTGCAAGCAATATCTACACCCGATGGAGGCAGCGACGTTCCACCAGGAGAAGATGTTTATATTGGTTATGGCGCAACTATGGACTATGGCGTTTACGAAGGGTACTATTGGGAAGATTGCAAACTGAAATTTGGTAAGCAATTAGCAATGGTACCTACGGGAGAAGACAGGAGTTTTATCTATACAGAAACAGATATTGAGAGAGACATTGCACTGCAAAAAGAAATCATAAACGACAACAGTAAAACCCAGTTTCAGAAAAATAAAGCTCAGAATCAGGTGAATGTTTGGGAACAGATTTTAGACCTGAATGAACGAAATAAAAACAATACGAACGCCAATAATTACATTGAGAGTGTTGGGCAAAGTGCAGGTACAGGTAGGACTCCAAGCGTGACGACTAGCTTTTCTTTGAGTAGGAGTCTGGATGTCTCTTATGCGTTTAAAGAAAGTTTTGGTTTAGAGTGGCTTGCTGAAATTGGTGGTTCAGGTATTTCTGGAGATTTAGGAATCACAACTCAACAAAATTTTGGCATAGGGAAGAAAGAAGGTATTACAAATACAAGAACCATCGCTTATGAAGTTAAGGATGATGATGCAGGCGATAGACTGCTTGTAGATATCTACGAAGACCAACTTTTTGGAACACCGATCTTCAAGCTAAACGAAGGCTCTAGAACAAGCGCACCTTACGAAGGCGGCATTCAAAGAGACCAATCACGCATCGAAAATGGAAACGAAAATTGCTCCAGTCGCAGCCAACAAATCAACATCCAAAATGCACCTTTAGGGCAAGCGATTTCTATTCCTTTGGATATTTGTAACGATAGTGATGAAGCACGCACCTATTTGGTCCAATTGGATCGCTCTACGAATATAAAAAACGCAACGATTGAGCTGGGAGGCAGCGATTTAGGCAATAATGATTCAGGAGTCGCTTATAGCTTGGCAGCAAATGGATGTCAAAAAGCCAACATTCAATTTAGTCAAAATAGTTCAGAAAACGATCATACCTATCGTAATATTCTGATCTATCTCTATCCTGAAAAAGATCCAGATTTAAGGCAAGAAATCAGCTTGAATGTCTCTTTTGGCAATGGTGAATTAGACCTTTGTGTACTGGATAGCGATAATGATGACATCTTGGATGAAAATGACAATTGTATAGATACAGAAAACACCAATCAGCAAGATGATGATGGTGACCAACTAGGCAATGCTTGCGACAATTGTCCGAAAACAGCCAATGCAGACCAAGCCGATTTAGATGGTGACGGCATAGGCGATGAATGCGACAACTGCATGGCAATCGCCAATGCAGAACAAAGAGATGTGGATGGAGACGGCATAGGCGATGCTTGCGATATTTGTGTAGAAAACTCAATCAATAACGACCAAGATTTGGATGGCGATGGCTTGGCTTGCGATAATTGCCCAGACCTTGCTAATGTTGGTTTGACTTTTGATGGAGAAGACGATTATTTGGAATTTGATGAAGTCTTTGATGGCGTCCAAAATGAATTTACTTATGAATTTTGGGTGAATCCAGCGAGTACCATTCCGGCACAAACCGAAACTAACGAAAGAAGTAACTCCTTTTCTAATATTCCAGCCATGCCTTTTGTAATTTATCCTAGAATTGGTTCAGGCAATGAAGCAGGACTAGGAGTAGCAGTTGGTACAAATGGTATTTTGGTAGTCGAACATGGTCAAAGTCATAGTCCTGCCGTTTTGGTACATTATACAGAATTATTGGATTGGACGCATATTGCCGTCGTAGAAAAAGACCGACAAGCAAATCTTTACATCAATGGGGAATATCGTATTAGTGGATGGTTATCCAAGCCTGGTATCGTAGTGAAACCAAGTTCTCTATTGGGTTCTCCAAGCAGCCTTCACCTCTTTAAAGGTATAGTAGATGAAATTCGCTATTGGAGTGATGCCCGTACCGCTAGGGAAATTAGACAAAACTACCAAGTGGAATTAGTTGGAAATGAAGTGGATTTGATGACCTATTTCAATTTCAATGAAGGTTTTCCTCAAGGAAATAATGCCGCTATTGAGGTCATCACTGATTTGACTCAAAACAACAGTGATGCACGTTTAGTCAACTTCACGCAAAGTGGTGCTTTCTCCAATTGGAGCATCGGCGCGCCCGTCAATTTTTTAGATGCAGATCAAAATGGTGTAGGAGATGTTTGTCAAACCTTCGCAGATGATGACGAAGATGGCATTGATAATGCCATTGATAACTGTGCAATGACGCCAACCAGAGGTTTAAATTTTGATGGCATTAATGATTACGTACAAATACCTGATAATGAATCAGTTGATTTTGGTATCAATCAAAATTTCACCATCGAAACTTGGGTAAAAATTCCAACTGAGGAACAACCTAATACAGATGCAGTCGATCATGGAATCCTTGAAAAATGGATTGGTACTTATTCTTATAATATTCGCTATCGGGATGATCTAAAAACAGTTACTGCTGCTAGATTTGATGGTGCAAATAATCCAACTATTCTAGGAGATAGAAAAATCAATGATAATCTTTGGCATCATATCGCATTCGTCAAGTCAGGAAGTAATTTATTGCTCTATATTGATGGTCAACAACAAGGCGTTGTCGAAGATGATACCACTAATCCAATCGAAAATAATTCGTCTATATACATTGGTCAAAGAGGAGGCAATAGTCATTATTGGAAAGGGGCAATAGATGATTTACGCTTTTGGAATACGGCTCGCACTAGCGAGGAAATCAATAGCATGATGCGAGAGGAATTATCAGGTTCAGAAAACGGACTAGTTGGCTATTATCCATTCAATGAAGGCGAACCAAGTACGAATAATAGAGACCAAGCAAGGATACTAGATAAAAGTATAACGGCTAATGATGGTGGACTCTTCAACTTTGATTTGACGAATACTACTTCCAACTGGACCGTCGGTGCACCCATCAATTTTGTAGATGTCAATGAAAATGGATTAGGTGATTTGTGTGATGATGAAATTAGCAGTACGAAATCTGTTCAGAATACTGCTTCCTTTAAAGTTTATCCAAATCCAGCATCGGAGCAAATTTATTTAGAATTTGATGCAAAGACAAGCAACGATCTAGAACTTCGAATTTATGATGTAGTAGGACGTTTGCAAATCGAAAAGCAGTTGAATTCCGCTTCTTCTGTAATTACTTTATCTACTGAAAATCTCTCGAATGGGCTTTACTATCTAGTCTTGAATAATGGAAATTGGAGTGAAGTGCAGAAATTAGTAATAAAACGATAATTGAAAAAAGAGATTAGAGATATTTCACTCCTGTACACTTTCGGCTGCGCCGCGAAAGGGAGAGGAATTTAGGGCAGAAACAGATATTTCTCAAAAACCTTCATTCTTCAAAATAAAAAAACTCAACTATGAGAAACTTAATAATTTCCATCTTGGCACTCTTCATTTTTAGCAGTAGCCAAGCACAAGACAAAGTTCGCTATACACAACAAGCACCTGAAATAGAAACGACAAAAGCTTATTTCGCTGCCTATAATAAAGGTGAATGGGAAAAACTTAGCACTTTTTATGCCAAAGATGCCATCATCACGCACAATATGTCTCCTGAACTCACAGCGACTCAACTCCTCGACGGGTTCAAATCGAACGTAGCCCTATGCACCGATTACACATGGACACCAATCGAAGAAGAATTGGAACGCGTGATAAATGACAAGGGCGAAATGTGGATCAATATTTGGGGAAACTGGACGGGTATTTTTAAAGTTACAGGTAATACCATTAATGTTCCCACACACCATACTTTTCAATTCAAGGATGGAAAAATAGTGCGAGAATTTGCTTATTACGACAATGTTGCTTTTAATGATGCAAAAGAAGCAGCTAAAACAAAAACTAATCCGTCCATCCACTTCATCGAAATGTGGACAGCAACAGATGCTTGGAAAAAGCTATCTCAAAAAGAGCGTAGCGAATACATGACAGGACTCGCTGGTCCGATTCAGGGACTGATAGAACAAGGCGTAAAAATCATCAGTTGGGGACAAAATGAAACGGACACTGACCAACGAGCAGACTATGATTTCTACGCGGTTTGGAGTTTCCCAATACAGAAATGAAGCAAGGTTTTGAAAAGGCTGTAGAAGGTTCAGGTTGGTACAAATATTTTGAGCAAAAGAACTTAGCAGGAAAGAATGTGGGCGTAGAAGCAGTGATGAAGACGTTAATTGGGATGTAATTTTTCATAAAAATCTGACAGGTTTTAAAAAATCTGTCAGATTTGAAACGTTTTATTGAAACTTAGAAAACCACCTCCTTTGGTGGTGGTCATGTTTTGTTAGCTTTGCGTAAAAGTCAAAGCTATGAGTAAATATAAGAAGTTATCTCATGTCATTTACTATCATGTTTATCACATAGTATGGACACCGAA
>JBCDFY010000050.1:0-33948 GCA_039176995.1 Bacteroidota bacterium
CGTTTTAGAAAACCCTGCGTGAGCGGGGTCTTGCAACTTGATAAGCGTATGGCATCGCAGATACAATCTACGACGATCTCGTGCTTTTTTAGAATGTGTGGAACACTTAGACGATCATGGGCATCGCAGTTACAAACTGCGACGATCTTGTGCGTATGGCATCGCAGATACAATCTGCGACGATCTCGTGCTTTTTTGAATTGTGGAACACTTAGACGATCAGGGGTGGAACACTTAGCCGATCAGGGGTTGGAAGCAGGAATGGTTGGAGGTAGAAGGGAAGCGGATTTTTGCGATTTGGGTGTGAGTTGGAATGAATGTTGTTGCGCTCGTCACATTTGCTGACTTACTAAAGCTGGTCATTTTCTTGGGTAACTGGCTTTTTTGTTTGGTGAGCGTATGGCATCGCAGATACAATCTGCGACGATCTCGTGCGTCTTGCAACTTGATAAGCGTATGGCATCGCAGATACAATCTACGACGATCTCGTGCTTTTTTAGAATGTGTGGAACACTTAGACGATCATGGGTTGTGCTCGTCACATTTGCTAACTTACTAAAGCTGGTCGTTTTCTTGGGTAACTGGCTTTTTTGTTTGGTGAGCGTATGGCATCGCAGATACAATCTGCGACGATCTCGCGAACACTTAGCCGATCATGGTCTTACACCAAAGACCTGTTCATATGCCCATGATTTCCATAATACATTTCTAATATCATTTAGATCAAAATAATCACTGACATTTACTTCTTTCTGAGTACGCTTAAACAACATGAAGTTTGCTTTATATGTTGCAAAATCGTAATCGCTATATCCGTACTTAGGAAGGTTAGAAGCATCTTTTTGAGATACTAGTATTCTCTTCTGACTTGTCATTGATATTACAGAAACAGAATCATTAGTTGTTCCTTCATTTGTAAGTTTGCCCGTTCTGAAATAAGGAATTGTTAAATCGTCTATACTCAAATTTCCTTCTTTTATTCTCTTCCATTTTAGTTTTCCTCTTTTTCTTATATTACCATGTAACAGTATAGAATAACCAATCTGCCTGAATTTATAGTAGTCAGGAAGCATTTTACCGTCAAATAATAGATCAGATACTTTTAAAAGTTCAAAATCCTTAAAAACACCTGCTTCAGTAGAGTAGAAAAGTAATTTACACAAGATAAATTGCTCTTTATCCTTTGTTATGCTAGGCACGCCATAGTAATGACATTTTATTCCATTACTATCCTCCACCATTATTTCCTCCATTTTGTTGTACGCCATTATTCATTGTTGAAGAAGGTCTATAATAATCTTCCATCCAATTCGGATTGTGAGTCTCAAGATGAAGATACCCGCTCGCCCCTTATATACGCAAGCTGCTAGTGTGGATTTATAATCCATCACTTTCTTTCTACCAATTTATAATTGGTGTGGCTATACGCTACTTCTATATGAAAACGCTTCTATAAAATGAATAAGAGCCAATCATTCTAGTGAACAATCGGCTCTTACCAATACGCAAATCACAGATTTGCCCAAAGCAGGTGACGGAATATAATTCCGCACCAGCACCATATTTTATATATGGCGCCAGCAGGTGCTTTGAAGCGGTAAGCAAGCGTATAGTAACACCAATTACAAATTGGTCGAAAGAACGTGACGAATAATATATTCGCACGAGCATACATATGTGGCGCCAGCAGGACAAGATGTTGTAGCGAGCAGCACGTTATGCGCCAGCAGAGGTGAAAATTTCTCTCCAACCTTTTTTATGTAAGGAAATTTTATTCTTCTTATCCAAATTGATAATCTTTTTTATAGTCCTCCAATTCTTTTCTGATTCATAAGATGGATATGGAATGTCTTGTAGCAAATTATCAATTAAGACCTTATTAATAACTTTTTTCTTTTTTTGAAGCGCTTCATAATTACTAAGCACTTCAATTTTGGAATAGCCTACGGGATTAGATTTAATTAATGTTAGGTAATTTAAAAAGCTATATTCATCCATGATATTTGAAAAATAAAATAGAGAAATTGCTCTTTTCAAATCTTCATTTACTACAGGTACTTCTAATTCCTCATAAAATTGTTTGCTATTATAAATTTTATATCTCAATATAAAATTTTCAATTAAGTAATCGGTATCAGTATATTTTTTTTTTATGCAAAGTCTTGAGTTATTATGTACTAGCCATACATATGGAGTTCCTATTTGACAGTGACCACGACCAGCTCTAAATTGTTGATCTCCAAGCGTGATTTTCCAATATTTTTGATCACATTCTATTTCTACAATAGTGTATTTGTAACAGAAATAAAAACTATCTTCTATTTCCGTGGATGGAATAATCTCTTCAAAACAATTTAAGCCATTCTCTTTCAGGTGGTCATTTAATTTTTTTTGGATAATATCTATTCTCTTCATTAGTATATTATATTTGACATATTCACAAAGTGCATTTCAGAGCTTTTAGTAAAAAACTGTTGCTGTTCTGTTGTTGATAGGATAGCCTCATCTAGAGTTGCAGCGGCTTTCTGAAAATCATAAAATTTTATAGTTCCCCCTTCATTAACAACATTAATAATATGTCTTCCTTTGGGTAACTTAAGGATTAATCCTCCTCTGGTGCCATCGCCTCCGTTTTTCATTATTTCTAATAAATCTGTAATCTCGTCTACAGATTCTGCTTTAGGAGCATTCTTACCAAAGATATTAGCTAATCTTCTGTTGAGCCCAAAGATTCCCCGAGGAGCACTCGTTGATCCAGCAGCTTCCCACGCTTCCCCTATCACAATTCTATCCCAGCTTGAAGGAGGAGTACTATCAGAGAAGGAATCGTCCTTTACACTTTGTACGATAATATACGCTCGTCACAGACGAGCACAAATAGCACGTTTCGGCTTATAAAGCCTAACAAACTCGACACGTTTTGGAACATGCTGCGCGAACGGGCTAATGTATCTTAACATTTTTTGTAATAACGTTTTTAGCATTGCAACCTTCACAAACTAAATGAATATCAACTTTAGGCTCAATTCCTTCCCATGGTATAATAAATATGCTTAAAAAATGATTGTCACAATTTGGACATTTTACCTTTACTAATGGGTTGTCACTGATCAAATTTGCTATTTCAAGCCACTTAATTGATTGACTGTTCATATTTACTGATTTATTGCTTCGAAAGCTCTTTCTACAAAGTCTATAACATCATTTGTTTCTTGTGTCACTATATTTTGAGTAACACCTCCACCTGATTTAGCTGAAGATGTTGATATTCGATAAGTTTCATGTAAAACTGTCTTTGTAATTTCATCTGAAGATTTTAGAGCTTCTTTTCCTACCACGAATCCATTCTCACTAAATAAAGTAAATCCGGAAAATGGACCATCAGCTTGAAAAACAACCTTCACACCATTGATAGTAACCTCTGAGGTTGTTCCATTTTTCATGCCTTCTATACCAGCCTTGAATAGTTCACTATCTACAATTTCTTTAGCAGTATTTGCAATTCCTGTTTCAGTTTTTGTCAAACCTGATAAAACATCATCAGCAGAAGCTATAATATCATCTCCCGACCGAGCTAAGTCATCTACTACAGAAGCACCTTTTAACACTCTTGCACTTGGTAAGGCAAATCCAAAAAACTGTCCAGCAGTATATAATCTCTCTCTTAATGTTTGTACAATTGTAGCATCAGGATTATTTGCTACCCATTCTTCATATCCTTCTTCATAATTTTTGGGTCTTTCAGATGCAGGTACAAAATTATCATCAGGATCTGCTTTTTGTAAGCCCCACAGATCGACATGTCCCACAGGCTCATTCTCTGCATAATTAAACGGACTCACAAAAGCAAACTGCTCCGCAATAGGATCAACCGAAGAAAACCTCGCTATACTCGCATCATACAACCTAAACCCATAATGCTGCAAATCCACCCCCAACTCCTCATCCAACTCCTTCCCATTATACAAATAATCATTATCGGGCGAATTGGTGCGCATTGTCAAATCCTCAATCAACATGCCGAAAGGATAGTAGTGGTTTTCATCTATCACTTCAGGAGAACCGCTACCACTATCCTTAAACGTCACTCGATTGTTTCCTAAATGATCCGACAAGGTATATTCATACGTCCAATCCGACTCATTGGATACAGGTACGATTCGCCCCTCACTAAAATAAATCGCTTCTAGCTCCCCATTATTGTACTCAATGCCACCACAATATTCTTTTTCCACATCATTTTCATTCACTGCCGTCACTTTCTTCTGCAACTTCTGCCCCATGGCGTCATACTTCCATGCAATGAAATTGTTGCTTGGATTCAAGCTATTATTGCTAAAACTCGCTTTATTGGGCAAATTCATATAGTTATAATCCATCGAAAAACCCTTCTGCGAATCCGTTAGCAAATTACCATTACGGTCATAAGTATAATTACTGGATGCGCCTTTGAAACCCACCAAGCCATCTGCTGCATCACTTACATTGGTTAGATGATTCGGAATGGTTGTGCTGTATGTATAGGTCAAATCATCCACCAACACGGGCATATCATTAGCATCCAAGCGACCATTGCGCTTCAATTCCTCGATGTTCCCATCCAAATCATACTTTATCATCGGCACACTATACGCATTTTTAATTACTGCGGTTGCGTTGGGATTCGCTCGCTCATATTGCGTCGCACTTTCTAAGCGATCAAAACCATCATATTCGAAGGCATAGGAGTAGATCGGCATACATTCTATCTTCCACTCCATCGCTGCAATATTGCCATTGAATTGTCCTGTTGTAATTGGTACCTCCTCCGAAGCATCGTAGGAGAGTCTCATCGCAAATAAGTCTTTGGGAACTGCTATTACGTCGGTTTCACCAATACCAATGGTCAAACATCCCGTATTCACTTCTGTGTTATTAATATCCGTCATCCAGCCTCGAATGTTGTACTTATAATCTACAAATTGTAGATACTTCAAGGGATCATCACTCACTTCGTGTAGTCGCTTTTGCCGCAGCAAATCTCGTTCATCATAGAACTTAGCACAAGTCTTGACCTCCTCGTGGCTATTCACTTGATGATACGCCACCAACTCCCGACCTGCATGATCGTGCTCATAGCGTTCTTTGATGGTGTAGTTCTTCACATCACCTTGTACAGTTGCGCTATGTTGTCGCTCTGTTTTTAGCAACCAACCAGGGAAATTGTAACTATTAAATATTTTATCCTCACCATTCAAGTGATTGTCGCTTTGTGTTTGAATGACTCGCGCACGATCATCGTAGAAGGTGTGTTCTTCTAGGAAGTTCATAGTCGTTCCATCTTCTTCTAAGATAGCCGTTTTGGTGGAGGTCACTACATTGCGTGTCCGAGAGGAAGCGGTGCTTTCGTAGTCTGTGGTATTGGGAGGTGTGGCGTAACTAGGTTCACTGTTACTATCTATCATGCCATTCTTATTCAAATCATAGTCATCGTAGTAGGTTACGCTGTGCACTTCCAGCATAGTACTTGCATTGGTTGGAAAGCTGTTGTTTAGTGTATAAAAGTGCGTTGCATTTTCATCCACTTGTTCAAAAACCGAAGCATTGGTGCTATTATCGGGCTCTAGATCGCCTTGATAATCTCCCGTGATGATTGGACGATTCAAGATGTCATATTTGGTAATGATCTGATTGCCGTTGTTATCTACTGTCATCACAGGTAGATCGAGCTTATTGTAAAACAACTTGGTCGTCCCACCACCTGGTACCGCTTTGATCTTCACCAAACGACGATGATCGTACTGATAAGCATAGATGCGTCTAAAATTATTGATGGTGTAGATGTTCCAGTTATCCGCAGTTTTCATATCGGCTGCTAGTTGCGGCGGAATCACGGCTATCGGTAGATTATAATCGTCATAGACCGTGTAGGTTCTTGCTACTTCCATTGCGTTCAGCACTCGCTCGGTCATCACCGTACGTCCTATTTTATCTACGTAAGTTCGACTTACGTTGCCGTTTTCATCGGTTATTTCAGTTACGTTCAACTCGTCTTCGTCGTAAACATCCACATTGCGCTTTCCTTTACTAAAATCATGCACTTCATCCGCGGTGGTGTTAGAACGGTAAGTCGTTGTTACAGCTCTATCCGCTCCCGCTTTACTCCAAGCTTGCCCTGCTGCGTTTTGAGCTTCTACTCGATTAAGTGGGCTAGGCTCGTAGGTATTTTCCGTGAACGCATAACTGCCTTCGCTGCTACCACTCAAGGAGGAAAGGGTGTTATAGAAGGCAGCCTGTTGAGTCGTTGGATCATCTAAAAAGATACCTGGCTCGGTTGCTCCATTAGAATAGGCAAAGGGCAAATATTCCTTCGCTATCCGATTGAACTCATCGTATTCTACAAAAGTAATCAGGTCTCTATCGTTCGCCGAGGCTTCTGCTTGGTTGCTTTGTATCAATCTGCCTAAGCCATCGAAGTACTGGTAGCTGCGACGGAGATCGCCGTTGGTTACACTCAAAGCATTCACACTATTTGCTGCACTTATCTTTGTTAGCAACTCTTGTGTTTTGATATAGTTCTTATCCTGAGCATTGGCAGCTTGCCCATCTCCTTCGTAGAAATAATCAAAAGTTTGCAGCAAATAGCCTTCAAAGTCTCTGATCTCTTTCAGCCTGATTAGGTCGTCGTAGCTATATTCCGTTCTTCGATGACTCTCATCACTCATTCCTGTCAGCACCCTAGAGTCCTTAGCATAAGCATATGAACTCATCATTCCATCTGTTGGATGTAGGCGGAGATCATCTACATAAACAATTCCCATTCCGCCATCTATGGATATCTCTACATCTGTATCATTTGCTCCCAAAGTAATCACTTCAGCGTACTGTTTCCATACGTCGTTCTCTATTGCAATAGTCTCTATCTCTACATCATCCTTTTCAATCACTATCTCCTCTGATCCTGAGCCCGCTCCAAATGCCCAAAAAGAGATTAGATAATCTCCTTGAGGAATATTAGTATTGGAATAAACAATTCGATCATCATTCACTGCAGTCGAAAATATATAATAAGTATTATTATCACTAGCTACTCCCTGCATTTTGTAATTCCAATTCCCATCTTCAATTACAACACTTAAATCACTATTGTCATAAGGATGCTCAAAACTGGTGAAAGCCACTTCCTCATACGCTGCGTTTTTAGTAACCGAAGTTACTCGTGTTCCATCGTAGCTCCACGTCAAGGCAACAGGTTGATCGAAGGTTTTTTGGATTTCTGTTGGGTTGCCAAAGGCATCGTAGTGATTGTAGGTCATACTTGGCAAATCTTGTTCATGGCATTGATAGGCGTCGTCTTTTACTATATCAGTAAAAAGATCAGAATCAGTCTTTGCATACGAAGGAATAAAATTTCCACTGTATCTCGGTGTTTCATATTCTGTTTTCCATATCCTTTCAGGATAGGGAAAGTCATTATGATATTCAAACTCTGTTATCGTTGAAGACAGTACTTGTTCTGATGTATTGGGGGTCTTCACGTATTGAGTAATCTCAATCGGTATAGCAATTAAATTATTTTCTATCAGCGTAGCAATTCTATTAGCTTGCCCTACAGGAGCAATTAATTCATTCAGCCTTCCATAATCAAGAGGATGTTTAGTTTTTGTGATATATTGAGTATCATCAGAATTTGTTACAGTTGAAATAATCGGAAAAACATGATTATAATCTGCATAATCGTAATCAAATGTTTGTATCGTACTTACTCCATCTATGATTGTTTCAGTCTGTCGTAGTAGAGCCACGTTTCCTCTTAATTCATAAGGTTCAACTGCATACTCAATCTCGTCAATTATTCTTGCCTGATCACCACAATCGAATGAAACATTACAGCCTGACCTTTCCCAAGCAATAGCAATCGCTAAACCTTTTGCGATACCAAATTCTCCATTGTCTAACAAATCATATTGATTAGAGATTTTCTGAATCATATTATCATTTTCGTCATAATCTAATTTTTCAGTTAATAATCCTTTTTTCCAGTCTGTACTTATGTAAGGGCGATTGGGTAGCCCAGAAAATCCTTCATCGCTAAATGCTGTAAATTTGCTTACCGATTTTCCATTACCCATTTCCGACACCGTCACTTCTCGATATCCGACAGGAGCACCACTTTTATAGAATAAAGGGGTATTGGAAACAGACATGAAAGAAGTGTACATACACTCTGCAATGGTTTGACACGCTAATGGAGGTACACCTATTCCTCCTCCAACGTCTTGCCCAACAACTCTCCTAGTTTGTTGAACATTGTTCACAGGAATATTTAGCCATCCACTTGATTTAGTAGTACCATTATCATCAAAGTTATAATTAAATAATCGTGACTTTATAGTTTCTGTTCCTATCTTATCATCTATCCTTGCTATTCTAACTCCACCAGATATTTTCTCTATTGGTGCAGGTACTACATCCTTTGTCTGCCAGTGTGTCATTATATAAGCACTGCTCGGATTATCCAAGGCAGTAGCCTCTAGGGTGTAATTTCCTGCTGGTAAATTAATGGATTGCGGACTACTTGTACCCGAATTATATGCTGCAGAAAATACATCTCCTGTATTGTCAAATATTCTAACCCTCAAATCAAATGCTGTTGGAGTCGTATTTTCATCATAAGTGAACCAAAAGTTAATTTCTGTATCTCCATCTACATTGCTATCCACCGTAAAAGGGGTTTGCATACTATTTCCGTTCTCTGCAAATGCCGCAGCATAGTAATCTCTGAATTCAATTTCTGTTGCAGGAAAATTACTATAAGTATGTGCCTCGTATTCAAATTGAGTATGACCACCTGTTGGATAGGTGATTTTTTCCAACATTCCTATTTTTGAAAAATTGATATCAGGCTCTCTGTTGGCTGTGCCTATCATAAAGTCATCAAAGTCATTCATAGGAATTAGGCTAGTATTTCCATTCTGTCCGTTATAAAACCCCCAGTGATCTTGAGCATAAGACAAACGATTAGGAAGACTACCTGCTATGTACTCGAAAGAGTGTGGAGGAATATTTTCCACACCTAACCCTCCCCATTCCTGTATCTTGTCTAATCTCAATCTGTAATCATCGAATTCTGTGGGACTAGCTGTCTGGAAATAATTGTAGGTAAAATCGAAATATTTGTAGGTATTATCAGCTTTACTTTTGATATTTATCCGATCTAATTTCAATCCACCATCTAAGTCCAGGCGACCACCACTACTAACAAACTCTACTTTCATCTGAGCTGTTTCAATACTTGATAATTTAGGGCTAAGGACAGTAGAGGTTCTTTCACATATTAGAACACCTAAATTTCCACATTGAGCTATATTTGCAGTTTGATTGTAGTATTCTGTTTCTGAATTAATATTCTTATAACTGACAGAATGTGTAGTATAGTTAAAGATGACTTCTTCACCTGAAAAATGCACGATTTTGGATAAGTACCAGGCTGTCTGAGTTGATTCTTGGTCTGAAGAAACGATATTGCCATCTTGAGTACAAGAGGAGAGATTAACATTTTCTTCTTTAGTGCTACTAGAGTTCATGTCTCCAAATATATATTTCACTCCATCAGGGGTAGTAATGTGTATTTCACTAAAGTTTTCGTTAGCTTCTATCTTGAGATTCTGATGAGGATTATGGTAAGCTGTTTTGTTCTGGTCAAAAAATAGCTCTCCTACATATCCATTAAAGTTAAAATGGAACAAATCGGGTTCTGAATCTTCTGTTTCTTCTTTTACAACATCTTCAAAATAGCAATAATGACTAACTAAGTCTGAGCTAATATCTGGAATGGGAGCACCTACAAAATATCCTAATTCGTCTGGTTTTCCTCTAACTGTTCTAGTAACTACTCCTCCAGCATTTAACGACCACCCTAACCCAACCCAACTAGCTACTTCTTCTATTCTAATACCTCCTGAGTGATAACTCACAGAAATAGGAACATCTATATGAATTCCCTCTGCCACAATCAAAGGAATGGAGATATTAGGATTTCCAGTATGCAATCCTACAGGTATATTTCCATATTTTCCTAAAGATGCGGACGTAGGTCCTGGCGGAATTATATCGCTCAGAGGATCAGTAGATGGGTTTTGCGCCAGTAGATTTTGGGAGAGACATATAACTACCATGACGATAACATTCGTCAATATATTTGATATCGTTCTTTTCATTTTAAATATAATTTAGAAGAAGCTATCCAATTGTGGCTTTAGGATTTTGATCGAATAGTAGATGAATTATGAGGAGTCGTATTCGGAGCAGTACTAGGGGTATTACAGTCCTTAATCATTAGTTTTTGAGTAATGACATCTTCTTCGATACGAAGACTCAGGAAATATAGACCTGGTGAAAGTTGATCGACAGCAAGTCTTGCTATTTCTGTATACTCATCGAATTGCCCTTGTTGTAATATTTTTCCATTAAGATCATAGATATTGTAGAAAATCTCCAATTGTGACATTTCCTTCAATTGCACATTCACCTCTCCACAAGCAGGATTAGGTACAAGTGTAAATGCCTCTTCTTCCTCCTTTTCTTGCCGCTTCTCCGACCTATAATCGCAACTACTAATCGCGAAATTTTCTCCTGCATAATCTGCATAATTCAAATCCGAAGTCGGCTTATGTAAGAAAGATAAATAGAAGTCGTCCTTCTTTAGCTTAGCACCCGTAGCGGTGTTAAAAGTGATCGTGTAGAGTAGAATAGTCTTATTCACCTGCGTCTGCGAAGAAGGCTGCATATCCACCGCTGCGATCTGTAGATAAGCATTCTTTCTACTCTTCCCTTTACCATAGTGAAGCACAGGGTTAGGATCAGCAAAAGTAGCGTCCCAAAGTTCGGTGCTATATTCAATAGCGTTGAATTCTGCTTTCTGACCATCAAAGTGCAGCAGCGTACTGTAAGAAGCCAAAGGCGAACCACCCGCCGTATCCGAGCGCATATACACTGCCACTTGTGCTTGATTCTTGTTCACTTTCACCTCATAGGAAAGGCACAAATGCTGAGCAGACAAACCAAGCATCCCTACTAGCAGTATCGCCAGTATCGTAAATATCTTTTTCGTAAGCATTATTCATTGTTTTATAGTGAACATTAGGCATAGCAAATTCTAAAGAGAAGGATGGTTACTTCTCTTGATAGAACTAGAAAGAGGCTTAGATTCCTCCTTATAGTCTACACCAAATGATCACTCTTTTATTTTTTGAAACTTATTCTTGGAATTGGAATCTTTAACTAAATGCTACTTTGCCACCACTATCTTAGCATTCGCCTTTCCTGCCACACTCACCAAATGAACATAGTAAATCCCACTATCCAAATGACTCGCATCATATTCCATAAAGCCAGGCAATCCCGACGAATTTGCCGTCAACGTTCGCACTTCCACGATCTGTCCATTCGCATCAATGATGTATAATTTAGCTTGCTCAACACTCCCCAACTGATACTTGAAAACTGTCCGATGTTGCGTCAAAGTCGGAAGACACTGTACATCAAGCTGTTCTTCCAGATGACCAACTAGATAGGATCGTCCTTCCACTCGGTTTTCATTGCTATTACTAGAAAGTTCAGTGATGCAGTCATCTATACTCAGTGTCACCATACCTTCCAAGACCGTTTCGTCTCCTGTGCGACCTTCCACCTCTATGGTCATTCCAGCTATAAACTCTGTTTTAGCATCTATATCACTTGTGCAATCATCAATATAGATGTGATCCTTTGCTGCAAACAATCCAGCTGGAAGCTCTTCATCCATATAATTCAGATCCGTCTCGCTATCGCAAATATTCTGCCCCGCTTCAAAATTGAAAGGCATTCCATCATAATCCTCGTAGATTACATCATCCATTCCTGTTCCGCTTCCTGTCACCATCAGGTTGTCAATTTCCATTTTTGCTAAGCCACTGGGGACTTCAAAAATCATTGTGAATAACTCCACGGAAGTCATGGGCATCAATTGAAATTCTTGTTCCTCAAAGCCTTCTATAAAAAAATCAATTCCCGAAGCCAAGACATAGTGATCAAGTCCTGTCTGAGGAGCAGATTGGGCATCAATAATAACGTCAGGGTTCTCTTCGTAATAGAACATATCTCCCCATAGCAGTTCAGAATAGGTAATAGAACCAAAACGAAGATTCTGATTATCGAAGTAAACTCTTACGCCATAAGAGGCAAGTTCAATCGTTTGTTGTAAAGGATTGACATACACCGTTAATGCGATAGTATGCTCCGTCGCATTCATCGTGTAAGGCAACATGATTGTACCGTTAGTGGTATTGACTGCCACAGTTTTCTGAACGATCGTAGCATTATTTTCGGCTGATAAAACGCCCTGCACTAAGTAGCAGCTCAGCCAAATCATTAGTATCTTTTTCATAGATAATTGATTTTTAGGTGAGTAATTATTGATTACTGAGTGTTTTCATCTGCTTTTTCATTTCTTTATTTTCCACTTTCAGTTCCTTCATTTGTTCGGATAACTTACTATTCTCCTTCTTCAACTCAATCATATAAAGAGTTAGTTCTTCCACTTTTTGTAGCAGTTTAATACTAAATTCTCCCAACTGAAGATCGTTCTCAATCATCTCTCGCTCAGATGGAATCTCTGGCAAATGTTTATGCTCCTTCACATAGGCTTCTAATTCTTCTAAAGTCATCAGTTGATACCCGTCTTCAAAAACAAAATCTGCCCCTGCATCCGTACTCACTCTAACTCTTACTGCATAGATATCTCCTGCTACGTGTAGCATTTCGATTGGATTATTTATGCCAATGCCTACATTACCTGTATTGTAGAAGATGTTATTTGCATTATTTGGGGACTGGCTCCATGCACCTGTGCCGCTTCCACCATTTCCACCACCACCATTGTTATTTGGATCGTTTACCATAATGGTACTTGTGGCCATATGATTTCCATCTATTGTCGTCACAGTAATAGTCGTACTTCCTTCCCCTTCTGCTGTCACCAAACCATTGTTATCAACTGTTGCAATGGCTTCATCATTTGAAAGATAGGTAACAGATTGATTAGTAGCAGTAGATGGTATAACATCAGCTGTTAGCTGCTCCATATCTCCTATATCCATTGTAATACTGCCTGGCATTAAAGTTACTCCTGTGGCAGGAACGTTGTTTCCGCCGCTTCCATTGGTTGTCACTAGCGTAAGTGTAGGTTTTTGGGCATCGGGACCATCTGTTGATGTAATATCTTTAGAGAAAAAGATTACATTCTGTGAATTGCCTGATTTTTCTACTACTAGCGTTATTAATCCATCAGAATTAGTTGCATTGAGCATATCTTCTATCTCTTGTTTGGAAAGTGTCCAGTCATAAAAATTATCGACTACATAGCTAGTATTTATAGACCCCAGTGTGTTACTAGTTGCAGGTTTATTAGAATTGGATAAATCATCCTCTGTCCAATTATTAGAAGTACCTTGATAAACTGTAATAGTGCTCATACTTGCAGCTTTTTTACAATAAAGTCTAAATGTAGCACTACTGACATTTCTTCCTATCAAACTGGAAAGATCAAATTTCAAATATGACACCTGAGTGCCCTGTTTCAGTTTTATTTGTTTGTTATTATAAAGGATGCCATTACTGCCACTTAAGAAGGCATCATCAGTGGGCTTGAACTCATCTGTTGTTTGGGAATGACCATTATAGCTTATTGTAATTAGAAAAATTGTAAATAGAATAGTAAGACTTTGAAGTTTCATATCTCCTTAATTTATTGATATTGAAAGATTTTATCGGACAATACAGTACTCTTCAATATGAGTACATATTGTTATATTATTCAAATAATGTTTAGTGCTAACTCTCGCAAGGAGAATTCAGCAGCTTAAAATCCGTATGTGTAAGCAAGAAATAGAGAGATCAGGAAAGCGTGTAAAGTAGCTAGTGATCGTCTTCTATATATTTCCGCCTTTATTGGTGGTTTAGTCCGATTATGTGCTCGTCATTTTAGTTGGGTTTTGGTAAAAAATTAAACGTTAATATTGAATATTCAGTTGCCTTTTCAATTTGACGAAGTCAATTGAAGGATACGAATATTACTAGACACCACTGCTCCAAACAGAGTGTTAATTCCAGACTTTTACAAGTACAGTATTGCTATTTTGTAATCGAAAGGGAAAAATCTAAATGTGTAATTGTGTCTATTTGTTATGGTTGTGATATAAATAATCCGCCTCTGTAAACCTTTGTATTTCATATATCACAAGTGTAAATATATGTATTTCCATTGAAGAACAACAAATTTTGAACGAGATTTCTGCAAGGGCAAGGGCAAGGGCAAGGGCAAGGGCAAGGGCAAGGGCAAGGGCAAGTTATTGATTTTTAGTATTTTAAAAGAAAATATTTTGAGGTTATTTTTGTAAAATTTATACTTATAACACGAAAATGAGCACTACTGATTGACTAATCAAAATATATCTATCTCAAATTCCATTTAGACGAAATATCACAAATCCACTGACTGGAAGGTCAACACGTTTTTAGAATTTGTTCAACCTACTGAAATTAAAATACACACAACCCCTTCACATACTTCGCACCCCCATCATTCACCCAAGCATCCAATTGCGCAGGATCTTTTAATTGCTGTCCGCGTACTCTAGGCACGACTAAATAATTACAACTCACATCTGCTTGCGCAGTCATATCGCTCCACAACTTTTCGATTTGTGTAACCGGATAAATATCTTCTTGTCCGTGTCCCCAGCGATATTTTACATCTTTGATAGTAACATAACTCGGCAAACGTTGTGCAGCTTTGCGAACGGCTTCGTCGAGTGCGACGGCATTTTTTTCTAAATCTTTTCGCGTCAAACCAAACCATTTTAGCAGATCATCCACTTGTATCCAAGTGGTCATGCTGTTGTAGTAGCTTAATTTGAGTTCATCGGACTCGTGTGGTTGTGCCAAACCTTCTAGCAAACGTATTTGTCCATTTACACGCGCCAAACCGCCACCTGTATCTTCTAAACGTCGTGGAATAACCTCAAAAGTGAGCATTTTTTTGGAGTGTAAATGATGTCCAAGAGCAGTAGCATCCAAATTTGCACCTAGCGTATCAATATTGTGGAGCATAATGGTTTCTACTTGGGGTTGCTCACGAAGCAATTTTGCTAAAACACCATTTCTAATCAAATTCGGCACTTCGTACCAATGTCCCAAAGGACTAAATCGCTGTCGTGCTAAGTTATCTATATAATCTGTTCCTTCACCTTTTGATTTTGCCCAACCAATGAGTGCAGAACGCACTGCATCTCTCACTTTTTGCTTGTTTTCATCTAAGATTTCTTGAGGCATTTCTTCCCATAGAAATTGCAAATCACGTACCATTGGAATGAAACGCTGACCAATGGATTTCCCTTTGGAGAGATAGACATTTCCTTCGTAATTATAATGATCGGTTCGATGCATTTCTTCTTTGATCGCAGCATAAGTCAAGTAACTGGTAGCCACTAAATGTGGAGGTTTTGCAGCGAAAAGTTGCGCCGTTTTGCGTGTCTTTGCTAGATGAATTTCTAGAAAACTGCGATGCTTCCCTTGCAACATAGCAAAAGGATTGATGGCTTTGATAACCCCTGCACCTTTCGTCCAACGACTTCCAACGCCACCTGCTAAACTTAGCACCCCAACTTTGCCTGCGCGCAAGGCTTCTTCGCCTATTTTCGTCACATCAGCAGTTCCTAGATGCGTGACATCCGAAGCTGCTACATCCTCAATCTTAGTTTCCGCAGCCAAGCGATTTCTACCCAAACCAATTCGTCCTTTCTGTAAATCCTCTCGAATTTTGGCGTGTTGTATGGCATCAAAACCATTTTCACTTTTGATTTTTGCAGCTAATTCGTCTTGCTGCTGTTTGCTGTTGCCCTGCTGTGCGTCGGAGACTTGAAATAGGTTACTAACCAAGGAGCGCAATAGTCCGTAAGAAGTATCGCCAGCTTGCAATTGCGCGCTATACAGTTCAATTTCAAGTCGTCTCTGGTAAGGAATTTCTTTAGCATTTTGTTTCGCCAATTCTGCAATTTGCAAGCTATAATAACGAGCTGGAAGAAAAGCGCCCTCTACCCTTTTTAGTTGCGCAAAAGTTCCATTGCTGTTGATCTTAAAATTATATACTACAGGTTCCATTGCAAAGGGCAAAGCAGAAGAAAGTTCTTGTTTAGTTTCTCTCAAAATATCTAGTACGCCTTGCTTGTAGGCTTCGTAGTTTTCGGAATTGACGTACATTCCCATGCCGCCGCCTGACATCCCGCCCAACATCATAAAACCTAAGTAATCATCTCCAAAGTTTTGCCTTGCTTTTGAGATTAAGGTTTCTGTGTAATGCGTTGTTGCCCAAGGAATTATCGTTTTAATTGGATAATTCCAATTGTAGCTTGTCCATTTTGCTAAGTCACTAATATTTCCTGATTTCAATGCCTTTAGAACGCCTTCGTAAATCTCACTCGTCGCCAAACGTGCTTTCCATTCTTCGTCTGCACGCATTAAATATTTCTCCGTTACCATTTCTAAAATTGGACCTACATTTTGTGCCATTCCACCGTGCATCAATACTAGCGAATTAGACAGTCGCTCTGCAATTTCAGAATGTAAACTTTCTTCTTTCAACAAACGATGTTGAGGCAATAAACAACCATTGCTAATCCCAAATTCTGGATCACCTTCTTGAGCAAATGTACCTTCGATAGCTTTGATGCCTGGCCACACACCACCTGAATCTTGCCAACCTCCTCCTGAACCACCTAACCATTCCCCTAGAATCGCTCGTGCCGCTACCAGCCGACGCTCTGATTCTTGCAATTTACCTTCTAAAGAAGCAGTTTGCTGGGTCGCACGCATCAAAACACTTATAATTGAACCGAGCAAATTAGTAGAAACTGCAAAACGTGAACCTTTGGGAATATCGTTCACCATCGTCACCAATTCCAAGCCCATACCTGGCGCAACAATTTGCCCTAGCAGTTGCTCCAAGGATTGTCCTGTTCCTTCAAAGGAAGGTGGAATACAACCCGAAGCAATGACGCCTGCTTTCAAGAGGCTCAAGTAATCATTTCCAAAATTGAAAAGGTCTTCTAAATCTTGGATGTCTTTGGTAACGCCCAAATCTATACTCGTCAAACGCAAAACAGGTTCGGTAATGACGCGCACATAGCTTTGAATTGGTGGTTTGATGTCTTCATCCCGCTGATAGACTCCTAAATCAACGGACACATTAATGACGCGCGCACCTTGCGGATAATCCATGCCCAAGAAGAAAATATCTGCCCAGCCGCTGTGCGTCAAATCCATGCGGACTGCTGTTTTTTCTTCTAACACTGGAAATAAACTTGCCCCTTCGAGACGCCTCAACAAAGTTCGATGAATCCGAATAGGGTGCTGCGGCGTGTAGCCTCCGCGAAACATCCACTGATTACCTCTGGTCGAACGTACGCTTCTTCGCACTTGCTCTGCCAACATTTGAAAGGCTCTCTGATGATAGGCTTCTGCCAGTGCACTTGCCAATGTTCCATCTAAGCCATACTTTGAAATATGCGCTTTAAAAACAGCAATAGCTTCTTCGAAGCGACGGTTTAGTAAATGTTCGTAGCCATCAGAAGGCGTGTAGCCTGTACTTTTTAGTTCTGGCTTAGTTGGAATAACGAAACGATAAGCCGCATACAAGAACAAACTTGCTCGCACTCCTTCGTACAAGTTCTCACTTTGTAGTCTAAATTGCTCTAGTTCAGCTAGTTCTGGAAGTAGCTTAGCTAGTTTTTTGCCTTTACAACTGGACAAAAAAGAGCGATTGCGAATATTAGGGTCGCTGCTTGTGATATTTGCTATGAATGGATTCACGAGTGGTTGTTGATTTGTTTAATTATTGATTTGAAGGCTAAACATTGACTTGTAGAATATGTATAAAGGACAAAGCTAATTCCTATTTTATATTATGCCACGAAATACTATTCAAGAATTACAAAGTATCACCAATCAATTTTTTCAGCTTCATTTGAAAAATGTTGACCCTCCTATTTGGTCTGAGCCTTGGAATTTTATTGGAGGCATTCCAAAAGGAGATTGTCAAGGATGTTATGCTACTTTCAATCAAAATGAAGAGCTTACTTATATTGGAGTGGGTATTAGTTTTACAAAGGGGCGTTATGAAAAGCATGGTTTAGGTAGAAGATTAAAAAGGTTTTACAAAGTTGATGTTCGAGATTACAAAGACGCTTCTAACACTACTTTCAAACGACGTGATCCAGTAAACGCTTACTACATTCGTACACTTCCTTTTGAAAAAGACTATGCTTATCTAGCTGCAGCATTTGAAGTTTATACTATTTTGAATTTAGAAGGATTGAATAATGTTGTGCATAACAAGAGATGATTACACTCCTTTTCTACGTGCCATCGCCAACTCATTCACAATTCCTGCCAACAACTCCTCCGAGCTTTCACTCTGCAAACCAAACGCAATTTGTGCTTCCAACCAACCATAGTGCGTTCCTAGATTAAAGCGACGTCCTTCCATTTGCATCGCTAGGTATTTTCGAGTATTGGCAAGTGCCTGCAAAGCAGGCGTAAGCGGAATATCTTCTCCCTTAGTAGCACTTTCCATTTGTCTTTCTAAAAGATCAAAAATATCTGCTTCCAGAACGTGCATTCCGAAAAAACAGAGGTAATGTGCTGCTTTCAAACCAGCAGTCATCAAATGTAATTCTGCTTGACTAATAGAAGGTTTTTCGATGATGGTTTCTATTTCATAAACACCTTTTTGTCCTCCCAGATGAGTTCCTGTGAGCGTTCCATATTGTCGAATTAAATATTCAGGTGTGGCATTTACGGCGGAGACGGAACAATCCATTTCACTTGCTAAATTTAAGAGTTGCTTGGCACAACGTTGCTCTTGATTGGAGAGATATAGATGATCGCCGAGTAGCAGTAGAAAAGGTTCTCCATCTGCAAAGGACTTCGCACAATGTACGGCATGACCATAGCCCAAAGTTTCTGCCTGTACTACAAAAGTCAAGTGATTCATCAAAAAATCTATCTTCTCGGCTTGCTGCTTTGCCCAATCAATTCCACTGTACGCATTGGATAAATTTTCTCGAAGTGTTGTAAAGGCTTGCTTATAGCGAGCTTCATCTCCAGGTGCACAAATCAAACAAATATCTTCGATGCCACTTTCAAAGGCTTCTTCAGCGATGATTTGTAGAATTGGCTTATGAACGCCGTCCGAATCGGCGAGCGGAAGCATGGCTTTTTGAACAGTATCTCCAACTGGATATAGGCGACCGCCACGAGCAGCAGCAGTGATGACAGCTTTTTTGATATGCATGGATGATGGTAATTTTCGTTAGCTCAAAAAATCGGTGCTGGACTAAAGTTATTAATTGAATTGTCTCATGCAGAGGGCGCAGAGCAAGCAGAGATTTGAAGTATAGTATCTTAATCTCTGCATTCTTGGGTAATTCTGCGTATTGTAATCAACTCTCTAGCCCACGACCAAAATCATCCGTGAATGTAAAGGAAGTCTGCTTAATTCAATTAAAAAAGGGAGAAAAATGTACATTTTCTCCCTTTTCTATCTCTAAGACTGCTATCTGATCTACAGAAATCTGGCTTCTACTCTTCATTCTTTTTCTTCCTATTACGCCACCAAATCAACGCCACCGTTCCAACTACCACATAAGGCGTTGCCAACATATATAATATACCTGCATTCAAGCCTTTTCCAGCAGTTCCACCATCTTTTAGGTTCTGCTCGGCGGACATTCTACACATCGGACATTGAGCTTCTGCTACATCTATTCCTAGTAAAATGATAAGCACAACCAAAGCTGCAATTCCTATTAATTTTAAAACTGTATTCGATTTCATATTATTTCGTTTGTCTTCCTTCAAAAAAACCTCTTAGTAGTTTCATCAAACGCCAAGCAAAAGTGATTGGATTGGTTTCCTTTTTATAGGCTGACGGAAAGTTAGCATCTGACTGATGTCTGCCTGCTGCTCCAAAAACTTGACTATCAGATTGATGCTCTGCCAATATTTCCTCTTCTTGACTGTTTTGCCAAGCAATTTGAGTCAACGCATGAATTGCTACCAAATCTGTAATCGCCTGAAAATCAGTTTTTTTTCCTTTACTCATTTTGAGTATTTCGTGATTTTTTACCACAATAGTCACATAGTTTTTTCATATAGAGCACATTAGTTTAGTTGTATCTTTGAAAGTAGAACAATTTGAACAAACTTCAAATATCTTTGTAGCAACCATACATAACTATGTGACCTATGTGCAAACGCTATATTTGCTATGTGATAAAACTACCGTCCATCAGAACTGCAAAGTAACGATAGATTAGATACAAAACAAAGTAGAAAATGCAAAGTTTTGCAGTTTACCTGCTGCTCTGTAATCAGATTGTAATATAAAAATCACTTCGTCAATCTTAACTCATCTCGTAAACCTTCATGCTGATTGTTGTGCTTCGACCAGTAGTCTGTATTTAAGGTTTCTTTTAGCCTAGCAGTCGTTTTCAAACCTTCGCCATTATCTTCTGACCAGGCTAGAATTTTATGCGGGAAATTCTGTTCTACATCAATAGTCAGTGTCCTATTATAATGTTGATATTCAACAATGTAGGTATTTTTACTTTCTGATTGAGTTCTTCTGATAGTCGCGGCAGTTGGGCGGATTTTTTCGTGTTTCAAACGCGTGTAAATAGTAGAAGGGATCAAGTCAATATCTCCTAGTGGTAATTCTCCACCATTTAAGCGAAGATGGTTAAATAGTGCATCTTCCAGAATAGCCGCATCCACGTTTTTGTCCACATCGCCTTCTTGCTCGAAATAGGAAAACTGCTGCATTCGATACTTATTTCCATCTAGGTTGAGTTGCGTGAAACTGTGTCCACACCATTCTTGCGAAGAAGTGGTAGATTTTAAGCTATATGGATAGGTATTATGGTCAACAGGTGTAAAAATGGAAGTCATCATTGAGTAGTCGTAAATTCCTGTATTGAATTTTCGGATGGAATTCAGTTTTAATATATCAACCTTATCCCTGCCTACTTCTTGTGGATAATCCAATTTGACTTGTTCAGATTCGGAGAAGGGCTCTGTCACAAAAACCAGTACAATATCTCCATCGTGAATTTCACCATATTGCACTTGCTGCAATTGGTAACTATTCACTTCTGCCTTCCCCGCATACCAGTAATCGTTGAATGCATTTCGGCTTTCTATATCTTCTCCTGCCACAGTCGTAGCTTTAGAGATGGGATGATTTTGACTAAAGTCGCAAGCGACAATTAGAAAAAATAAGATTAGGGTGTTCAGTACCTTACCGCTCATATGATTCGATTTAGTTAATAGCTTCTAAGCCCTTGCTTGAACTGGATGTCTTCACTTACTGCTGTTAGTAAAAAAGTACCTCTCATGATAAGTAGTCTGCACAAAAATTATAATTGCAGGAACACACAATTCAGTTGTTTAGTATGATTTCGTAAATAACGACAGGAGACTGGAAGATGTTTACATCTTGTTACTCATAATGAGTAGTAGGCAAGAATTGTTTTATAGTTGGTTGAAATCAGGAAGTAGGTTGATCGCTTGTTCGTAGTAAATGTGTCAACAAAAAATAAGATTATGCATTTTTTGATTGTACCAAATTTCAATTTCATCAAAGACTAATAGTACACTGAAATTCTGATCTTTACTTATTTCACTTAATGGTCGCATTAGCTTAGAGCGGACATAACCACCACGAGGCACTCAAGTCACTCTCGACAGATACCTCGAAGTATTTGTGAAATATGTTGTGCAAACTCTGTAAATAAAATTATACGAGTTTATTATTCCACATCATCTACTTTTTTCCAATCCAATTGTTCTAGCAGTTCCTCGAAGAAGAATTCATAATTTCTTAAAATCCTAGGAGCGTTATGATTATTCGTGATTGTCTTCTCATAATCTTCACTTCGGATAAAGGTATTAGTGTTTGGCAAGTCGTAGATTTCTATTCCATTGATGGGATAAGCAGCTGGGAGATCAAAAAAGCTAATGGAATCTGCTTGTGCAATGAGACTGTCTACTTGATTTTGAATAATGTAAGCCTCAAAAATGCCTTGCTTTTCAACGTGCGCTCTTCCTTCATACAAAACGAGACCATTAGAAAAAATCTTAGCTTTATAGCTAGGACACTTGCCATAGCAACCTGTACGCTCGATACTTGCAACTACAAATGCTCGTTCCTGTTCTACTTCATCCAACAAAACGATTTCAGTAGTGTCTCCTGAAAAAGAAAATACATCTTTAGGAACAATGGGCAGTTCTTCTTCGCTTGCCACTTTTTCGTCTTTTAATTGTGCTCTTTTGTAAGTATTACATCCTGCTAAAAAGAGAACTGCTGCAATCAACAATGCACCGGAAAACCTCATGTTTCAAAATTTTAAATCAACCTAACTAACGAAAAGATCACAAGTTCTGTTACGATTGAGCTTGTTAAAGTGTGGCGAGAATTAGTACGCAGTAGAATGCAGAATAAAACTATTTTATTGTTGAAATTTAGTCTTCATTTAGTGAGCGGTGGATTTATACCTGTAAAATAGTAAATTGTGGTTTGTCATACTCATTAAATCTTATTCATTAATAATATTTGTAAAGATTAATTGATTGGTCTTCAGCACCTCAATTCGACTGTGCAATTTTTTTGTGAATAACCACTATCATTATGCTCTAATTCATGTATTTCTTGATTTCCTTCAGTAGAAGATCAGGTGGCAAATCTTTTCCCTTGCTGCTTTTCATTACAGCAATCAAATCACTTACCATTTGATGATTGAATCCCAATTTTAAAGCTGCTTTGTAGCACAATTCTTCTTCATTTGCTTCTATTTTGCCATCCACACGCATCGTGAAGAGTAAGTAGTAAAGAATGGTCATGCGATCTTGTTCACCTTGTGGCGGTTTCAAATCGAAATGGTCTGGATTGGCGCGAATTTCGTCCACTCCTGAAATAGATATTCCTAGTTCTTTAGAAACGTATTCGATGTATTTTTCTTCGATGGGTGCAATTTCAGCATCGCTCGTCATCATTTGAACAAGTAATGCTAAGGTCGCTTTTTTCAGTGCTGTATTTTCTTGTAGGGACATTCTTTGTAATGAATTAAGCCTATACAAAGTATTAAGAATCAGGTATTAGGGCTGAAAAAATTGCTAAGAACTTGTGTTCTGAAGCAAAAAACTCATTCTTGTGCAAGTTTGTGACCACCTGATACTTTTTACCTAATACTTTGTACAGCCTTAGTAATGAATAATGAATGGATAAATTTTCAAATCTTAATTATGTACACAACGACAAGAAATATAATGTGTTTTGTCAATGCTCTCGTACAACACTAAATTATCGTCGCTTCTAAAAGTGTACATCTTCGCCATATTTGCCTCTTTAGGGTCTTGCTGATCTACCCAATAGTAGCCAATTCTATTGATATCGTAATACGCAAAACTCTCATTATCAAAGAAATAAATACTCTTTCCACTCAATGTAGCATTGAAACCCGTATCTCCTCCTCTCTTTAGATGCTTATAGCTTTTGTGTCCATCGCCTCCTTCATTTAGATTTCCGCCGTAAGGATCAATCAAAGCTTTCCAATCTGCTCTAGTCGGTAAACGCCAGCCTTCGCCTAAAGATTTACAAGCTCTTTTGGCAGACTCAAAGGTGTACAATCTTCCAAATTGCTCACAATTAGCATCATTGGATTGGTAGCACTTAGATTTTGGAGTAACTTCGTTTAGGTTTTCTGCCATCCAAATTTTCCCAGCCAATGGCACTCGTTCGTACTTTTCGATTGCTTTAGGGACAGGTGGAGCTGGAGTCGAAGTTGGTTCAACAACATCTTCTTTTTTCTTACTCTTATCTGGTATTTCTATCTTTTTTGTATCATCTGTTTCTACATCAACCGATGAACTTCTTCCTTCATTAATCGCTGTGGTCGCAACATTGGTAGAAGAGGATTTATTCAAGAAATAGACTGCTGCTGCAATACCTACTACTGCCAGCAATCCAAGTAAAACAAGAGGAAGTGGAGATTTTTTTTGTTTTGCATTTACTAAAGAGGCTTCCTGATTTATCCAACTACCGCCTTCCACGCCATCCACTAAGTGCATGATACCCAATTCGATCCTGCGCAATTCACTACTTGCTTGCTGAATACCCAAAGTACTTTCTCTCTTCCATTGCCGATATTGTCCTGAAAGCAAAATGGCTTGACGTTCCGCTTCTGGATTTTTGCTCTTGGCGTATTCCATGAGCAAAGCCAATGCTTCTTCGGTCTTGCCTTGAGCAATGAGTTCTTTAATTTTAGTGATGTTTTCCATTTTCGTTTATTTGATGTGAGTAGGTATTTATTCCTAGTCAAACCACTAAGGCACAAAGAGATGTAAGATTAAATTATGACTTATCTTGGTTTCTCAGTGCATACCAATCAATCTTACGCGTAAAAATCATTACGAAACCAAGAATGACAAACAACCCGATACTTCCTAACAATAACGCATAATCTTCCAATTGTAACAAGGTATAAATAAATCCATATAAAATCACTAAAATCCCTGTGGTGACTAGCGTTAGTTTTGAGTTTTTGAAAATACTACTGACGTACAGACTAATCAAACCAATAATGGCAATGCTAGACATGACATACGCCCAAGCAAAACCGATGTGTTCTGAAAATGCCAATAGTAAAGTATAGAAAAGCACCAAAGCCAAACCTACCAAAATGTACTGAATCGGATGAATACGTTTACCGTTTAGTACTTCTACGAAAAAGAAGATGAGAAAAGTCAAAGCCACAAAAAGAATGCTGTATTTCGCAGAGCGTGTACTTTTTTGGTAGTAATCTACTGGAATCAATAAATCTACCCCAAATTGCGAACCCGAAAAGCCATAACTATTGCCCAACCACGCTTGCGGATAGCTTCGATTTAGACTCAGTACTTCCCAGTTTGCTTGAAAACCTTCATCGCCAACGGTTCTTTCATCAGGCAAAAATGCGCCCTTAAAACTTGGGGTTTGCCAGTCAGAAGCCAATGCTACATTAGTCGTCGCTCCAACAGGTGTGAAGTAAATATTTCTACTACCATTTAAAGTCAAATCGAAGGAAAAATCATAATTGGCTTTTGGAATAGTCAAATCCAAGCGGCTGCTGATGCCTCCATTGTTATCCAAAGGCTGTCCGTAGCTGTCGTATTTATTATTGTTGTTTTCGTAGCGATATTTCATGCCTGGAGAAAACTCATAATTTTCGTTTGCCCAATTTATTTTCACCGTATTTTGGATGCCACGCATATCAGAAATTCCAACGGATAAATATGCCTCATCCCAAAGCACATCGCTAGTATCTATCTTGAAATCAGCAAAATTTGGGCGCAGGAAATTGCCTGAAATAGCAAGTTCAGCAGTGTAAACGACAACCTCGTAAATACTGCGATAGCGTTTCTGATTGTCTAATTCGCCATTGATCTTCAAATCCGAAGGCAAGAAGTTTGCGTACTTGGTACTGCTTAATACTTTACCTTCATCATTGGTATAGTATTCCTTGTAAGGAATCGTCAAAATAGGTCCAAGCAATTGTTGCGGATGACTCCACAAGCCACTGACTTCATTGATAACACGTTCGCTATTGTATTCACGTTCTCGAATGAGCGATTCAACCATACTGGAAGGAATCAAGAGCAATAAAATCAAAATTCCAATTGCTAATAATTTGACTATTAGTGAATTGCGCACCCATTCGTTGAAGCGATCGAAGAAGTTCATAAGCAGTATTTTGGACTGTTTTCTAGTTAGAAAACTTATTAATCGGTAAAATATAAGCTACCTCAAATCTGGTTTTACATTAAATTCGCATAATTATTTATCACAGCAGTAACCATAGAGCAATTCGTGTAGTACGTATTCTTACAGTAAATAGAATTTTAAGTCGCTATTGCTAAGGGTTGAAATGACTTTATGCGCGTTTTGGACGACCCGACTACATATACACTATATGACTTGTGTGAAAATACTATCTGAACTATGTAGTAAATTAAAAATCTGCATTAAAAATAACAATTCTTATGGAAGCACACTACCAACTTTCCGACAGCGACTTCGCCCACCAATTTGAAACGCTAACGTTAACGCCGCAATGGTTTACGCACGAAGCACATTTAAGGTTGGCTTGGATTCATCTAAAAAGCGGAAGTCTAGCTGAGGCGGAAGAAAAGATTTGCCAGCAAATTCAAATTTTTGACTGCACATTTGATGACGGAACAAAGTTTCATAAGACCTTAACCATTGCAGCGGTGAATGGTGTAAATCATTTTTTGCAACAATCTAAAAGTGATAATTTCCAAGATTTCATGGTGGAATTTCCAGATTTAAAGCATCGTTTCAAGGATTTATTAGCAACACATTACAGTTGGAATATTTTTGAAGATGAGCAGGCGAAAGTGGAGTTTGTTGCGCCAGATTTGGATAAGTTCTAATGAGGCTAGAACAGGATTTTTTATTTTAGACACGGATTTAACGGATCGAACAGATTTCTTTGCAGGTCGTATGTCAGTTTTCATGGGATTTTATAATATCCAATCTGAACTGATTGAAGATTAAAACTCTGCGTGCTCTGCGAACTCTGCGTGCCATATTTTTTTGAATGTACTCAATATATTTCACCCTTTCCAATTCCGATAAGCCTTCGCCCGTTGAGGATAATAGACAAACTGGATAAAGTTAAACTCGATTTGCTGCGCACTAATGAATTGATCTCGATGTTGTAATCTCAACCAAGGCGCGTAACGCACATTTGTCCGCAGCACCCAAGAATCGCCTTTGCGAGAAGGTCGAATGTCCCAACCAAAGATAAAACTCGGCGTAATTTGCATTTTGCTTACATCTGAAATAGTTTCTCCATTGTTTTCTTCGTTCAAAGCAAGCGATTCCAGACTAGCACCAACGCCTAAGTAAGGAACGAAACCATGATAATCACCTAGAATTTTTGCTCCTTCTAGTACCAACGATCTTCGACTAAATTTCTGAATATAATTATAGGCTTCTCGCGTCTGTGTGATAGAACGATAGGAAGCATTTAGGAGAAAATCCAGCTTAGTGAAATGATAACCCAAAGAAATTTCTGGAAACAATCTAGGCATCACAAATTGATTCAAGAAAGGCGCGTAAGTAGAAATATAAGAAGAAGATTGAATCGGGAAAGCGGAAGACGGCCCAATAGCAAAATACCAACCATCTGCATTGGAAGCTCCAAAGACCTCATTGAAATGCTTACATTCTCTACAATTTTGATTGCCTAGCGTTGTATCGAAAATATAATTAATGCCTAGAGTTAAAAATTGACTAGGCATTTGAGTGCTCACTTTTTCGCTTTGACTCACATAAAAATCTAGCTCGTTTCTTGGTATAAAATTGTAACCCAAATAAGTATAAAATTTCTTTGTTTGATAGGTCAATCCTACATCCAAAGTAGAGCGTGTTTTAGAAGTACTTGCAGATTGACCTTCTAAATTTTCTTGAGTGTAAGTGAGTGCCGAGAATTTGTAGCCAACGTAAGGGCGCAGTGTGTTGATCTTAGTTTTGAAAGGATAAACTCGAAGTCCTGTAAAGACGCGATAGGATGCTCGATTTTTGTATTCGTCTTCCTGAAATTTGAGATTGGCGGTGTTGATGGAAATGTAAAAATCGGTATGTCCCCAAAAATGCGTTGCGCCCAAATTGAGTGCAGGTGTCAAAAAAGCATTTCGCTGGAAATTAGTCAGTGCTCCCGATTCGTCTAATGCCAAGCCATCCGAAAAACTAGGCGTAAAATTGAAATCTACACCATAATAAGTCTTTGCAAATTTATACCTAGTCAGCTCATTATCAATGTCTTGCGAAAGTCCAATATTAGCAACTAAACCTAGAAATAAAACAAAAGCTAATTTCTTAGCTTTCAATCTTTTGATATAATACAAAATTACAAAAGTACCAACGAGTGTTGGCCCAAGCCAAGCAAATACATTCCACATTTTCATACCTGCCACAAAAAAAGCAGTGATTGTTGTGATGTAGGCTGCTAACATTCTGCTCAAGTGCATTCGCAATCGAAAGACAGGTGGCGTCCATTTTCCTCGATAAATTTGAATATCTTGAATGGCAAAAACTAATCCTAAAACCGCAAAAGAAATAGAAACAGCAGCCGTGGAATCGCCCTTTAAAATTTGAAAAACACTTAGAAAAATGAGTAAAATTGCAGAGATTAATGCGGAAGAAGTCAATGCCCAATCTTGCTTTTTGGGAAACACTTTTTTGCCTTTGATAATTTTCAAATAACGCCTGCCTGAAAGCACAAAAAATAGACTGAAAATGGCAATGGAAAATAGGAAAAGAGACCTAGTGACAATGGAGAGATAAAACGCGCTGAAAATCGTAAGTAACATGGAGTAGTAAAACCAAAGTCCCGAAGCAGTATGCGCTCTTTTACCCTTGCGAGCAAACAAAGCGAAAAGTCCCGCTCCTAAACAAATACTTCCTGAAGCAATGTGCGTGATGAGCATAAGTTTTGTCATACGTCAGCGATTTCGCGTCTAACAAGACTTATGCTCCACAGTTGCTAAATCCTAATGGTTTCTACTTACTTTTTGGCATGAAATCACGCTTACTGACTTGTTTCTTCTTCGGAAAATCTTTTGGAATAGCTTGGGTCACTTCACCCGTTGCTGCCCACTCTGTGCCACGAAGCAAAGTAGTAATGAACCCAACACATTCCATTGAATAATCAGCATGACCAAGTGTGTTGTGGAAAATTCGTCCTTCTCCATATCGAATCGTCATCAATACGGGTTCGTGGCGACCAGAACCTTTATGTTCTTCAGCGGCAAAGCCAGTCGCCAAAATTTCCATATTTTCTGCTGGCCCACGCAAACGATCATAAAGTTCATCTCTAGCGTGTAGCCATTTTTTGGGCATTCCTTTGGTGATTGGATGTTCTTTATCACGAATTTGTAACTGAAACTCTCGCTCTGGTCCGTGCGAGCCTCCATGACCAGCAGATTCATCGCGCTGCAACTTGCCTTTATCATCATAATAAACATACGGCCCATCTTTTTCTGTTCTGCCACCCCAACCTCCAAGACCAATCATTTGGTTGTAGGCTTCCCATTTTGGAAAAGAATTATCTGCTGCATGAATGACTACTAAGCCACCACCTTCGCCGATGAATTTTTCTAAATTCTTCTTGGTCTGTTCTGGCCAGGCTGCTGCTCGCCAACCGAAATTGGTAAGGACAACATCGTAATCAAAAAAATCAGGTGTAAAGTTTGGATCGGTTTTAGGATTTTCTAGTGCTTCAGAGCTTTTTCGACGATTTAAGTCAAAATCTGCTAGATACTTTTCACCTTTCCAAGTGTACTGCGTTCGACGAACATCTACTTCAAACAATCCTGATTCTTCCAAATACTGCTTCATCATTACACTGGTCTTTGGCCACATTTCGTGGTTGTTTTGACCATCTACGATCAAAACTCTGATGTTTTGAGCTGCAAGCGTTTGTACTAAAAAAAGGCTTAGGATAAGCGTTAATGATTGTTTCATCGTTTGTTTTATTTATGTATTAAAAATTCAGTCAAACAGACGTAGCTTCTGACAGAAAAATCCATTTTTCGATCTGACCTCCGACAGCGAAGCGGTCTTAATCTTCTTTCTCCGCAAAACCCGCCGTAATGGAACGCATATTAATTCCTATTCTTTTTGCATCAGGATTCGTCCAAACATAAGCAACAGCTTTGTCTTTTCCTTCCTCATAAATCGCCAATTTCATTACTTCCAAACCTGTTGGATAAATCACTTCGGATAATTCAATATAATAAGGTGTCACACTTCCATCTTTATCAATCAATTGCACTTTTTGACCTTGATCGTGCAAATTTATATTGCGCATGAAATAGTAATCTTCACTTTCGGGTTTCTGTACAGCCATCCAACCTTCAAAAAAGCGACAACGCTTCAGTTTACTCAAAATACCTGCTTTGTTGCCAAATACATAATTTCCGTCTTCATCGTAGGCTTCATCTCGAATCCAAATTTCATCTTGCGTCAATTTTAAGCTATCCGTAACGTAAATGTTTTTATTGCTCCTTCGGGAGTGGAAGAAGCACGCTTTTTCTTTCATGTATCCTACAAAATGATCTCCATTTTTTCTCCAATAGACCGCGCAGCCTGGTGTATTCCGAAAGTCTTTAGTAGATAAATCTTTCAACAATTCAGGCTGATAATTCGCCATTTGGTATTGCTTTTCTGCTTTGGGAGAAAGGAAAGAATAAATGTCTAACTGAATCGCATTTTCTTCTTTATTTAAGTGAAATTTATAGACTTTTTGACGATAGATATTACTCGTATCACCATCTTGATATTGCTTGACAAAAAAGACATATTCCCCTAATTTGGGTATCTCTACCCGCTTGACAATAGAGTGAATATGCTCATGCCTCAATTCTTGTCTTATACTGTCTTCGTTTTCTTTCCACACTTGCTGAAAATTATCAAATTCGCCTTCAAACCAAGTGCGCATGAGTTGGAAGTCCTCTTCTAAACTGATAGTTTGTGCTTGCAATACAGAACAGCCTGTCAATAATAGTAAAGCGATTGCAATAGTTAAACGATGCATTGAAAGAATTTTGCGAAAGTAGAATAAGCCCAAATATAGAAAATGTGCGAGAAATGTGTTCTTTGTGAGAGCGATGGGATAACCTGCATAGTTTGTTGCGCACAATCTGAAAGCTACCTATTTATCAACCTTGCCTACTTGCTCTTTTTTGGCGTAGGGGCGAATGATCAACCGAAGCGATTGATTGTACATGACATAGTTCCAAAGCCAATTGAGGAAGATAAATATCTTATTTTTCACACCAATAATAGCAAATAAATGAACTGCTAACCAAGCAAACCAAGCTATACTGCCATTGAACGAGAATTTTGGTAAGTCAACCACTGCTTTGTTACGCCCGATGGTTGCCATAGAACCTTTGTCTTTGTATTGGAAGGCACTTAGCGTTTTCCCTTTTTGCTTCTGTTTAAAATTTTTTGCCAAGTTCTTCGCTTGCTGAATCGCTACTTGCGCAACTTGTGGATGACCATATTCGTATTGTTCATTTTCCATGTAGGCAATATCTCCGATGGCATATACATTTTCCAAGCGTTCAACTTGATGATGTGTGTTCACTTTGATTCGATTGCCATGAGTGAGTGCGTCCTCGCTCAATCCTTTTAACTTATTGCCGATGATGCCAGCTGCCCAGATCAGTTTATGCGTTGGAATTTTTGTGCCTTCTTTAGTGTATACATATCTGCCATCATAATCAATCACTCGACAGTTGAGCTGAACTTTCACGCCTAACTTAGTCAAAAACTTGAGCGCAGCATCCGAAGATTTCTGTGACATTCCTTTGAGTAACTGATCTGCTCCTTGAAGTAGATGAATATCTATCTCCCTGTAATCCAATTCTTTATACTCTCTAGGAATAACATATTTCTTCATTTCTGCCAAGGCACCTGCTACTTCTACACCTGTTGGTCCACCTCCTACAATGACGATATCAATGTATTTTTGTCGCTCTTCAAAATCTCGGATAGTCACGCTGGTTTCGTAGTCTGAAAGAATCGTGTTTCGTAGGAACAAAGCCTCCGAAACGGATTTCATAGGAATTGCATTTTTGGCAATTTTTTCATTCCCAAAAAAGTTGGTATCCGCGCCAATAGAAATCACCAAATGATCGTACCACATATCACCAAGTGAAGTATTGATGGTCTTATCTTTGGTATCTATTTCTAGGACTTCTGCCACCCTAACATAGGCATCTTTGCTTTTTTGAAAAATTCTCCGGAAAGGAAAGGCAATTGAACTGGGCTCTAATCCAGCCATCGCTACTTGATAAAAAAGTGGCTGAAATTGGTGGTAGTTGTTTTTATCAACTAGCACCACTTGATAGTCTGATCTGAGTAGCCTTCGAACTAGCTCCAGACCTGCGAAGCCTCCTCCAATAATGACGATCCGCTCTTTGTTTGTTTCAGGTATATTGACTGGCATGGATATTGTTAATCAGTTTGATTGTTGATCTATTGATGCTAAAGACCGACTAAACCAGCTTAAATAAGCTCTAAGGTTGAAATTCTACTTTATGCTATGAGAGTTTTTATTTCAACACTGAATCACTTAGTTTAGTTTGGTAAATAATCGAGTTACTTGACTGCCATTTTGAAAGAAAATACGGAGTATGTAAATCCCATTAGGCAGAAAAGTAGTAACAATTCGATTACTTTTGGAATGGGGCAAAAGTAGTTGTCCTTGAAGATTAAAAATTTGTAGTGACTCAATGGTTTCTTTGCTTGAGATTTGAAGAAAATCCTGACTATTATGCAGTTGGTAGTCAGTTGATTGTGGAACATACTTTTTTGTAGAAGTAGTCAGATTATTGATTTCTGCTAAAAAAGGATTGAAGGTAGAAGTAGCAAATTGAAAGTCATCAAACTGAGCATTTCCTGTAAAATCACCTATGACATGAATTTGTTGAAGCGTACGAAAATGTATTTCATTGAGTAGCAAATTTTCATCAGAGTGGAATGGACGTAACCACAATGGATTACCTGTTAAATCTAAATTTAATACGAAGCCCTCTAGCTCACTTCCAACACCTTCAATTATAAAATTTTCAACTTTCATGCGTTCTTGAAAAAACCCACAGAGTACAATTTGTCCTCGAAAAATATCCATGCTCGTAACGCGCTCTAAATCTACATCACCAATGTTATAGGCAGAAATGGCTTCGCCATTTTTATCATACGCTAGCAAGAAGATATTCTCATTCAGACCTAATGATTGAATAATAAGATTTTCATCAATTTCTAGTCGTCCAAAGTAGTTACCCGTTAAATATATTTCCTCATCAACATACTGAAGATCAACTACTTCATCTGGAAAAACGCCACCAGCTGATCGCAACCAACGAAATTCACCATCCGCAGAAAAATTAGCTAAGAAAACGTTCTCATCTTCCGTATTGGTCTGTACTTGACTGGATTCAATTTGCAATGTTCCGATGAAATTGCCGGTCAGTGCAACCTCATTATTTTTGGAAACTCCAATTGCAATTCCTTCTACTTTTCCAAAAATATCGTTTGCCTGTTTGCTCCAAATAAAATCGCCCTCAGAACTGATTTTAAGCAAGAAAAAACTCTGCTGCTCTGTAAATCCAATCAGCCTACCATCGAAGAACAAGCTATCCGTAAAGCTGCCAGTTAGCAACAAATTACCCGCGCCGTCAATGACTATATCATTTACATTTTTATTGCCACTTCCGTCAATTGAAACACCCCAGTTAGCATCACCATCGGTTGAGTAGTTCAGAAAAAAGATACTTTTATTGCCACGCTTTGCTTGTAGTTGAACTTCGTCAAATTGCCCAGTCACCCAATAGGTACCTGTCACGTAGATCTGGTCATTAGTGGCAACTATTTTTTTTAATTCATCATTCTGTGCACTCCCTCCACTTTGTAGCCAAATTGGATTACCATTTTCGTCTATTTGTGCTAGGAAAATATCGTTCTTTCCGACGGAATTGATTGTTGTAGCTGACTGCAAAAATTGATCTCTAAAAATACCTCCAACAAAAACCTGTTCTTCCAGGGATGCTGTACTCTGAAAAGAGAGCAAAGATTCACTCTCCCAAGAAAAGGCACTTTCCACTTGTTGTGCTGACACAAAATGGAATAAGCAACAAAATTTAAACCAGAAGCAATACGTTTTTGTCATCTTTGCGATATTTAGGAATTGAAGAGGCAAAGGTTTGAGAGTATTCCAGACGATGCATTTAATTATAAACGAATAA